>JBEKXX010000032.1:0-25176 GCA_049511595.1 Occallatibacter sp. | reverse complement strand
TTTTGGCTTGACTCATATCGGAATTCGATATATGGTTTGCCGCAGATGGCTTTCCCGGCAAGGCAGTTCTTCCCTGGTCAGAGGAAATCTCCGGTACGGCTTGGCGGCAATCGACTCGGTTTGGCGTTTCTCCTGTTGTGCGCGCTTGCCGTTCCGCGAGCCGGCGCGCAGGGCCCGCCGTACCAGACCGACGACCCGGTTCCGGTTGACCTGCATCACTACGAGTTCTACATTTTTGGAGGCGTGGACGGGACCACCGCGGAGATCGACTCCACCGGGCCGGCCTTCGAGTTCAACTGGGGCGCGATCCCCAGGGTGCAGCTCCACGCCATCCTGCCATGGGGCGTCATCGCGCCGTCGAACAACCCCGTTTATCTTCCCGGCGGCACCGGACCGGCCGCCTTCGGCCTGACCGACATGGAGCTGGGCGCCAAGATCGCATACATCAAAGAGGGCAAGCACATGCCGCAGATCGGCAGCTTCACCATGTTCGAGATGCCCACCGGAAATTACGACAAAGGGCTCGGCATTGGGAAGGTCTGGTACAAACTGCCCATCTGGCTGCAAAAGAACTACGGCAAGTGGCTCTTCGACGGCGGCGGCGGCTACCAGGTGGTGCCGCAAACCGGCTACCGCGACTTTGCTTACACCGGCTGGCTGATCAAGCGCGAGTTGAGCGAACAGTGGGAACTGGGCGCGGAGGTTTTTGCGCATGGCGCCGAGGGATTCGCGGCGGCGCAGACGCAGGCTTCCACGATGATCGACGTGGGCGGCTACTACCACTTCAAGCACAACACCAACGAGCAGATACTTTTCTGCTACGGCCACTCGATTGCCGGACAGACCGAGAATTACGCCTACCTGGGCTGGTACTGGACGTGGGGCAAGGACGCGAAGAGCGACTCAACCAAAGACAGGAAAGATGTACAGACGAGTTCGCTTTTCCCCACGCCCCCCCAAACCGCAACGCCCCCTGAGAAAGCACTTGCACGGTTCGACAAATTCACAGGAAGGAACAAATGACGGCGATGACTATAACCGGCAAGCGAGCTTCCTGGGGGCTCCTGCTCCTTCGCGTACTTGCCGGCTGGGTCTTTCTGTCCGAAGGAATCCAGAAATTCCTTTATCCTTCAGCCCTCGGCGCGGGGCGCTTTGCGAAGATCGGAATTCCGGCTCCGGCGTTTACCGGACCGTTTGTCGGGGTGGTGGAATGCGTCTGCGGTACTCTGCTGATCGCCGGCTTTTTTACCGCCTTCGCCGCGATCCCTCTCCTCATCGATATCGCGGTTGCAATCGCGACAACGAAAATTCCCATGCTGATGAAGCAGGGATTCTGGGCCGCCATGCACGAGAGCCGCACAGATTTCTGTATGATGCTTGGCCTGATTGCGATTCTGCTTCTCGGCGCGGGGAGTCTTTCGTTGGACGAACATTTCTCCCTGGGTAGACGGCGATCACGCAACCGATGACGGTTCCAATGAAACGGTTCCATCGATGCGATCGTTTTGTGCGAGCTTTCGCGGTACGCGCAGAGAAATGGAGGTTTGAATGGAAATCACCGTACGCAGTCTCTGGACGATGATCCACGGGATGGGATTCGGCGCGCTTTATCTGATGGCATGTTCGGGCGCGCTCGTCGAGCTCCACCGCCGCTACTCCTCGCACAGCCAGGCGCCGGTCACCGCACGGGACGAAACTTTCCTCCGCGTCTATTTCGCCGCGATGGCCGCGCTCGCCTGGCTCGCTGTGCTTACCGGCGCCTACCTGGTTTATCCCTGGTACCGTGCGGCGCCGCCCGCGGACGCTGCCAGTTTGGCCGCATTTCCGCAGCGCCTGCTGCTGTCGAGCCCATCCACCAGCGCGTGGCACTCCATCGGCATGGAGTGGAAGGAACACGTAGCCTGGGTGGTGCCCATCTGCATCACGATGGCCGCAACGGTCGCCTTTCAATATGGCCGCAGTTTCAAGCACCATCCCCAGCTTCGGAATGCGGTCCTCGGATTCGTTTGGATTTCGCTTTTTGCCGCCGGCATCGCCGGATTCTTCGGCGCCATGTTGAACAAGAATGCGCCCGTCGAGGGTGGACGCACCATCCATCTGGTGAAAGGAGCGCGTCCATGAGCGATGGCATCCCCTCCGCTTCAGCTGCCCGCGAGGCACGGCCCAACGGCGCCGGCGCAGCCGCTGTTCTGGCGGCCGGCATCGGCTCACTGCTCATCGCCTGTTTCGCGATTCTCGCGGACCAATCCGCCAGCATCAAGAGCCTGATGAACTTCTACAAGCCCACCGGGCCGCTCTCCGGCGTTACCACGTGCGCCGTGGTTCTCTGGCTCGCTAGCTGGGCCGGTCTGCACGCGAGCTGGCGCAACCGGAATCTGGCGATGGCGCGCGTCAGCGCGATCGCGTTCATACTGCTCTTGCTTGGCCTGCTGCTCACCTTTCCGCCAGCCGCAGACCTATTTTGAAAGCCGCGCTTCCCGCCAGGCGAGGGCGCAAAAAAACGCCGGAGCCCGCATGATGCCGGCCCCAGCGCGAGCGATTCTGTGTTCGACTTACTGCTGCCAAGCGGTGGTGGTAAAGTCGGTGAAGTCAAGCCCGTCTACGTGACGGGCGATCAGCACCACATTGCCATTGGCCGGATTCTTGAGCAAGAGCCCCACCACGCGAATGCTGGTCGCGTTGGCGAGATCGTTGAATGCGCCGAAGCCATACCGGAAGTCGCACCTCGGACCCAGATATACGGTGATGGTCTCCGGGATCAGCACCCCGGCAAAGCCGTTCACCGTCATCTGGAAGGTGCCGTTGGCCGAACTCTGGCTGCTGGCAACCACAGTACCGTTAAAGCCCCAGTTGCGCAGGTGAATGCGATTGACGGTAAGGCCAGGCGTACCAGCCGTTATCCCGGTGTCCGGTCCGCCGATAGCTACGTCTTGCCCCGCCACCAGCGCGCTGGAGTTGAAAAGGAATTGCGTGAGCGGATTGTGCATCCAGTAGATGTCGTACTTCTCGCTGCCGGTCAGATTCACTTGCGCAATCTGGCCCAGAGAGATGGGCATGCCTGTCGATCCGGAGATGTCTGCCGGTTCAAGAGCGCGCACGTAGAGGTCGAAGCTGGAGGCCGCGCCGGTCGCGGGCGGCGGGGGGTTGACATAGGTGATCTGTCCTGTGGCGTAGAAGCGCGAATCTGTAAGAACTGTCACTTCGTCGGCATCCAGAGTCTGGTCAGCCGGATCCAACTGACCTGAAACCTGCACAATGCTGCTGGTGGTCAAGGTACTCAGGCTGGCAGTGCCATCCCACTCCGTCATCCCGTTTGTGTTGATCGTGAAATTTTCACCATGCGGTCCCTGGATCACAAACGACTGCGCGGTCTGGTTCACGCTGACCACGCCGCCGACCAACTCGTCGATGTAAGCGCCAGTGTCAGTGCGGGCCACTGTTCTTACATCGAATACCGGATCGACATTGCCGTTGATAGCGCCGTTCGTCACACCTATGGACTGGGCCAAATCGAAGTCAACGCGCAGGCCCACGGGCGAGCCGCCGTTCACGACGTTCAGGGTCCTGTTCAACGTGACCGTCACCGAGGCCGGGCTGATGGTTGCGGGCATGGTGGCAATGGTCGGCTCTCCGGCTCCGGTGACAAGGTAGCCGATGGTTCCTGTCGAGTTGAGCGTAATGATCACGCTGCCGTACTGCCCGACGGGAACGTCATTCATGTCCAACAAAGTTTGCAGACCGTTGTATCGAGCGAAGTCGACGGTCGGCGTGCCACTGATCATCGATACCGGGGTTCCGCCGCCGGCCGGGACCAATTGAACGCTTTCGACCTGTACCTGAAACGAGACGACTGAGGCAAAAGGAGCGGGCGCGTCGGTTCCGACCACGAAGGTCGATCCAGTAACCGCGCTGGACTGGGTTGCGGTGGTCATGGAGCTGGTGCAGCCGGTAGCCATGAGGACAACAGCGGCCAGAGGAATCAGCGCCAACCTGAAAAGCCTGTCACGTGCGTTGAGATTCATAGCAGTTTGGTCACCTTCTGCGAGTCTGCGTGGCTTGGAGAGCGAGCGCCGGGTTGATTTTTTCCCGTTCCCTATGCCGGGGACACCGGGGTATCGAAACGCAGATGGAACACATCCATCAGTCAACCTGCGACCAGTGAACGTACATCGGTTCTCGACGACCCAGGCAGGGAAGCGGACCATTCCAGGGCGCGCTCGCGCACGGAGCGTTCGCCTAAATTTAAGTACAACGGCAGGATCTGTATTTTGGGTCAGTACCCACCATCGATCTGATTAGACACCGAAAGATTCACGGAAGTTGCGGGTGAATTGAAATATCCTTGAAAATTTCGAGGATTTCTACCTTACGCGCATTATCAGGGTAACGGTGTCCCCGCACCTCTGACAGCCGATGAGTACCAACCCGACCGCGCGGGAACTACCTGCCGTACTCCCGATGCAGGGTTCAGGCGTCAGGACCGGACGTACTACGGCGGTTTCGGAATGGTGTATCCGTATCCATGGCAGTTAAGCCGTCGCGACCATCCCAATCGTGTGAACAGGCCCTAGAACACTTCCGAGCGCACACCGGCGGGAACGGGCACATGCTTCAGCAGGCCCAACTCGCCGGCCAGCCGTTCCAGCTTGGCTCGCGTAGCCGCCGTGGGCGGAACTAGCGGCAGCCGCAGACGATCGCCGCACTTTCCCATCAGGCTTAGCACGGTTTTCACCGGTCCCGGATTCGACTCCCAGAAGTTGGCTTCGAACAGACGCGAGTACCGCCGCTCGAGCTCGCGCGCCTCGTCCCAGTTGTTGTCGAGCGTGGCGCGGATCATGCGCGCTACCTCGGCCGGGGCCTCGTTCGACGCCACGCTGATGAGTCCGTGCGCACCGACGGCGATGGCCGCCAGCGCCAGGTTGTCGTCGCCGGAAAAGATTTTGAACCCCTTCGGGAGGATGTGCGCCAGCTCGGCAAACTGCGTGAGCTTGCCGCTGGCCTCCTTGATTGCCTGGATATTGCCGGCCGCCGCAGCCAGCCGCGCCACCGTCTCCGGCTCAAGATTGGCAGCCGTACGGCCGGGCACGTTGTAGACGCAAACGGGGAGCGGATCGACTTCGCGGGCCAGCGCCAGGAAGTGCTGGAACTGCCCCTCCTGCGTGGGCTTGTTGTAGTAGGGATTGGCCGAGAGCACCGCCGCCAGGCCCGGCACGCGCCGCAACTGCTCAGCCAGCCGCACCAATACGCGCGTGGAGTTGTGCGTGCACCCGGCCCAGACGGGAACCCGTCCTGCCGTAGCGTCGATGACCAGCCGCACCGTGCTCAGCCACTCTTCCTCGTCGAGAGTCGCCGCCTCGCCGGTCGAACCGCAGGCGACCAGAAAATCGATTCCCGACTCGATCTGCCAGTTCACCAGCGCCCACAGCGCCGGTTCGTCCACCGATCCATCGGCCCGGAAGGGCGTCACAATTGCGGTACCACAGCCTCTAGTTTCCATAACAGGTCAAGTTTATATCGAAAGGCGGGCCTTCGCCCGGCGAGGCGCCTGCTTAACGGTCAGCACTCACAGATCGGCTGGCGCGCGCCTCGTATTCGCGGTCGAGCAGGGACATGAGGCGTAACGAGACAAACTCGCCGTCGCGGTACTCAGCCTCGCGCAGGACGCCCTCATAGACGAATCCGAGGCTCTCGTAGAGATGACGCGCTCGGGTGTTGTCGTCGCAGACATCGAGCCACAGCCGGTGCGCTCCGAACTCCTCAAAGACCATGCGCATCAGCTCCTGCATTATTCTCCGGCCCAGACCTTGGCTTGGCGTTGCGACTACGATCCGCTTGAGCTCGATCGCGCGGCTACTTTCGGCCAGGCCGCGCAGGATGGCGAAGGCCAGCAATTCGCCGGATTCTGTCTGGCTCACGAAATAGCGGGCATCCGCACTGGCCATGGTGTGGCGGTGATGTTCTTCCGTCCATTGGCCGACAAAGCAACGAGCCGCGAGCAGGCGCTCAATCGCGGCGATGCCCGGGACATCTGCGGGCTGAGCGGGGCGAAGAATCTGGGTGCTCTGCATCGGTTCTGGCCTGAATACAACTGATCGAAGATCTCGCGGAACTCCCAGGCGCCGGATTTGCCGGCCAGCCACTCGGCGCCGCGGACCGACCCTATCGTCCCACTGGTTCCACGATAGAAGTACTGCCCAGTTCGTTGAGCAGAAGCGACGGATGCCGCATGGTCCGGAAAATCACGGCGCTACCTCTACTCTCCGGCGGCTGATCGTGGGGCACCATGACTTGCCGCAGTTCGCGGCGGCCTTGAGTTCAAACTGGCCTTCTTCCTCGGGAACCGCCAATTCGAGCTGGTATGTCGCTTGCCCAAGCGCTGGAACTATAAAGTCCGTATCAGCCTGTATAGATTTCGATCCAGTCGCGAGCGGCTCCAGGCTGAGGGTCAACTTCCCTGACAGCGACTCATCGGTATCGTTCGTCAACACGATGCTAAAACTGTGTTTTAAACCTGCCTGGAGGCTGGAATCCCAGAAAGCCAGGTTCTCCCCCAGTGGTTTAAAAGCCTGCCCCATGTAATCTTCGAAATAGGGCTGGAACACGAGCGTTCGGACATCTTTGAAGTTGTCGCACGTATAGATATGCGCGCCATCGCCATCCAGATATGCAAGGTACATGACGCCGGCGAGTTGCCGCGTTGCCCGCCAGTGTTCGGTAAGTCCAGCCTCAATGTAGGCTTCCTCGAAGAATCGCTGGTCGGCGGTTGAGTCGGGGCCTAGCAAATGGTCAAAGACGGGCTGGGTAACAGGTGTAGGCCGTCCATCACGGTGAAGCCACAGCCCATCATATTCATTGAGAATCGCCGCATGACCGGGCCAGTGCGGCTTGAAGGCTGGCTCCTTCTCCAGATCGCTCATCTCAAATAGAGGCTGGTTGGGATTTTCCGGCTTCCAAAAATAGCTAAGAAACTTGTATAGATGCACCTCATAAGGATCATCGGGGCCCTGGGGGCCGTTGTAACCATTCTCCCAAGGACGGCCGGAGATATCCAAGCGCCGGGCAACCGGAATAACCTTGTCGCCGAGGAAAGGCCAGCGAGTTTCATTTGAAGCATCCCACAGAACAACGCTGGCGTGGTTCCTGTTATCACGCACAAATTCTTTGAATTGGGTCAATACCTCGTCTTCGTTCCAGATCTTGTGACGGAAGGGTTCGCGGTCGTCCCATACGGGGTACTCATATTGGAGCAACAGCCCGGTCTCGTCGGCCACATCGAGCCAATGCTGCGGAGCGGGGCCGATGCAGAGACGGAAGGCATTCCAATGCATCCGTTTGGGAATATCCACCAGGAACTTACTGACCCAGGCATCATCCCAAGGCAGATTTCCGGAATTGGGATCGGCAAAAAATCTGTGCAGGGTAATGCTGGCCCCGCGCATGTAGATGACCTTGCCGTTCAGGACGGCCTTGTCGCCTTCGAAATGGAACTCGCGCATCCCAAATCGCGTCGTGGAACTGTCGGCGCCGCTCGACGTATCGAGCGTATAAAGGAACGGGTGCTCGGGAGACCAGAGTTTTGCGTCGGGCATGGGTACGGTCTGCTGCACGAACTTATGCTCGCCCGCGGCGAGCGATACCTTTTCGCTGACCGTTTTGCCTATCTGAACGCCGCCCTTCCACGTTTTGGCCCGCTGCGTCAACGTGATACTGCATGCCGGCCCATGATTCGTCAGCTCGGTTTCGACCAGAATTTCGGATGATTTGATATGGGGCGCAACTTGAACGCTATCGATTACCTGATTGTCAGAGAGCAGGAGCGAGACGCTATCATAGATGCCGGGGGTCCAAAACTCCTTCTCGCCATCGCCACCGATCATGACCCAGTCCGGAACCGCGCCTGGATGGGCTCCTATGCGAATAAGCAGGCGGTTTTCTCCCTTCCAGCGAATGGCATCGGTCAGGTCGAAATGGCCGGCAGTGAAGGATCCGAGGTGCTCGCCGATCTTCTTACCGTTCAACCACACGGCCGTGCCGAACTGGGCCTTGTTGATGACCAGAAGAGCCCGTTGCTTCCGGGCCGGCGTTTTGAAGGTTCGTTCGTACCAAAAGAAATTTCGCTTCTGATCCGTGCTGCCCAGCCCCTCGACTTTGTAAGAAGGCGGCAATATATGATCCCGCGTCACCATCGTGTAGGCCCACTCGTGGGAGTGGTATTCGTCCACGCCAGGGAAGTGTGGAGTAGCCGAATGTACCAATCCCGGAACGGCGACCGTGCCGGGAAACGAAGCGGGGATGGAATTGGCGTCCACGCTCTCTCCTATCGACCAGACACCGTCAAGCGGCACCGTGACTCGCTGAGCGCATAGCGGAAGCGCGAACACGCCTGCCAAGAGGAAGACCCCGCTCAACGCCCGGCTGGCTGCAATCGTAACCCCTCTCGCGAATGTCCGCTTCCTCATCCTGTCTCCTCTCTCGCGGAACATAGTTCAACGTCTACGATAAAAGTGTGCTTGTCAAGCCGATCACGCACATTTGGCACTGTTTGCAGCGCGATCACGGCGCTATCTTTTCAATTTATCCAGGATTTCCATGATGGAAATAATATAGTCTCAAGGGCGAGAGCCTTGGGCAAGCTCAGGACATGCTCTGTGGCACTCGGCCAGTTGACATGAGAAAGCGGCCGGATTCAAGGTTCCGTCAGAGTTGACCGAAGATCTCGCGGAACTCCCAGACCCCGGATTTGCCGGCGAGCCATTCGGCACCGCGGACGGCGCCCAGCGCAAGGCCGCGCCGCGAGTGCAGGTCGTGGCGTAACTCCAGCATGTCGCAGTCGCTGACGGCGCGGACGATGTGCCCGCCCTTGGCGTCGCCCACGCGGTGCGACTCGATGGGAACGTCGATTCCCGGCTGCACCGACAAAATAATCTCCTTGAGCGTGAGCGCCGTGCCCGAGGGCGCATCGAGTTTCGTCACGTGGTGCGTCTCGTCGATCGAGAACTTGTACCCGTCGAGCCGAGCCAGCTCCGCTGTCAATTGGAACAGCTTCTGCACGCCGATGGAGAAGTTCGTGCCGTAGAGCAGGCCGCCGCCGCGCTGGCTGGCGAGCGCCTTCATGTCGTCGAGATGCTCATACCACCCCGTCGTTCCCACTACGATGCGCCCGCCGAGCGTCAGCACGGCGCGCATATTCTCGACGGCAGCTTCGGGGGCCGTAAAGTCGACGACCACATCGACGCCGGCCAGGTTCGGCGCGGTGAGAGCCGATGCGTGCTCGTTCTCGTTAATGTCGAGCGCGCGCACGCCGTGGCCGCGCTCGCGGGCCACCTCCGCGACGAGCGAGCCGGTCTTCCCTTTGCCAAGCACGAGAATCAGCATAGGTTCCTTCGAAACAGTGATCAGTGTTCAGTGAACAGTGGTCAGTAAACGCACGGTAGCTCTTCGGGCCGATCACTGACCACTAATCACTGACAACTGCTTTCTCGCTTCCACGTCGAAGATCGCGGGGTCGGGATCGCGAAAGAACGCCGCGTGCAGCGACCGCACCGCCTCGTCTGCGTCGTCCTCTTCGATCATGAAGCTCATGTTGATTTCGCTCGCTCCTTGCGAAATCATGCGCACGTTGATGTGGCGGATGGCGGCGAACACCTGCGCGGCAATGCCGTTCTGCCCGCGGATGTCCTCGCCCACCATGCAGACGAGCGCCTTCTTGCCCTCGTAGGTCACATCCGCCAGCGCGCTGAGGTCGTCGGCGATCCGGGGCAGGCTGGCATTCGAGTCCACCGTCAGCGAAACCGAAACCTCGCTGGTGGAAACCATGTCGACCGGGCATTTGTGCTTGTCGAAAACGGCGAAGACCTTGCTCATGTAGCCGTGCGACATCAACATGCGGCTGGCTACGATGTCGATGATGCTCAGCTTCTTCTTCACCGCGATCGACTTGAACGGGCTCCTGCAATGCGGCGCCACGGAGATGATACGCGTACCCTCGCAGGAGGGGTTGCGGCTGTTCAGCACAAGGACGGGAATGTTCTTCTTGACTGCCGGCAAAATGGTGGCCGGGTGCAGCACCTTGGCGCCGAAGTAGGCCAGCTCGGCCGCTTCTTCAAAGCTGATCTCCTTCACACGCAGCGCGTCGCGGCACACGCGCGGATCGGCGGTCATAATGCCGTCTACATCGGTCCAGATCTCAATGGTCTCGGCGTTGAGCGCGCCGCCCACCAGCGCGCCGGTGTAGTCGGAGCCTCCGCGGCCGAGGGTGGTGGTTACGCCCGCCTCGTTGGAGGCGATGAAGCCGCCCATCACCGGCACTTTGCCCCGAGCAACCAGCGGCGCCAGTTTCTCCGCCGCGCGTTTTTCAATGACAGCGTCGAGCGGCGCGGCCTTCTGAAACTCCGAATCGGTGATGACGATTTCGCGCGCATCCGCGTGCGCCGCGTCGATGCCGCGCTCGCGGAAAGCATCGGCCACGATGCAGCTGGAAAGGCGTTCGCCGAAGCTCACGATCAAATCGGAAATGCGCGGCGTGAGCTCGAGAATCGCCGATAGCCCGCGCAGCACCTCGTCCAGCGCGTCAAAGTGTTCGTCAATAAGCTGAATCAACGCGGCGCGCGCGGCCTTGTCTTGCATCAGCTCGGCCGCGGTGTCGCGATGCCGCGCCCTGAGGCGCGAGCTGATGGCCAGCGCTCCGGTACGGTCGCCCTCCGCCGCAGCCGCCGCCGCGCGCAGCAACTGGTCGGTCACTTTGGCCATGGCGCTGACCACCACCACGGGGCTATTGCCGCCGGCCACGCGCCCGGCAACAATCGCCGCGGTGCGCTCAATGGCGGCCGTATCCTCCACCGACGTGCCGCCAAATTTCATCACGACTAAACTCATGCCAAACTTCCTATCGTTCCTGTCCGCCGGGCGCCCCCGGTCTCAACCGTAAGACCTGGAAATGACCACGCCCACCGCGCCGCGCGGCTTATCCGCGCGCAGCCGTCACCGCCGCGGGCTCCAGCTTACCCAGGCTGGCCAGCATCTCGGCATTCAAAATCGTTGCTCCGGCCGCGCCGCGCACGGTGTTGTGCGAGAGCAGCACGAATTTCCAGTCGAGCACATTGCACGGGCGCAGGCGGCCCACGGTCACCGTCATGCCCTTGCCGCGATTGCGGTCGAGGCGCGGCTGCGGACGGTCGTTCTGCTCCACCCACTGGATGGGCTGCTGAGGCGCGAACGGCAGCCCCAGCCCGGCAAGCGGCTTGAACTCCGACCAGGCGGCGAGAATGTCTTCGCGCCGGACTTCCCTGCCCAGCTTCTTTCCCAGCTTGATCGACACGCACTCCGTGTGACCGTCCACGACCGCGACGCGGTTGCAGTGGGCGGTCATCTTCGCGGCCAGCGGCGTCACCGCATGGCCATCCAGGCTGCCCAGCAACTTGAGCGTCTCAGTCTCCATCTTTTCTTCTTCGCCGCCGATGAACGGAATCACGTTATCCAGGATGTCCATCGACGCGACGCCGGGATACCCCGCGCCCGAGACCGCCTGCATCGTAGTCACGAAGATCTGCTCGATGCCGAACCGCTCTTCGACGGGTTTGAGCGCCAGCACCAACCCCATCGCCGAACAATTGGAGTTGGTGACGATGAAACCGCCCGACGCCTTCCGCCATGGCTGCTCCTCGATCATCTGCAGGTGATCGGCATTCACTTCAGGCAGCACCAGCGGCACGTTGGGAGCCATACGGAAGGCGCTCGAATTGGAGATCACGGCACAGCCAGCCGCGGCAAATCTCGGCTCCATCTCACTGGCGATGGCCGCATCCACGCTGGCGAAGAGAATCTTTGGCGCGGCATCGGGCTCGGCCGGCGACACGACCATTTTGGCGACGCGTTCGGGCAGAGGCGTATCGAGCCGCCACTTGGCGGCCTCGCCATAAGGTTTGCCGCTGGAGCGGTCGCTGGCCGCAAGCCACGCGACCTCGAACCATGGATGGTTTTCGAGCAGTTGAATATAGCGCTGGCCGACCATTCCAGTCGCGCCCAGGATGCCGATCGGGTATTTGTTTTTCATGTCCTTAACACTCCAGTGTACAGGAGGTTTGGTGCGTCCGCAGCGGCGCGGAACGCCGCCCCAGCCGCTTGAGGCTTCTGCCCCGATCGCCGGCTGCCGCAACACGGCAAAACAGCCTTCATCCGGCCGGAGAGACCCGCCCGCAAACTCAAGCTTTGCTGCCCTTGGCCGATACATGCTGGCAGAAACGCCTTTGCATGAACCTTCGCCAGATCACTTCCCGAAACCCGCCGCACTCTTCCGGCGGCAAAGCGTCCGAGGTGCCGAATTCGGAGAGGTTCCTTACGCTTGTCGTCGAGGGCGCGGCCCTGGGCGTTCCCGAGGTCGACGGCGAAGCGTACAAGGAATTTCGCGAGCGCGTGGCCAAGTCGGCGCTACGGCTCCCCGACCACATCCCCGACGAGGAAAAGCTGGCCCAGATTCGCGCCGTTCTGCATGAGTTCGAGAACTATCGCGACCGGAGCGACGGGGAATTGCGCAATCGCACCACGGAATGGCGCGCGTTGGTGTCGTTGCTCTTCACGGAGTTGTTGAAGAGCCTCGGCATCAGTCCCTCGGCCGCCAACGCGGAGCAACTGCTGCGCAAGATTGCCTGCGTCGCCTCGTCGCTAAGCATCGAAGACTACCGCCAGAAGATGGAGTCGTTCCTGCACCCGGACGGCGCCAACTCCACCCCCGCGGAGGCGTCGCAATTCCAAACCGCCGACTACTCCACCGCCAACGACAATGCGGCCGGCCTGCGCGGCGGCGGCAGCGCCATCGAGCACGTCAAACGCATCCTTGAGGGTGGAGGCAAAGGCTTCATCGTCCTTTTCCGTCTGAGCTGCCTCAACATGATCAACCAGCGCTTTGGCCCCGAAGCCGTTGAAGACTGCCTGATGGCCGTGGCCGCCTTCCTGACCCAAAGCCTTCACTCCGACGACGCCATCTACCACTGGAGCGACTCGTCGCTGCTGACCATTCTGCAGGGCCGCGCCAACGAACAGATTCTCACCGCGGAGTTGGAGCGCATCGCCATGCAGAATCGAGAAGCAGCGGTCAACATCGGAGGCCGCTCCACCATGCTCCGCATCCCCATCACCTTCGACCTGACCCCGATCGAGCGTCTCCAGTCCGCTGAAGATCTCTACAAAATTACTTTGCTGACCAATGGCGGGAGAGCGCGATGAACGAGATTCTCGAAACTGCCCCCGCCACGGCTGCACCTGCATTCTTGCTCGACATCGACGACCTGCCGCTGCCCTATCTCGAAATGAACGCCCGCGGCATCATCACCCGCGCCAACCGCGCCACACTTGCCTTGCACCATCCCGAACAGGGCGTGCTTATCGGCAAAAGCGGCTGGGATTTGATGGCCCTGGACGAAAAAGATCTGAGCTACGCGACTTTCCTGTCGCACATGGCCTCGGGCGAAGAGCTGCCAGTCATCTCGCGATCTCTCTTCGACCGTTCCGGCGCCTTCCGCGTCTACGAGATCCATGCCAGCCTAATCCGCGACGCCGAGGGAAAGCCGGCGGGAATGCGCGTGCTCTGCGTAGACGTAACCGGTGCGAGGAAGGCTCTGGAAGACGCCCGCCGCGACTGCCAATGGCTGGAGAGCACAATACAATCGCTCCCTGAAGCCTGTATTCTCATGGACGCACTCGGCACCATCCGTTCCATGAATCGCGCCGCCGAGGAACTCTCCGGCTGGTGCGCGCGCGACCTGAAGGGCATGGCGATGGAAGAGCTCCTGCCCGTTCAGGCGTTCCCGCCCGGCGGCAGCAAACTTCTCGATTATCGCGCCATGCTCGAAGGCGCATGTAGAGGAACCGCAGGCTTACTGACCCGCGGACGCAAGGAATTGAGGGTCGAGATCAGCACGTCGCCCATCGTTAACAGGGAATCGGGATCCGTCAGCGGCGTGGCTGTGCTTTTGCGAAAGACCGGCGGCGCGGGCTAGGACGTACTCATCGCCGCGAGAATCGCGTCGGTAAACTGCGTAGTTCCGGCAGTTCCGCCCACGTCGCGGGTCAGCGATTTGCGTTCGGCATACACCGTCTCCAGCGCGTGCTGCGCCCTGTCCGCCGCAGCCGTCTCATCCAGGCGCCGCAACATCAGGATCGCCGACTGAAAGAGCGCCGTGGGATTGGCCACATCCTTGCCAGCAATGTCTGGCGCCGAGCCGTGCACCGCCTCGAAGATCGCGCAATCGGCGCCCAGGTTCGCTCCCGGCGCCAGTCCCAGCCCGCCCACCAGGCCGGCGCACAGATCGCTCACAATGTCGCCGTAGAGATTCTCAAGCAGAAGCGTGTCGTACTGGTAGGGATTCATCACCAGTTGCATGCAGGTGTTGTCGATCAGGTGCTCGCCATACGCGATGCCGGGAAACTCTTCGGCTACCTGCCGCGCGCAGCGCAGGAAAAGCCCATCGGAGAGTTTCATAATGTTGGCTTTGTGAATGGCGTGGATCTTCTTGCGCCCATGCTTGCGCGCGTACTCGAAGGCAAACCGCGCAATGCGCGTCGATCCCTTCTCCGTGATCACCTTGATGCTCTCGACCACGCCCGGAACCACCTCGTGCTCGAGGCCGACGTACTCGCCCTCGGTGTTTTCGCGGACGATCACGAGGTCCACGCCGGGATATTTCGTGTCGAGGCCGGGCAGGTTGCGGATGGGCCGCAGATTGGCGAAGAGATCGAACTTCTTGCGCAACGTGACGTTGATGCTCTTGAAACCGCCGCCGATGGGCGTCGTCACCGGCCCTTTCAGCGCCACGCGATTGCGCTCGATCGATTCATAGAGCGCCACAGGAATGTACTCGCCGTGAATCTCGAAGGCCTCAGCCCCGGCGGCAAATCGCTCCCACTCGAACTTCGCGCCCGTGGCCTCGAGGATGCGCACCACCGCCTGCGTGACTTCGGGGCCGATACCGTCGCCGGGGATCAGCGTGACTTTATGCGTCTTACGCTCTGCCATGCTTCGTTAGCTCCTGGCTTCTAACCGTCCCGTGCAGGTGACGATCATGCTCGCTTTCATGAGGAAAAAGCTGACAGCCAGAAGCTAGCTTTTCTTCTTCCCGTGGCTCGCCAGCAAACCTTCCAACTCTTCCTTGAACTCGCGCACGTCTTTGAAGTCGCGATAGACCGAAGCGAAGCGGATGTAGGCGACAGTGTCGAGACCCTTGAGGTGCTGCATGATGAGCTCGCCGATCTCGGCGGTGGTCCGCTCCCGCTCCGGCGCGTCTACCAGAAAGCTCTCCGCGGCATCGACGATCTTTTCCAGTTGGCTCGACGACACGGGCCTCTTTTCGCACGCGCGCAGCAGGCCGCTCAGCACTTTTTGGCGGTCGAAGCGCTCGCGGCGACCGTCCTTCTTGACCACCATGTATGGAATCTCGTCGATGCGCTCATAGGTGGTGAAACGCCGGTTGCAGCGCTCGCACTCCCGCCGCCGCCGGATCGAGTCGGCCTCTTTGCTCTCGCGCGAGTCCACTACGCGATCCTGCCCGAAACCGCAATACGGACACTTCATGCTAGAAGCGATTTTACGGCATCATCCAAGGGTCAGGCTTCCCTTTAGCTCTTCACCCTCAACTGCGAATCCGCCGTCACCATCCGCTCCATCGACGAAGCATCCACTTCTCCCCGGTACCGCGGCAAGCATCCCGGGTAGTTCTTCTGTAGAAAATCGATCAGCTTCTCCCGCACCAGGCAGCGAAGGTCCCAGGCGTCGTTGGAGTCCCGCGCATCCATCAGGGCGCGCAACTCCACGGTGTAGCGATCGGCGTTAGTGATCTGGATAGCGCAGACCTTCCCATTCCAAAGTTTCGTCGATTCGCAGATCCGGCGCAGCTCCGCGCGCACCGCGTCCACGGGAACGGTGTAATCGGCGTAGATGTACGTATAGCCCAGCAGATCGGCGCTGGTGCGCGTCCAGTTCTGGAACGAGTTTTCAAGGAAGTAGGAAAGCGGGATAACAAGCCGGCGCAGATCCCAGATGCGCACCACCACGTACATGGTCCCGATCTCTTCGATCCATCCCCACTCGCCTTCGATCACCACCACATCTCCCATCCGGAAGGGCTGGGCAAATGCGATCTGCACACCGGCAATCAGATTCGAGAGCGTACCCTTCATGGCCATGCCGACGATGAGGCTGGCCAAGCCCGCCGAAGCCAGAATGCTCATGCCGATGTGCTTGATGGCGGGAATCGTCATCAGCATGATTGACAGCGCCACCACCGAAACCAGAACGACCACGATGTGATGCAACATCTGGAACTGGGTCTGAATCCGCCGCGCCACCAAATTATCGGCCACGTCGACGCGGTACCAGCTCGATAGAACGTCCGAGGCCACGTCCACCAACAGGATGGCGAGCCACGCGATAGCGAGAATGAGCCCGATCCCGGTAATATGCTCCAGCGCTGACATCAGGGCGGGGGGCAGCGACAAGCCGGGCAGGGTCACAAGAACGCCCACCAGCGGCAGGATCCAAAGCGACAGCCGCCGTCCGTGTTTCACCAGCGACTGGCCCAGTACCGTCCCCTTGCGCCGCGTCAGCCTTTGCAGCGCCTGCAACGCGATCACGCGAATCAATAGCGCGGCACCGATCGCCGCTGCCAATATCCCCGCCGACCACAACAAATCACGCCAGCTGCTTTGTACAAAATGGATCAGAAACATCTCTTCGATCTTCCTCTATTCTTTCGGATGCTCAACCCTCAGGCGTCGTTTCCTGCCGCTTGCCCGCCTTCTCCGCGAACTCATGCGAAAGAGCCGCAAACCGTGCACCCGCGCCTGGTTCCCTTGTTCCCTCGGTCCCTACTTCTCGTTCCCTGCCCCCCGAACGCAACAACGGCCTGAGAGCCGAAGTTCCCAGGCCGCTGCCGGTGATCTGTTGGGATTGGACTAAGGCCATCGCGCTGCCGCGAGAGCCAGAGCCACGACGGAGAACCCTCCGCCTGGACTTACCTGAGTCATGGGCGCGATGCCCTAGGCCTCAGTCACCTCACGTAAGCGACTACTCGAAGAATCTTTGCTCATAGGCTGGATCAACCTCCTTTCCCGTGTAAGGACAAACTACGGCCTCTGGCGCCGCGGCGTCAAGACCGGCCTCCGCCCCCTCATTCCCTCGCCCATGGAGCCTTGCGGCATTCGCGGGGCTACTCTTGGCGCAGCCTGGCCTGGCTGAAGGCCTTGCCGCGGAACCCCGTATTGGCGTGCATCTGCCCGCACCAGATCTGCTTCGGCTGAAATGCAACTTCCACGCCCAGCCGTTCCAACAGGCGCACGACCGCGCGTCCGGTCTCAGGAAACGGCGTGCCGTTATAACAGGTTACGAAGAGAGAAGCGCGCATAAAACCACCTGTTACAGACGGCAGCAGCCAGGAAATCGCATCATATCCCTTAAGAAATCAATTGCCTATTGCAATAGCGGCCTCCTGGCCGGCCCTATCCCATCCCTTCCCAGAAAGCCAGCGCCTTGGCCCAGCCGCACGCCTCGCCGCCGTCGCTCCGCTCCACTCCCTGCATCCCTAAGTTCCAACTCTCTTTGTTTTTTTCTCAACATTCTTCGCCCGCCGCCGTCTAATTACAACGAGCATTTGGGGTTCATCCCGCGGCGCGGCTGCATTTTATTCCTGCCGTTATCCGGTTTCATCCGTTCGTTGCCTGGCACGAATTGCCCGATTACGGGTTCCATTGTTGTATTTTGGGCACACTTTCCCCAAAGCAGCACGGCAGGCAGCGCACCCTGGGCACCGTCGTGCGTTTTCCTGTTGGCTTTTCCCTGATTGATTATGATGGTGTTGTCGCTCACCTCCGCCGCTTTGCTCAACGGGCTCGGCGATTCACCTTTTTTGCCGCCAACGATAGCTCCTCAGGTTTTCGAGGATCTATCTCACTCAAGAAAGGGTTCAGGACATCCGCAATGATCAATTCGCGCGCTCTCCCCGTGTGCGTTCTGGCCAGTATCGTTCTCTGCTCCGCGGCATCGTTGGCCCAGCAAGCCGCCCCCGCCGTCCGCATCTTGACCCCGATTGACGAAAGTCAACTTGTAACGCTCAAAGGCAACACCAGCCCGCACGCGAACGCCAAAAACGATCGCGGCCCCGTCAGCCCCGGCCTGGTTCTGCCCGATCTCACGCTCGTCCTGAACCGGAGTCCGGAGCAAGAGGCCGCGTTCGAGACATTTATCAGCGGTCAGTACGACTCCAGTTCGTCCGGCTACCACCAGTGGCTCACGCCCGCTGAGATCGGCGAGCAGTTTGGTCCCGCCCATGCGGACATCGCGACCGTTACCGGCTGGCTCACGAGCTACGGATTCGCGATCAGAAGCATCGCGCCCGACCGCATGACCATCCGCTTCAGCGGCACAGCCGCACAGGTCGAAAGCGCCTTCCACACCGAGATTCACAACCTCGCAGTGAACGGCGCCCCGCACTACGCGAACATGAGCGATCCGCAGATTCCCGCGGCGCTCGCGCCGGTGGTCGTGGGCGTCAAGCAATTGCACAACTTCCTGCCGCGTCCTCTACACAGACTCAACGGCAAGGTACAGTTCAATCGCGAAGCGGGTCAGTGGCAACGTGTCACAAATTCCACAACGACGAACACTTCGTTAGGTTCGTCCAACGCGGCTGCCATTTCTTCAGGCCCTCGCCCGCTGTTTGGCATCAACGGCAGCTTCAGCGGCAACCCCTACCTTGAAGAGGACGTGACTCCCTGGGATTTCGCTACGATCTATAACGTCATACCGGCCTGGAACGCAGGCTACACGGGCGCCAACCAGACCATCGCCATCGCCGGAACCAGCCTGATCGCGCAGAGCCCCATCGGCCAGGGCTCCGGAGTTTCCGAAACCGGCAACGACGTAGCCACCTTCCGCTCTATCTTTGGTCTTCCGGCTCTCACCAGCTTTCAGCAAATCGACACCAAGTACGGCCCAGCGGCTACCGAGTGCACGAGCACAAGTCCTTACGCGCTCTGCGGCGTTGGCGATCTGGAGGAGAACTCCATCGATGTCGAATGGTCCGGCGCCGTGGCCACGGGCGCTTCGATCGATCTTGTCGTCACTGGCCAGAACTCCGAAGGAACCGTCGACACGGTCTACGATTCCGGACAGTACATTGTCCAGAACGAGACGGCAAGGATTCTCAACCTCAGCTACGGCCTGTGCGAGCTCTACCAGGGTACGGCGGAGAACGTCGCGTATTACAACCTGTGGCAGTCTGCGGCGGCCGAGGGCATTTCGGTCTTCGTGGCCGCGGGCGACTCCGGCTCGTCCAGTTGCGATCAGGGCGGCGACTCCATCGGCTGGCCCTATTCAGCGCAGCACGGCCTCTCGGTCAGCGGCCTCGCATCCACGCCCTATGACGTAGCCGTAGGCGGAACCGACTTCAGTTGGTGCAAACCAATCGTCAATTCCAGCGGCTTTCTTGTAGGCTGCCCAACCTCAAGCACCAGCCAGGGCTCGCCGGCTTACTGGGCCGCCAGCAACAACACCACGACTGAACCGTATGAAAGCGCGCTGGGCTACGTGCCTGAGACGCCATGGAACGACACGTGCCTGAACCCGATTTTGGCCAGTTACCTGGAAAGTACCGCGACTTATTTCAACATTGCCGGCGTGAACAACGCCGAAGCGTCCTGCAACTTTGTCCAGAACGATTGGAACGAAATTTATTCGGTGGTAGATGCCGGGTTTATGCTCGCCCTCTATGTGGATACCGTTGGCGGCAGCGGCGGAGCCAGCAACTGCGTGGTCAACACTACCAATCCCGACTCCAATAGCGCTGGAACCTGCTCGACGGGCGCTACGACCACAGGCGCGGCGAACGGCTCAATTCCCCTCACCAACAACGGGTGGCAAAAACCCTCTTGGCAGACTGGCGTCACAGGTATACCCAGCGACGGCGTGCGCGACCTGCCCGACGTGAGCTTCTTCGCCGGCGACGGCACTCTGTACAGCGCCTATCTGTTCTGCGTCTCGGCGGCTGGGACTTGTTCATACAGCGGCGTCTCAGAGAACACAGCGGAGGAGGCCGGCGGGACATCGTTCGGCTCTCCCGCCATGGCCGGCGTCATGGCGCTCATCAACCAAAAGGCCGGCGCGCCGCAGGGTTTGCCCAACCCTGGGCTGTACAAGCTGGCCTCCCAGCAAACTTACGCAAACTGCAGCGCTGAAACCGTAAAGAACTCCAGCCCAAGTTGCTACTTCCAGAGCATCGATGAGGGCACCAACGCCATGCCCTGCGATCTGGGAGCCAGTGTCGGCGGCGCCATTTACGACGGTGGATGGATCATCCCTCCGGAAGCCCCGGTGTACACAGGCACCTCCTCGCCGAACTGCAAGGCGTTGAACTCGGGCGACACCGTGGGTACCCTCGTCAGTTCCGGCACCACCCCGGCCTATAACGCAACCACCGGCTACAACCTGGCCACGGGACTCGGCTCCCTCAACGTCTACAACGTGGTGAGCCATTGGGTTTCCGACGCGGGCACCGCCAGCTCCACCCTGGGCGTGACGCTTAGCCCGACCGGCACCATCTCCGCCAGCACCTCGCTCGCCGTTACAGTGACGGTCACGGGCTCCGGAAGCCTTGCAGCGCCCACCGGCGCGGTTGTGGTCTCCGGCGGAGGATACGGCGCGGCCGGAACACTCGCAGCCGTCACCCCGGCAACCACCCCGGCAAGCAGCTCGGTCACGATCACCATTCCGCCCAGCAGCCTGGCCGTGGGCTCCGACACTTTGACGGTGACCTATAGCGGCGACCAAACCTACGCGTCCACGAACACCACGGAAAATGTAACGGTGACGGCCATCACGCCCACGGTTCTGGTTTCGGCGCCGGCAAGCGACAACGTTCACAATCCGGTTTATGTCACGGTCACGGTGAGCGGGCCCGCGGGGGCGGCTACACCGGCCGGAACCGTGTCTCTCGATGGTTCCCCAGCTGTCACGCTTTCGAGCACAGGCACCGCGAACTTCACGATCAACGCCAACGTTCTGACCGTCGGCACAGACACGCTCACGGCAAACTTCAACAGCACCAACAGCACTTACGAGAGCAGCTCGGGAACGGCAACCATCGTCATTACCGGCGCCACGCCGCTGACGCCGACGATCACCGTCACCCCGTCGCCAACCAGCATCGATACCAGCCAGAGCGTCAACGTGACGGTTACCATAACGGGGAGCGGGACGCCGCCTACGGGGACTGTAACCCTGTCCGGGGGCACCTATTCCTCCTCCTCGACTGTGCTCACGGGAAGCGCCGCCAGCTTTACCATCCCCGGCAACAGCCTGAGTGCAGGGACACCGACGCTCACGGCGAATTATTCCGGCGATGTGGTCTACCTGTCCGGCACTGCCACCAACAACGGAAACCTGACCGTGACGCAGTCCATTTATTCGCTTAGCGCCTCCGCTCCGGCGGCGGTCTCGCCCGGCTTCCCGAGCACGTCAACCATCACCGGAACCGCGAGCAGCACAGACTATACCGGAACGGTAACGCTGAGTTCCTGCACGCTCACCTCGTCGAGTGTAACCAACCCCAACGCCCCACCCACCTGTTCGGTCACCGGGACGATTACTTACGCTTCGGGCACGCCAAGCGGCAGCGGCACGGCGACCATTTCCACCACAGCGGCCATCACGACCGGGTTGGTCCGTCCCGCTCTACCGGGTAAGGGCCATGGTTGGTTGGGCGCGGGGTCAGGCGCGGTTCTCGCGCTGCTCATCTTCTTCGGCATTCCCGCGCGGCACCGTAGCTGGCGCTCTATGCTCGTCATCCTGGTGGCGATGGCGTCTCTCGGCGCGCTGTCCAGTTGCGGCGGTAGTGGCGGAGGCGGCACGACAACCATCCCCGGCACTTCGGCCGGAACCTACACTTTTACCGTAAGCGGAACCGGCAACCCAGCCGTCACTCCTACGCCAACCACCACCTTCACCTTGACCGTCAACTAACCGTCTTTTCTCGCCAATGAGCAGGCCAGCCGCGAGGTATGACCGTTTTCCAATTCGCGCAGTGTGAAACCGCGATCCTCAAGTGGCGTTTTCTGAGAGGGAAACGCCCCTTGGCGCGCCCTTCAAGATCACACAGGAATGGGCGAAGCGCCGTAGAGCACCACACTAGTTGTCGATGCGCTGCGCCAGAACCGCCGTCGCCCGCGCCATGGTGATGCCACGAAGCAGGAAAACCTTGTTGCGCGACAGCTCGCCTGCGGCCAGCACCACCGCGCTCCTGGGCACGCCAAACGTCCCGGCGAGAAACGCAATCAACGCTTCGTTGGCACGGCCTTCGAGCGGCGGCGCCTGCACGGCAACCTTCAGTTGGGCCGCCGTTCCCTCGCCGTAGATGCCCACGATCGCCGTTTTCTTCGCGCCCGGCTGCGCGCGCACCGCGAGCGTCACTCCATCCGGCGCCGCGCGCAACATCAGTCAAGCTCCGGTTCCCGGCTTCGCCGCTCCGCGCGCGGCGTGCGCGCGCCAAACAGCGCCGTGCCGATGCGAATGCGCGTCGCACCCTCCGCGATGGCCAGCGCAAAGTCTCCGCTCATTCCCATCGACAGCACATCGAGGCTCAAGTCGGGATGCGCAGCGGCCCATTGGTCCCGCAGCGCCCGCAAGTTGTGGAAGCACGCCCGCGTCACGTCCTCCGCCGCTCCCCACGGCGCAATCGTCATTAGTCCGCGCGCCTCCAGATGCGGCCAGTCCGGCAGCCGTTCCAGCAGGCCTGCCGCTTCCGCAGACTCCGGCTCCACACCAGTCTTTGCCGCCTCGGAGCTCAGCTTCACCTCGATCAGCACCGGCAGCCGCCTTCCGCACTTGCCCGCCGCTTCGTTCAAACGCTCGGCCAGCCGCACTGAATCCAGCGAATCCACGCCGTCAAAGAGTTCCGCTGCACGCGCCGCCTTGTTCGACTGCAAATGCCCGATCATGTGGACTTTGGCCGGCTGTCCTGCGCTCCCGCGCAGCGCCGCCAGCCCCGGCGCTTTCGCCGCAAACTCCTGCACGCGGTTCTCGCCGAACAGCGTCAGTCCAAGCGCCACGGCCTCGGCAATCGCCTCTGCGGGAAAGGTCTTCGACACGGCCATCAACTCGACTTCGCCGCGCTTCCGGCCCGCCGCACGGCACGCCGCGCCGATCGCCTCTTCCAGCCGTTCGAGATTTTCCCTAAGCGCCGTCATCGCGCACTCAGCGCCCATGCTCTTCGAGATACTTTTCCGCCTCCAGCGCCGCCATGCATCCCGAGCCTGCCGCGGTAATCGCCTGCCGGTAGCGCCGGTCCTGCACGTCGCCGCAGGCAAACACGCCGGGGACAATCGCACCATTCCGCGCGGTGAACACGTTGTTCGCCGTCCTGATGTAGCCGTCCTCGTCGAGATCGATCTGCCCGGCAAACATCTTGGTATTCGGCTCGTGCCCGATGCCCAGGAAAAGCCCGCTCACCGCCAGTTCGTACTGCTCGCCACTCTTCACGTCGCGCAGGCGCAGGCCCTTCACTTCTTTTTCGTCCGCGCCCAATACCTCTTCGACGACCGTGTTCGTGCGCAACTCGATCTTGGGATGGGCCTTGGCACGCTCCAGCATGATCTTCGAGGCGCGGAAGGCGTTGCGCCGGTGCAGCAGCGTCACCTTCGAGGCAAACCGCGCGAGGAACATCGCCTCCTCCATCGCCGAGTCGCCGCCGCCCACCACGGCGATCTCTTTGCCGCGGAAGAAAAATCCGTCGCACGTGGCGCAGCTCGACACCCCGTGGCCAATCAGCGCCTGCTCGCTGGGCAATCCTAGCCAGCGCGCGCTCGCGCCCGAGGCTACAATCAGCGCGCGTGTGTGGATCTCGCCTGCCGACGTGTGCAGCCGGATGGGATGCGCGCCCACCTCCACCGAAACCAGGTGCGCAAGCCGGTACTCCGCGCCGAACCGCGCCGCCTGTTTCTTCATGTTTTCGATCAACTCCGGTCCCTGAATCCCATCCGGCCAGCCGGGAAAGTTCTCAACCAGCGTGGTAATCGAAAGCTGGCCTCCGGGCTCGTGGCCCTCCAGCACCAGCGGTTTCAAACCCGCGCGCGCCGTGTAGAGCGCCGCCGTCAGCCCGGCGCAGCCGGAGCCAAGAATCACCATATCGCGTATCTCTGTCATGGATCGTCCCGTGTCGATTGTAGACGGAAGAGCCGCCTCGCCGCCGCTCGAACGGGCGCCGCGGTTGAGGCCCTGCCTCCGCTGAAGATGAGATGAGGCGCAGAGCCCATTCGACTCTTAGCGGGAACCGCTTCCGATGGCCGCGAGACAAACGCGGCGCGCCCTCGGAATAAGAAAATTCGCATCTTCGCCTCTCTTCTATGAGTGATTTCTAACCCGCAGGCCCGCGCTCGCGCCCTCCCGACTCTCGGCAGTCGAAATTTTCCTCGCGTGTTCTCTCAAAGATTCCTCAGGCTCTAAGAATCTGGCAAAATCCTCTTACTTTGGGCACGGAGACCTCATGAGAGTTTTCTAAGAATCGCCAACACCCTCTGGACACGCGGATGCCGCCCCTCTCGCGTCTGGGGGATCCTGTGCCCACCGCTCGACCTGCGCCCGCCCGCGCCGCCTCGTCTCGCGCCGTTCCGCCTCGCCGTTGCGCGCTCCGCAGCTGCGTGGTGCTCCCCCTTGCCGTGCCCCTCCTGCTGCTTGCTTCCAATACCGCCTTCGCCGGCGGCCCCAAATACGTGGCCGGAACCAGCTACTTCAACTCAGCTGTCGTAGGCCAGCCCATCCACTGGTCCGGCGGCCAGGTGAACTACTACGTCGATCAGGGTCCGCTCTCGAGCACCGTCAACAACCAGCAGGCCACGGCCATGGTCGATGCCGCCGCCGCCCTCTGGAGCGCCGTTTCCACCGCCGGCGTCACCCTCACGGACATGGGACCGCTGAACGAAGACGTCAGCGGCTCCAACATCCAGGTCAACTCCTCCGGCACGATTACGGCACCCGCCGACGCGACGTCCTCGGCCACCAATTATCCGCTGGCCGTCCTCTACGACTCCGACGGCTCGGTCATCGACGCCATCTACGGCTCCGGCGCCAGCGAGCCCGACACCTGCCAGGACAACGGAGTCTACGTGTGGATGGACAACCTGAAACCCGACGCCACCATC
>JBEKXX010000031.1:0-26737 GCA_049511595.1 Occallatibacter sp. | reverse complement strand
GCCGGCGCAGAACGGCTGCGTCGCCGAGCCATAGCGGCTTTTTCGAAAGGGCAACTGCCAATTAGAGGTCGCTATTCCCATTCCTTCCCGGCTATGATATATCAGCTATGGATTCAAACCGGCAAAATCCTCCACGAATGAGAGAATGACCCTCATGGAAACACGATCGGCAGTATCGGCAGCACCGAGCTCAAGTTATACCGGTCCGTTTGTTGCGGTCACCGGGTTGTTTTTTATCTTCGGGTTCATCACCACGCTGAACATGGCCCTGGTGCCTCATTTACGGTCGATCTTTAATCTCGATTACGCGTGGGCCATGCTCGCCGATTCCGCATTTTTCCTGGCTTACTTTGTCTTTTCGGCGCCGACCTCGAAACTGATCGACACCATCGGCTACAAACGGACCATGGTGGTTGCGTTGTTCATTCAAGTGGTTGGCTGCCTGTTGTTCATCCCGGCGGCCAAACTCGTCTCCTTTCCGCTTTTTCTTTCCGCCGTTTTTATTGTGGGCGCAGGCGTAACCGCGCTGCAGACCGCGGCCAATCCGTACATTACGATTCTCGGCCCGGAACACAGCGCCCCCATGCGCCTGACCTTGGCCCAGGCCTTCAATTCGATTGGCGCCGCCCTCGCTCCCATCGTGGCCGGAGCTTATATTCTGACCGACCCTTCCCAAATGATCGCGAAGGCGCAAATTGCCGCCACGGTCCGCATGCCCTACATGCTCATTGCGGGCGGGCTGGTAGTCCTGGGCGTGACCGTGGCGTTTCTGCATCTGCCATCCCTCAACCAGACGCGCGAATCCCGTCTCGATAAAGAGGGCGATCCCGCCATGCGCCGCAGCATCTGGAGCTACCGTCATACCGTGCTGGGCGCGCTGGGTATCTTCGTGTATGTCGGCGTCGAGGTAGGCTTGGCGTCCATTGCGGTCAATTACTTCAAATTGCAGGGTATGAGCAGCGCGAAGACGGCTTCCTTCCTGGTTTCGCTGTATTGGTTTGGCGCGCTGGTCGGCCGGCTTCTCGGCACCTGGGTGCTTACCAAAATCCAGGCGGGAAAACTCCTTGGGGGATTTGGCATTGCCGCCGCCGCGCTGCTCACCGTTTCCATGGTGACCAGCGGGCAAACCGCGATCTGGACATTGGTTCTCTGCGGATTCTTTAACTCCATCATGTTTCCCAACATTTTTGCGCTGGGCGTTGCCGGTCTCGGCCCGCTCACCAGCAAGGGCTCGGGCCTGATCATGTCGGCGTGCGTGGGCGCCGCAGTGGTTCCTCTTCTGCTGGGCGCACTGGCGGACAAGTGGGGCATTCAACATGCTTTCGTTCTGCGGACAAGTGGGGCATTCAACATGCTTTCGTTCTGCCCGTGCTCTGCTATCTCTATATCGCCTGTTACGGCTTCTGGGGATCGAAGCCGGCGCAGATGCTCTCGGCGTAGACGGGCTTGCCGCTGTGCGTGGATCGGACCTCCGCTTTATTCCGGCGCTGCGCCGTCGTCGGCAGTAAGCGCCGCTTTCGCGCTCCGCGACCAGTAGAGATAAACCGGAATCCCGAGCAGAACCAGGATCAGGCCCGGCCAGGTGTATTGCGGCTTGTAACGCAGCAGCGCGGCGCAGATGCCCGCGGCCATGACAATATACAACGCGGGCAGGAACGGATAGCCGAAGGTCTTGTAAGGCCGCGGCGCATCGGGCTGCCTGAAGCGCAGGACGAACAATCCAACAAGAGTGAGGATGTAGAAGACCAGCTCCGCGAAGATGATGTAGTCGAGCAACTGGCTATAGGAGCCGGAGACGCACAGAATGACGGTCCAGATAGCCTGCACGACGAGCCCGGCGGCCGGGGTGCAAAAGCGCGGGTGCAACTTGCCGACGGACCGGAAGAACAGCCCGTCGCGCGCCATCGCGTAATACGCGCGCGCGCCGGAAAGAGTAATGCCGTTGGCGCAGCCGAAGGTGGAGATGAGGATCGCCGCCGCCATCAGGTAGCCGCCGAAATGCGGAAATATCTGCTGCAGCACCGCCGCGCCAATGCGGTCCTCGGCGGCGTATTGCACTCCTCGCGCGAAAACCGAGGCGCCGTGCGGATCGCCATGCAGCGGGAGCACCATGATATACGCGGCGCTCGAAAGAAAATAGACGATCAGCACGAAGCCCACGCCAAGAGCGAGCGAAAGCGGCACGTTGCGCCGCGGATGCTTGATCTCGCCCGCCGTGAAGGTGACGTTATTCCACGCATCGGCGGCAAACAGAGAGCCGACCTGCACGATAGCGAGAATTACGATCAGGTTGACCATGACGACGGGCCCCTGCGCGCCCACCTGCACGGGATGGAGCGAATGCCAGCCGGCATTATGCCAGAACTGGCTCCAATGGCTGCCGAAGTTGGCGGCGATGGCAGCGGCGTTACGGCCCACGGTGAATCCCAGAAGAATGAGGCCCGCGAGCGAGAGCGCCTTGGCCACAGTGAAAACATTCTGCAAGAGAGCGCCAAACTTCATGCCGAAGATGTTGATGGCGGCAAGCAAAAGGACAATGACGATCCCGACCAGATTCGCGGTGCTGATGCCGATTTCCATATTGCCGAGCACCATGGGGCCCAGAGGGATGGCGGGAACGTGCGCGATGTGCCACAGCCAGTGCGTGCTGGAGACCGTGGGAAAGAACACACCGAGGAATTTGCCGAAGGCCACGCAAACGGCGGCGATGGTCCCGGTCTCGATGACCAGAAAGAGCGTCCAGCCGTAGAGAAATCCCCACAGCGGCCCCAGGGATTCGCGCAGATAGACGTACTGGCCGCCGGCCTTGGGCATCATGGCGGCCAGCTCGCCGTAGCTGAGCGCGCAGATCATGGTCATGACGGCGGTCACGATCCACGCGGCAAGGAAGAGCGCGGGAGAATCGGTGAGCCGCGCGATGTCGCAGTCCACGATGAAGATGCCGCTGCCGATCATCGAGCCCACCACAATTGTGGTGGCGCTGAAGAGGCCGAGGCTCTGCACCATCTGCGCGCCGGCGCCGGGTTTCGGCGGCCCGGAGCCGAATCTGGAGCCGTGTTGCGTCACGGAGGTCGTCATCGCTGTTTTTTTCTGCCTCTCCTTGCCATGCCTCATGGATGGGATGCGCGCCGCCGGCCGTGGAAACGAAATGTGCAGGGGATTCAGCGCCCGGAAGGGAACCTAAACCCTCACGCCCTGTCAGGGGCTGCGAATTTTAGGCTCCGGGGGCCTTTCTCCTAGCGTCAAATGTGCGGCTATACAGCGATATATAAAGGCAATTCGACGGCAATGCAATAGTTTGCGCGGCCAGGTATACCGGAAACTACGGTCATATACCTCGCCCTATAGCGCAAACAGCCCCCTGTAAGGTTGCGCTACGCCAGGAGCGATGAACAGATATTTCTGCAATGCTTGACCCCCTTATTTAGCCGATCGGCTTTCACCATTCGCTCCCGAATCCGTTATCGCGGCTTATCCCTCTTCTTCCAGCGCCGGCCGCACCTGCGCCGGATCGTGCTGAGGTTTCCTATGAGCCGCTTTGCGGGGAAGAAGGTGTTTGGGGAGAAAGAAGGTATTGGCGACGAGCGTAGGCAAAACCGCGCTCGCAATGATCGCTCCAACGAGGAAGGAGTACTGCGCCTGCGTGATGATCTGGTGATTGAGGCCGAAGAGCGCCGAGATCGTTCCGAACGTGAGACCGGTCGACATCATGAGCGTGTAATAGGCGCCCGCCGATCCTTGGTGCCGATGGGCTCGCACGGTGGGAAACACGAACGCGGTTTTCGTCGCCATCTTGGCCAGAAACAGAATAATGAGCGTGGCCGGCGCGGCGATGAGCGCCGGGACCGAGACGTACGAACCGGCGCGAATGAAATAGAAGGGAGTGAGTAAACCGAAGGTCAGCGTCCGCAAGCGCCGGACGAGCATGTGATCCTTGCCTACGGTTCCCGCCAGAACCGAACCGATCATGTAAGCCGGCAAAACGGCCTCGCTCCCCGCCCAGACCGCCAACCCTCCGAGTGCAAAAAGGAGAAGCAGGATGTACTTGGTTTCAAGCTCGGAGACCCGCCCGCCGTATTTCGCAAAGAACCACTTAGTCAGAAAAGGAAGAACGGCAAACAGGACCGCGCATACCACCACAAAAATCACGGTCTTGTAGGTGAACGGCGAGAAGATGAGGCCCAAAGCCAGTACGGTCCCCAGGTCATTCACAAAGCACGCAGCGAGGATAGCCTTACCGAAGTCGGTTACGTTCAGGCCTAGCTCCAGCATGACTGCGTACACAACGGCGACCGATGTGGTGGAGAGCGCCACTCCGCACAGCCAGCTTGAGCGCATGCTCCAGCCAAGAATATAGTGGCCGACCAGCGTGCACCCAAGAAACGGACCCGCAAAACCGGCCAATCCGACAAGCACGGCCTCGCGCCACTTGGTTTTGAAGATGGTTGGCTCAAGTTCGGCGCCGGCCAGAAAGGTGAGAACGATGGCTCCGGTTCCGGCAAGGAAGGTGATCCATTGCGTGCTGGCCAGCAGCCCGCCGGTGACCATGAATGCTCCGATGATGAGCTGTGCCACCGTGCCGACGATAATCTCGGAAAGAGCTGTCGCTACGCGAAACCAGATCGCAAGCAGTGTCGCGATGAGCGCGAGACCCACCCAAAGAGCAGACAGTGCCCATGCATTCGCCATGACGAACGCTCCTAATTGTGTACTCGGGGACCGCGCCGGGAGCATAACTCCGCAACAGGATTCCCTGTCAGGAGTCATCATCTGCCCGGCCTATCGGAGTGGACAGCGGTTAAGGGTGAACTCCTTCACCACTGCTTCAATTACATCGCGGAACGCACGCCGGCGTCAACCGGCAATTCCTGCGCCCACAGGCGCGCAGGCGCACTTGGAGGGTTAGAAGAGCACTGGATCGTCCCGGCGCCGGCGTGGCGCGGCCGCGGCAGGCAGGCCTTTTTCGGAAGGGAACCCTATTCACGCCGCGCCGGGACATGCAATTGCCGAAGGATTATTCCCGCTCGGCATCGTGAGCTGCGCGACATGCGCTTCCTGCGAAGCCTCGGCGCCGCGTGGGTCCCGCATCGTCGTGGTCCTGGTCTTTGCCGGATGCCGCATTTGCATCCGGAACCGCGGCTTCTCCGCCTGCCCCAACAAAGAAATAATGGAGCCAGTACGCCAGTACGATTAAATCGGCCATGCCTCCCGCCTGATCCAGCCGGTGGTAGGCCTCGCCTTGACTCCACTGCGTGTGCAGGACGCAGACGACGAACCATGCGAGGTTGAGGAATCCGAAGCCGGCCGCTATGTGCAGTTCGCGATCGGGCCAACGGAGCCCGCGCAGTCTGCTCCACCCGATGAACGCGAGGAAAGCCGCAAACGCCAGAACCTCGGAGACGCGCATCGCGAGATAATAAATGTCCGAGAGCAAAGAGCGGTGCGGAAGAACTGCCCATTCCGTATGAGAAAAGATGCCTACGGCGGCCGGCAGGAAAAGGAAAAATGCCACCTGCCAGTAGGAGGACTCTGCCCCGTTGAAGCGCAGTACGTTCTTTCCCAGTTCCGCGAGCACATAGAGATTGAGGATGAAGTCAACCACGATAATGAAAATGTAAAAATGCAGATACCATCCGGGGAGATAGCGCTCGACCAGCTGCCCGGCGAATCCCGACACTAATAAATTGAAGGTGATGTATGCGAAGAATATGGGCGAAGTACGAAAGACGAACTTGCTTGCCAAAACCGCCAACAACACCGACAGGAGCACAAGAAAAGTAAGATTAACCGCCGCGTCCAGGCTCACCATTCGCCTCCGACATTAGGAACTTGAAAGTATGATGTAGAGCCGGCGGCCCGGCGCGTCCGCCTCATTGATCCTTCCGCTTGCCTGCATCGCCCGAGCGAGAATCGGTGAGCGCGACGCGCGTGGAGCGCGCAGAGCCGGCTACAGCCAACAGGAAGCTCTGCATCTGCGGCGTAAATTCGCGGCGCTCGGCTTCCTTTTGAGAGAAACTCACGAGCCAATACACGATGGAACATAGGAACCCGGCAGGGGCAATCTGACTCAGGTGTCTGAACTGTAAGGCAGAGGCGTCATGCGCTTGTAGCAGGGTGACGGCGACACTCATGATCGAGTAGAACCCGAGGCCGGTAGCAATCTGTAGTTCACGGTCGCGCCAGCCGATGGAAAGCAGCTGACTTCCACCTGCGAGTATCAGGAAGAACAAAATGCGGAGGAGCGAGACGGTCTGTTGCAGTTGCGCGAATAGGAGCCCTGCTTTCGTAGTAGTTTGTGCAAGGCCGGGTATGGCAGCGAAAGGCCAAATGACGGCTCCTGCAATAAGGATGAGAATGCCCACGAAGAACAGCGTGCGGCGAGAAAGCGACGAGCGAACAGGCCGAAGTACAGACCACGCCACTTCAACTAACACGCAAAACAGCATGATGGAGTCGATGATGGTCTCTGCGAAAAGGACTCGAAAGTATCGCGATTCAGCGTAGGAATTGACCAGGTATGCCGCTATGTTGCTCAGGAGGTCCCAAATGCAATAGGAGAAGAAAATCGGAAGAGCCCGCCAAACGCACCGATAGAGCATCAGCCCGATCAGAACTGCTTCGACCGCAATGTAGGCAAACCAGAATCCGTTCTCGATGCTCACAATCTGCGTCCCGCCAATGCGCGCATGCGCAGCAGTATGAGTCTAGCAGCGATACGGGTGAAACGGCACAGGGTTTCAGCCAAGGAGCACCCGTCCTATACACAACAAACCCCGCCAGAGCGGGGCTGTTGAAGAACCCGGGATGAAAGGCCGTTTATGCGGATGGCGGAGGCAGCTTGACCGGACCAGCAGGAACCGCGCTGGCAACCGCACTTGGCGGAGGCAGCTTCACCGGGCCTGCCGGAACTGCACTCGGAGGCGGAAGCTTGACCGGACCAGCAGGAACCGCGCTGGCAATTGCACTTGGCGGAGGCAGCTTCACCGGGCCTGCCGGAACTGCACTCGGAGGCGGAAGCTTGACCGGACCAGCAGGAACCGCGCTGGCAATCGCACTTGGCGGAGGCAGCTTCACCGGGCCTGCCGGAACTGCACTCGGAGGCGGAAGCTTGACCGGACCAGCAGGAACCGTGCTGGCGGAAGCCACAGACACTAAAAACAATACAATTAAGCCTGATCCAAGAACTTTCAACTTGCGCGAACCCATGAGACTTTCTCCCGGCGGTAGACAACTCCGCCTTAGAACTAGTGCAAAACAAGACTAACCCAAATTGTGTAGTCGCGCTAGCACAAAAGTGGTATTGGAAAAATTTTCCACCGCTAGTACCCATTTCATGGGAGCTAAGGTAACTTAATAGTGGGTACTTTTCTCCGAAGTTTTGTCTTATCTTCGCTTTAGACGCCGAAATCCCGGTGCTGTCGCTTTACCGTAAGGCCGATTTTCTGCGAAATGCGCCAATGTGGAGGGGACACGCAAGCAATACATGCGAGGCACTGCCCAGCTTCCGTGAAAACCTTCGCCGTTCGGGGGCGCCTGCCGAAGACGGCAGGATGCAGGAGCCTCCTGGATTCGCAAGTTACCGGCCTCGTCCACAGACGCCTTTTTATGGTTACCAGACTGAAAACTTTCGTGCCGTGGGCCAAATGAACAAAACTCGTTACATTGGCAGTTAGGCCATTCTCAAGCAGGCATAGCCATGAATTCAATCAAGCCAAGTTCACCGTATCCAACTGCCCTTCCGGCCTCCGATCATGGGCGGCAGGAAGTGCGTTGCGCGGTGCGATTTCCTCTTTCGTTGCCGGTGGTGCTCTCTACTGGAGAAACCGAGATCGCAGGATTGACGCGGAACGTCTCAGCGAGCGGGGTTCTCTTCGCCCTGGACAGGGATTTGCGGGTAGGGCTCGACCTCCGCTTTTCCATGCGGATGCCTCATGCGGTTCTGGGCGCTCCCCAGGATGTTCTGGTCCAGTGCAAGGGACGTGTGGTACGCTGCTCCTCAAGCCACAATGAGCATCTCGCCGCAGCCACTATTGACGAGTATCGATTTGCGGAACACTGAGAGCCCAGTTGGCCAGGCAGCAGCCGACTATGGAAATCCTGAAAGATAACCCCGAAGGCGAAAGCGTCGATACTCCGGTAAAGCCGGGCGCAATCCGCGTGATTCTTGCGGATTCCCAGGCAATTTACCGCGTCGGCATTCGCAAGGTCTTCGCGTTGGAAGACGATATCCGCGTGGTGGCGCAGGCCGATTCGCTGGAGAATCTGCGCGCAGCCATTGAACGCTATCCTACAGACATCGTTCTGTTGGAAGGAAACATGCTGGCCGGCACATCCAACGTGATTCCCGAGCTTCTGCGGCTGGCGCCCGATGTGAAAATGATCGTGCAGGCCGTGGCGGCCGACGAAGACCACACCGTGGAGCTTTACCGGCGGGGAGTCCGGGGGATCGTGTCCCGGTCGATCTCACCCGATCTGCTGGTCCGGTGCGTGCGCCGCATCGCCGCGGGCGAAACCTGGATCGACAACAAGTCGGTCAACTGGGTCATCGAAGCCTATCGCGCACAGGCAGCCGCCCTCGTCAGTCCGCACAAGCAACCCCGCCTTTCGCCCAAGGAGATGTCGATCATCACATGCATCACTCAGGGCAGGCGCAACAAGGAAATTGCCTTCCAGTTGGGGACCACGGAGCAGGTGATCAAGAATTACCTGCGCAAGATTTACGACAAGTTGGGGGTGTCAGACCGGTTGGAACTCGCCCTCTATTGCCTGCACAACAAGATTATCCAATCCGACTTGGACGAAGAGGCGGTAGCGCAAAAGATCGTCACCAGTTAGCGCCGCCCGGCGCCCGTCGGCGCTGTCCGCAAGATTCTCCACGCATTCGGATTTCGCACCCTACTCGGGCGCACGCGCTTCAACGCAAAACCGCCGCGCGAGTTCCAACAACCGGATCGTCTCCGTCAGTTCCGCGCGGTTAAGATGCCCGAGTAGCTCCACAGGGACGCGCTGAACGACCGGGTCCATGGCCCGCAGCAACTCCAGCCCGGCATCCGAGATCCGTGTCCAAACCACACGACGGTCGTTCCGGTCGCGATGTTGACGGATCAGCTTGAGGCCTTTCAGCCGCGCCAGCAAACGTGTGATATCGGGATCCGCGGCAACCATGCGGGCGCCGATGGCCGCGCAGGCGAGCCCGGCGGGCTGCGCTCCGCGCAGGATGCGCAGTACGTTGTACTGCGTCGAGGTCAGACCCCATCCACGGGTTTTCAGATGAAAGCCGCGGCGCAGGCAGTCCGAGGTGCGCAACAGGTTCAGGAACGCCTCTTCTTCCAGGCTGGAAAAAGGCGCGTTCTGGTTGATCTCTTGCTTCAGATTTGCCATCGCCAAACGCTCCAGGGAGTTTCTTTTCCGGCTCTGAAGGGAGACGATGCCATCGAATCCTTTCACGGATGTACGCGGGAATCCTCGGCGTCAGCTCAGATCCCTGCCACAGCAATAGGATGCTCCGGCCAGATACTTGTCGCAACAAATATTTTGCCGTTCCGATTCCGTTCCCTGAAACGATTTGCCTGTGCCGTGCCGCGGACGCCGTGTTGAAGCCGCACGCCGGCGCGCCTTCCGACGGATCGCGGCGCCAGTCTGCTATGCTGCCGCCAATGTCCGTCTTCGCTCAGGTTCAGCGGCTCACGCCGCCGCAGCGCCACGTCTTCCTGGCAGCGTTCCTGGGCTGGACGCTCGACAGCCTTGACTTCTTTCTGCTCATCTTTTGTGTTCGAGCGATCGCCGGCGAGTTCCGGACTCAACCCTCCGCGGTCATGGGAGCCGTGTTCCTGACGCAGGCCTTCCGCCCCGTCGGCGCCCTGCTATTCGGCATGTTGGCCGACCGCTATGGCCGCCGTCCCGTGCTGATGGCGAACATCATCGGCTTTTCCGTCATCGAGCTGGCCTGCGCCTTCGCACCATCGCTTCATGTGCTGTTGGCGCTGCGAGCCCTGTTCGGCATCGCTATGGGCGGGGAGTGGGGCGTGGGCGCAGCGCTCGCCTTTGAGACGCTGCCTAAAGATGGGCGGGGCACCTTCTCCGGAATCCTGCAGGAGGGGTACGCTGTGGGATCGATCCTGGCCTCGGCCGCTTTTGGGCTGCTGTTTGCAGGGTTCCATTGGCATGGAGTGTCGATTCCGGGGATTGGCTGGCGGGGACTGTTCATTCTCGGCGCGACGCCCTCGCTGCTGGCGTTTTATATGCAGGCTCGTGTGGCGGAGTCACCGGTATGGCTGGCTGGAGCCAGGAAGCGGATGGCGCTGGGTGCGGTTCATGCCAAGCCGGCGTGGCCGCAGCAGTTGGCCCATTTTCTGCCTACATTTCTTTTTCTCGTCGTGCTCATGACGGCTTTCATGAGTTTCTCGCATGGCACGCAGGATGTGTATCCGACCTTTCTTGCCGTGCAGGCCAAACTTTCGCCTGAGACGATCGGGTTGATCGGCGTTCTTTATGGTATAGGCTCCATCGCCGGAGGCATCGCCTTTGGCGCGCTGTCAGAAACATGGGGACGCAAGCGGGCGATTGTCACTGCGGCGCTGTTGGCTATTCCCGTGATTCCGCTTTACGCCTATGGGCATTCCGCCGTCACGCTGGGCATCGGCGCGGTGTTGATGCAGTTCATGGTGCAGGGCGCCTGGGGCGTAGTTCCGGCCTATCTCACGGAGTTATCGCCGGCCCCTGTACGAGCTACGGCTCCGGGCCTGGCTTACCAGTTGGGCGCGCTCATCACGTCGTGGAACGGAAAAGGCCAGGCACTGGCGGCCGAGCGCTGGGGTAACTATCCCGCAGTGCTTGCGATCACGGTGGTTGTGGTCGCATTGACGCTGGCAGGGTTGGCGGCATTGGGCCGCGAAGCGCGGGGCTGCGAAATGACCGAGGCATGAATCCTGCGCTGGGCCTGCTGCCAGACACTTCCTTCGCGATCCACTCGGAACCAGGCAACTCCGTTTTGCGGCTGCTCCGCGACTCGTGCGCCATCCTCGACATCAGTCCCTTCAATAAGGACCAAGGTAATCTTGCCCAGTTACCTGCCTGCTGAATTCCAAGGTCTCTTAGGCTTCAGTGCCAGCCGTACTGAGTCCCACCTTTGCGGCATTGTGCTTGTTGGTTCAAATAACTAATTTCGATTCATCACCGACCTGGAGCAATGAACCTGCAAGCCGGCTGTATTGCAACGCCGAACGATGACAACACCAAAGCGCGAATAACCCTGGGCAGGAGATAAGGTTCTTCGCGAAGAAGGCGGAGCGCGGATGCATGCGCAGGACAAACGCGCAACAGATTGCATCAGTTCAAGAAGTGCGTCCATCGCGCCGCTACTGATGAATGGCTAAGGAAATAGGCGGGTGATGCAAGTGGAAATAGAGCGCGTTCTGCAGGGTTCGGCTTTTCCGGGCGGGGGAGCTGTTTTATGAGCCGGCATTACGGGCAAATCGCGCTCTTGGATTCGTCTCGTCACGAAGCAGGCGCTCCTGCTGCCTTCCGTTTAGCGCCACACGTCGTCCCGGCCCGCGGCGTAGCGTGGCCGATGATTCATGTTCATCTTCGCCGTCTCCTCGATAACCCCCGCCGGGCGCTTGGACTCACTTTTTCTGGGCTGGTCTTTGCCGCAGTTATTCTCCTCGCATTTTGGTCCCTTTATCCGGATCAGAACCTGCTCCGCGCCCAGACGGCCCCACGCTCGCACCTCGCCGCCGCTGTAGTCCCTCTGCATCCCGCGGATTCCGGCCCGATCCGCAGCGCTCTTTTCGTGATTCTTGGGTTGATCTCTTTGGCTGCCTTGACCGCAGGAATCGCTCGCAAGAGAAACCGGCGGGTATACATCGCAACCGATGTCGAGCACGTGCTGGGATTCGCGCCAATGGCGCAGTTGCCGGACTTTACGGAGGTTCCCGAGGAAGTAGCCGAAGAGTATCTCCTGCGGCTGGCCGCCAAGATCGAGTCTGTTGCTAAGCGCCGCGGCCTCAGGAATTGTGTTTTTACCGGAACAGGCCATGGAAGCGGCGTGACGGCTATTGCCACGCGGATGAAAGATCTGCTCCAGTCGCTGGGCTGGGCGGCGGTGGTCGTGGATGCCGGAGGACTTTCAACAGCGGCGCCGGACAGTAGGTTGGGCGCCGGAGGGGACACCACCCAGCACGTGGCCAAAACGGTGGAGGGCCGGCAAGCGGAGCTGGTTCTTGCCGATGCGGCGCCGCTCATGGTTTCGGCGCAAACAGAGGATCTGGTGCGGCATGCCGACTGCACGATCGTGGTAATCGAATCCGGGGTAACCACGCGCGCGCAACTGCGGGCGGCGGCCGCCATCCTCCAGCGTCTCAACGCACAGGATGTGGGGTTCGTGCTCAACCGCGTGCGGTGGGCGAAGGCCGACCCGGATTTCCGCGATTCGGTGCAGGAGATGAAATGGAATCTGCACGACAAGAACTCCGCTTCGGACCAGCGGATGCTTCGCACTCTCCGCTTTGCGGTGGAATCGGGCCGCGCCAGCCTGGAGCCCGAGTCTGCCATAGCGGGGCAATCGGCAGCATATCCACGCGCAGAGACTATGCCACCTGCCGCGGGCGCCGGGCAGGCCATCCAGGTCGCCGTGGCAGAGCCCGAACCACAGGAAGAGCCGCCAGTGTCCTCACTGCGGCAAGAATCGGAACTCCCGCAGGGAGATGCGGCGCTGCCGCCCGATGAGATTCCCTGGGGGTTCATCGAAAATCCTGCGCGTTCCGATACGGCCCTTTCGCGGCCGCGACCGCCGCGGACTGAAGCCTGGCAGCCAGCTTTCTCCGCTTCAGGCGGTAGTGAACTGACGCAAGAGACCGCGAAACCTGAAATGGAGCCATCCCCGCATGTGAAGCTGCCGAGGTTGAGCGAACTCAGAGGCATGCATTTCTCGGATGGGCTCAAGGAGCTGGATCAGGCAAGGCATCTTGGGCCGCCGAGCGCCGACACTGAGTTGTTGATGAACGCTATCGCGCCGTTCGAACCGCGAATTGAACAAACGGCGCCCACGCAGAGCGCAGCGCCAGCTCCCGTGCCACAAGAGCAGCCCGAAATCGCGGTTCCTGTGCGGACCTTCATTCCGGTTCCCGAACCCGGGGTTGTGCCTGCCGCGACGAACGGAGCCCTTTCGCGGGCCGATGGATCGCGAACAGTTACGGCGCAGCCCAGGTTCCTTCCTCTGAAGCGTGCGACGCCCGCCAAGAACAGGGAGCAGCGTGCAGGCAACGGCAATGCCGCGCGGCGCGGAATAAGTCCCGAAAAAGAAGAACACGGGCAGGTCCTGGACGAGGTGCAGATTTTGCCCTCGCGGCGTGGACAATATAGGAAGAGGACTTGAGAGCCGCAGAACGGAGACTCAGCTGAGGTCGCGAGGGCGCTTGCGAAAGACGATCTTGAGGTTGCGGCGCCAGTGCTCGGCGATGGCGATGAGTTGCCACTCGATCTCCGGCGACAGATAGCGAAGAACCTGCTCGTTCGCTGGGTGAATGCGGAGGGCCGGGGCGGCGAACATCAGGCGCGGCGGAAGCGGCGAGACCTCGGCGCCTGCAAAGTAGCCGTTGCGCTCGAAGGCGGAGAGCGGCGCGGCGGCGGATGGCGCAGGTTGCCGGTCGGCGTTGAGGGCCCGCACGCGAATCCAGTAGTCGAGGGCCTGCAACGGGAGCTGCAGGTCTTCGTCTGTCTTCAGTTCCAGAACTACGAGGCGGCCGTTGCCGTCGAGCGTGAGCAGATCGAGCATGCCGCGGTCGCCGGTCGATAGCGCGGGCACCTGCGTGTAGAGCAGATCGCCGCGCAGTTCGGGCAGTAGCTCGGGCAAGCTGGCGCGCAGGCGCGACTCGAGCCAGCGTTCGGGCGCCATGCGGAAGAGCGGATCAGTATACGCGCCGTCTGCGTGGCGGCTCAAAAAGAGGCGCCGAAAGAGATCGCGGCAGAGGTCTTCGTTTTCTTCGGTGAGCGGTGTTTCGCTTGCGCCCGCGCCGAAGGTGATTTCGTCCTCGCGCGCAAAGGAGTGGGCCGCGGCGCCGTGGCGCACGCGGGCAAACTCGAGGCCGTGCAGGAGCAGGCCGGCTTCGGCGGCGGAACGGGGAAGGACTTCGACACGATTGCGCGCGGCGTCGGGGACGAGCGCGAGCAAGCGGTCGATGCCGGACTTGCAGCGCTCCAGCGCGGCAGCCGGGGAAAAGGCGTGGACGAGGCGCGACTCAAGATTGCCGGTATCGCGGAAGTCGACGGGCGCGAGCTCTTCGCTGCGCTCATCGAGCGTGAACAAGGCAAAGTCGGCAGCGCCGTGATTGAGCCATGCCATACGCTCGGCGGTGGTGCGCCACGCTCCGGCAGGAACGACGACCTTGAGTCCGCCGAAGTGGCGCCGCGTTTCAGCGTGCTGGCGGCAGTAGTCGAGCCAGAGGATGCCCAGAGTGAGGACGCCGTCGATGGTAGACGCCGACTCCGCGGCGCTAACGCCGATAACCGCATCGGCGGCGGTTCCCTTAAGCAGGCGGCCGCGAACGTAGGCGGGGCCGAAGCTGTGCTCCAGATCCATGGCCGTGCGCAGGCCGTCGACCTTGGAGCCGATGAAATGGCGGGTAAGAACGCGCTCGATCAGGCGCTGGTAATTGCGGCGGACGGTGTCGCGGGTTGAAGGCGTGCGCCGGTCGCTGGTGGGCACGAATTCTAGCGATTGCGGCTTGGCCGCGCCCATGCGCCGCGCGATCAGGCGCAGGCACTGCGCGCGCTGCCGCACTTCCACAACAGTGCGCACCAGGTTGCGCTCCTCGCTCCACAGCTGCAGAAGGCAGCGGCCGTGCGATTCGGCAACAGAGTAGCGCGCGGTGCGCATGTCGAAGAGGACGCGACCGTCCTCAAGCAGCGCGGCTGCGGGGTAGTCGGCGAGATAAGCTTCGATAATTTGCGTCAGGCGCGCTGGCGAGGCGGATTCATCGCCGGGGCCACCAGCGATGGGCTTTTGTCGATGGGGTGGAGAGCCGGAGGCCATGACGTTCTTTACCAGCCCTTGCGGGCGCGCAGGCTGGTGATGTGGGCTGTGTGGTGACGCGAGTGCCAGTCGTAGAGCGCGAGGTTGGCGGTGAGAGTCATGCGGCCCCGTTCGGGATGGTTGAAACCATGCTGAAAATCCTCTTCCGACATCGACTCCAGGAGCGCGACCAGGCGCTGGTGCAGGCCGTCGATGAAGACGAGCGAAGGCTCAATAGCCTGGCTGGAGTCGGGCAGACGCGCCCACGCGGCTTCGTCGTAAGGCTTAATGGTGGGCCAATCCTCAGTGAGGGCGAGCTTGAAGCGCACGTAGGCGTTGGCGTGACTGTCGGCGAGATGATGAACGACCTGGCGCACGGTCCAGCCGCCGTCGCGGTAGGGCGTATCGAGCTGGGCCTCATCGAGGCCGGCCACGGCCGCGCGCAGGTGCTCTGGGAGCAAACGCAGAGTATCGATTTGCGCGGCGCGGATGCCGGGTGTGCTCGTGGCGGGCGGACGAAATCGCCCGATCGGGTAACGCAGATCGTCCAGATCGGTCATGGCAAAAACTTACCATGCCTGGCCGCCGCATTGGAACAGCGCTTGCGGAATGGGCGCGTGACCGGCTTTGCCGGCGTGGTGAGCCGCAAGAGCGTGGGGGATCGATTCTCAGACGTAGCGATGATGGTGGTGGTGGTGATGATGATGGCTGTGGTGATGATGATGGTGTGACCCGGAAGCAAAAGCCGGACTTGCGAACGCCATCAAAAGCAGAGCTGTCGCAAGAATTCTCTTCATGGGACGAATCCTAACATGGTTTCCATTGCCTGCGGAGGTGCGTCAGCGGCCCACGTATCCAAAGAGCAACGGAGGGGGATGACATGTGGCCGGCGGACGCGCGCACCGGTGATTCAGACGCAGCAAGGGTACACTGAGATTACGATGATGTACCCGGAAACTTCCCCAACTTCGAGCCATCGGCGCTACTTTTTTGAGAGGTTCGGCCTGACTGAGCGGCTGCTGGAGCGCTGCCTGGGCGAGGCCCTCGGCGCCGGAGGCGACTACGCGGACCTTTACTTCGAGTCGGTTACGGCAACGGCGCTGGGTGTAGACGAGCAGATAGTGAAGTCGGCCAGCCAGGGAACGAGCGCGGGGTGCGGCATCCGCGTGCTGAGCGGCGAACGCACCGGCTATGCGTACACCGACAACCTGAGCCCCGAGCGGCTGCTGCACGCGGCGCGGACAGCGGCGCTGATTGCGTCGGGCCCGGCGAAACAGCCGGTGCAGGGGTTCACGGAGACGCGCGGCGCCGATCTCTATCCCGTTCCGCTAGGCGGCTACAATTTGGACCTTGCCGCCCGGCTCGAGCTGATCCTGCGCGCAGACCGCGCCGCGCGGGCCTTCGATTCGCGCATCGTGCAGGTGCGGGCGAGCTACAGCGAAGAGCTGAAGCGGATTCTTGTGGCCGCGTCGGATGGGTCGTTCGCCAGCGACACGCAGCCCCTGTGCCGGCTGGGAGTGTTTGTTATCGCGAAGGACGGCGCAACGATCACGAAAGGTTCGGCAGGAGGCGGAGGCCGCGCCGGTCTCGAACAATTTACAGGAAGTAAAAGTGCGGAGCACCTGGCGCGCGAGGCGGCGCGAGGGGCGATTCTGCAACTGAGCGCCGTACCGGCGCCGGCAGGCGAGATGGAGGTTGTGCTGGGCCCAGGCTGGCCAGGGATTCTGCTGCACGAGGCGGTGGGGCACGGACTCGAAGCCGACTTCAACCGCAAGAAGACGTCGGCGTTTGCAGGGCTGATCGGCCAGCCTGTCGCGAACCCGAAGGTGACGGTGGTCGACAACGGTACCATTGCGGGGCGGCGCGGCTCCCTGAACGTGGACGACGAGGGATCGGCGACGCAAGAGACTGTGCTGATCGAAGGCGGCGTGCTGCGAGGGTACTTAACAGACAAGCTTTCGGCGCGGCTCATGGGGATGGCGAATACGGGATCGGGGCGGCGCGAGAGCTACCAGTCGATTCCCATGCCGCGCATGACGAATACCTACATGCTGGCAGGCAACGATGCGCCCGAAGATATTTTGCGCAGCGTAAAGCGCGGGCTCTACGCAGTGAACTTCGGCGGCGGGCAGGTGGACATCACCAACGGCAAGTTTGTCTTCTCGGCGTCGGAGGCGTACCTGATCGAAGACGGCAAGGTGACCGCGCCGGTTCGCGATGCGACGCTCATCGGCAACGGGCCGGAGGCGCTGAAGTACGTATCGATGGTGGGCAACGACCTGAAGCTGGACGAAGGCATCGGAACGTGCGGCAAGGACGGGCAGAACGTGCCGGTGGGCGTGGGAATGCCGACAATCAAGCTCGACAAGATGACCGTGGGCGGAACCGGGAACGTAACTCGAATTCCACTGTTGTAAGGGGCATGGTTCGGTGCTAAGCTTAGGGCACAGGACGTTTCCTGTTGGAGGTGCTTGATGAAGGCACTTTTGATGGGTCCTGGAGCTCTTGGTGCAATTGACTGAAGGACGGTCCCGCGAGGGGCGAGCCTTGGCGACGTACAGGGCTCAGTCAATTCCCACAGACGATGCATAGTCTGTGTGTTCGGTACCCCGAACCCTTGAGCGATCGTCGCCGTCGGTGAAGGTCCAGAACCCTTGGTCGGCCGACCAAGAGAAGGGCCTGAGCCCGCCGTTAAGGGATGAGGTCCTTTCCGCACTGGAAAGGTCAAACGACCCGAATTGAAGAAGAGGCCGGGGCGCAGTCCCCGGCCTCTTCTATTCTTCAGACGATTTCCCGTATCGCCCGCTGCTTCCCGCGGTGATATTCTTGCCTCACCGTGAGCACAGCTCAACCACCAGTGGCTTGGTACGAGAAACTCATTGCCCTCATCCTCATGCCCTTGCTGACGACTATCATCTGTCTTCCAGTCATCTTTTTTCGTCTATCGGAGCCAACTTGATCGCAAGGGTTGGGTTCCTCATTGGCAGAGAGTGGACGTTGTTATTCAAGGCGACTGGTTCGACGGCGAGAACCGCACCTGCTCAGGAATTCAGGATCGAGCCAAGGATGGAAGGCCGACCAAGATAGGCGCACTTCACTGCCCGCCCACTCTCAGCGTCCCCGTTGACGGAAGTACCGATTCCGAATCTGGAATCTCCACCCATAACCTGCCCGTTTTGTTTTGGGGAAGAATTTTGCGTCGCGGTATTTCTCCCGCTGATGAAGAGTCCGGTGCAAGATTCTCGTGGCGCTGCTCGCGACGATCGAATTCGCCATTCGGAGATCAATTCGTCTGTCGCGCGATCAATTAGCCAGATCACGGCTAAGCCGCTTCGAGCCGAACTTTGACCTTGCGTCCGAGCGCGGCGGCGATGTTGACCAAAGCGTCAAGCGAAAACCGAGAAATCCGCCCGCGCAGCAAGTCGTTGATCCGTGGCTGTGAAACACCGCACCGCTTCGCCGCCTCGGCCTGGGTCCACCCGTTCTTCTTGACGATTGTCTCGATCTTCATCATGAGATCGGAGCGCAACATCAGATTTGCTGCCTCTTCCGGTGTGTCGGCGAGCGCATCCCAAACATTTTCGAATTCTTCAAACTTAAGTTTGCTCATCATCGACCTCGCATCAATTGCCGGAACCGCTCGCGTGCAATTTCAACATCGCGCTGCGAAGTGGCCCTGGTCTTCTTTTGGAAGGCATGGATCACATACACAGCCTCCGCCAGCCGAGCCGTATAGACCACCCGGTACGCGCCAGACTCCTCCGAGATGCGGATTTCTTCTACACCCACACCAATCGAATGCATTGGTTTGAAGTCCGCAGCAAGGAGCCCTCTTTGTACCCGCTCCAACTCGTACCCCGCCTCCTGGCGAGCGTCTTTCGGAAACTCCCGCAACGCCTTTCGAGAATCGCCGAGAAACCGGACCGGCTTCATGAGATGATTATATCCATGTCGATATATTTCGCGCAAGTCCTGCTTTTTCGGGACTGATCTGAATGCCGGTTACGCAGCCGTGCGACCCGCGCGATGCTTGCGTTTGTGCCGGGAGCAGCGGCCGCCGCGACTACGTATGCTGGTTGTATTCCGGCGAGCCGGCGATGACGAGGCCGCTCTTTTGGCGGCCGTGAATGTACCAACAGCACCATCCGGTTTCATACGGTTGCTTCTCGGCGGGCGCGCGCAAGTCCACGTAGGTGACGGCGCCATAGAGATAGATCTTTAGCTCCCACGCTTCCAAGCGGCGCAGGTCTTCCTCCGATTCACAGGCTGTTTTCACATCGACGCGGGAGAACGACTTGAGTTCCGTGGATTCGCCCGGCAGCAGGATGATGGGAACCCGCGGGGGGCGCGGTTCGTTCTTGAACGTGGGAGCAGGCGGCAGGTGCGACTCATCCTCCGCGATGGCGTTGTCATCGACAAGCGTGACGATCCTCGTCGGACTGCGCCCTCGATTCGTGGCCACGATCGTGAACCTGCCGGTGGGGCCCGGCTCGGCCTCGGCGGAGACGACGATCCATGGCCGCTGCGCCTGCGCCTGGGCTTCCGCATACATCAATGCCGCTTTGGCGCTATCGGCGGCTGCCTGGGCCACGGCTTCGTTCAGGCGAGTCTGACGCTCGATCTTGCGTAGCAGAGAGACTGCGAGCAGGATTCCCACGTACGCGATCAGCGCGAGAAGCAGGCTGGCGACCCAGCTGATACGCTCCTGCAAAGGCCACGGGGCGGGAGCGGGCGCAGGAGTGGCAATGGTGATATGCGGCTGCTGCGCATCGCATGCTCCGCCCTGGCAGTTTGAGGCCGAAGCGTCGGGACTGGCCGCGAATGGCTGGGCTGCCGGTTGAGCAGTTGAGGCGCCCGGAGCCGGCGCGGGATGCGTGGCAGCTCCCGGAGCAGCAGGAGGCGGAGCGGTTGGATTCCTTGCCTGCGCCACGCTCGCTGCGGGCGCAAGCGCCACCAGCAAAAACGCCGCGGCAACGCCCGGGTTCTTCCAGATCATGGCGTCAATGTAGCACAACATGCGCCTGAAACCACGCAGCCGCCGCGCCACCGGAGAAACTGGGGTACCGGGCGTGTAACAGCGCTGCAGGATCCGGATGCAGAATCGGGATCCCCGCAGCCGGGTAAGCCGAACCGATTATGGAGCCTGGAATCTTTCCAGAATTCCCAAGTTGCGGGCCATGCGCATCGGAATACGTAAAGGGATCTTTTCCTCGTTGCCGAGGGTGAGAACGCAATAGGTCCGGAAGAAGAATCTCGTCCGGCTGAAGCGGATTTGGTCCCAGGGGATGCGCAGCGGCGGGTGAGCGATGCGAAACAGGAACAACACCGAACCGTAGAGCGCGTCGGAGGCAGCAGTCAGGCGGATCACGCTGGAATAGTGGCCCAAAAAGCGCATATAAACCGTGTAGAAGAACGGCCCCGCAGATTTGGTTTCTCCGTAGGGATCGGATTGCCGTTTGAACCGTTTGCTCAGGGAATACCAGCCGCCGATGAAGCTGGCCAGGAAAGAAACCGCGCACCATAGAGCGATGAAAAAGATAGCGAGGCCAAGCGGCGTGCTCAAGAATGCGTCGATCGTGCTGGATTGCAACTGGCACCTCTTGCGCGTTGCATTCGGCCTGCGCGGCAGTGCCGCTCAACCGGATCGATCCGCTTCACACGCCCACCGGGAAGGGCTTGGGGCTCGATTCCTCGGCGTTGACGCCGGTGCGCCAGCGCTCGAAGCGGCCCTGGAGGAGGCTCATGAGGCCGGTGTACCAGTAGCCGATAACGAAAAGGATGAGAAAGGGCGCGGTGAAGTAGTTGTTGTTGATAAACGTGTACCAGATGGCGGCGGCGAAGTAGAGACCGAGGACGAGTTCGATCCATGGTGTCAGCTTGAGGCGCTTGCGATACTTGGCGGCCTGCGATTTTTCGCCTTTCTTGGCAACACGGTACTTGGGCGTGCGCACGAAGGCGCTCTTGATGCCCAGCAACGCTTCCATGACGGCCTTGGTGTTGGTGACGGTGAGGCCGATGCCGAGGGCCATGAGAAACGGCAGATAGTAGAAGGTCTTTTTCCAGGTCTTGGGAAAGATTTCGCGCTCACTCATCACATAAAAGACGGCGATGGAGAAGGTAGAGGCCGTGAATAGCGGGAAGTCGATGAGCAGCATTTGGAACCAGCCCTGGTAGAAGCGGCAGATCATGGCGGGAATCAGCAGCGCCGACATAACGACCATGAGCGGGTAGCTGAGATTGGCCGTGAGGTGGTAGACGGCCTCGATCTTGTTGCGCATCGGCGTTTGGGAGCGGAAGACCCGGGGCAGGATCTTGATGCTGGTCTGGATGAGCCCCTTGGCCCAGCGTGCCTGCTGGGTCTTGAAGGCGGTCATTTCGATGGGCAGCTCTGAGGGGCACTCGACGTCAGGCAGGTATTTGAACCTCCAGCCGGCCATCTGGGAGCGATAGCTGAGGTCGGTATCCTCTGTGAGCGTGTCGTGCTGCCAGCCGCCGCCGTCGGAGATGGCCTCGCGGCGCCACATGCCGGCAGTGCCGTTGAAATTGAAGAACTCGCCGGTGCGGACACGAGCGCCGTGCTCCAGGATGAAGTGGCCGTCGAGCAGAATGGCCTCCACCTGGGTCAATATGCTGTAGTCGCGGTTAAGGTGCGCCCAGCGGGTCTGCACCATGCCGATTTCGGGTTCTGCGAAGTGGTGGATGACCTTCATGAGCCAGTCGCTCGGGGGAACGAAGTCGGCGTCGAAGATGGCAATAAACTCGCCTTTGGCCACTTTGAGGCCAGCGCCGAGGGCTCCGGCCTTGAAGCCGTAGCGGTTGGTGCGATGAATGTAGACGATGTTGTGGCCAAGCGCGGCGTACCGCTCGACGATTGCCGCAGCCACCTCGCAGGTCTCGTCGGTTGAGTCGTCGAGTACCTGGATCTCGAGCTTCTCGCGCGGGTACTCCATGGAGCAGACGGCCTCGATCAGGCGATCGATGACGAACTGCTCGTTGAAAATGGGCAACTGAACGGTGACCTGGGGCAGTTCGTCGAAGCGGCAGGGCGGGTTGGGGTCGTAATTTTTCCGGTGCTTGAAGTACTGGTATGCCATCGTGTAGCGGTGGATGCCGTAGCAAGACAGGAGGATCATCACCGCGAAGTAGGGCAGTAGGATCGACGCGTCAAAGAGGTTCCAGTGGTAGAGGCCCTTGAAGGTCTGGTCGGCGTACTGCTCTCTTAAGTAGTGGCGCCAGCCGCTCTGCGGGTCGAAGGCAAGCCACGCGGCGACCGACCGCAGCCGTTCCCCGGCGGGGACGGCAAAAACGCGCAGAGGGATGAGCAATGCAGCGATCAGGGCTTCAGCCTCCAAGGCTGGAATATGGTTCATTGTACGCGAGCGGGGGGTGACGGTTGCGAATCCTTCGAGGGTCGCGAGATCGCCCAGTCTTGCTCGCCAAGCGAGGGAATCCGCCTTAGACATCCTCGGGATTCCCGACCATCTCCCGATCAAACTGGAATTCATTGAGACGCGCGAAAAGGTGGGTGCCATCCTGCCCGAACCGGAGAAGCGCACAGGCTCCGGGCTGATTGAAGTGCAGGAGACCACGATCGTCGTTCCCCCTCATTCATAGTTCAATGAGCCTTTGACAAGCGGCATCCGTTCTGCAGCCGGTACATAGGGGCAAAGCGCAACAATCTGGCCCGAATCGCGTCTTAACAAGTAGCCGGAGGTGTGTTGCGCAGGAGCGTCCGCGGCCTGCGCCATGCTCTCGCGCAGAAGTCTCGAATTGTCACTGACTTGACGGTTTCTACTGGTTTTTTGCCAACCCGTAACGGAAGTTGGTGCATACTGAAAAGGAGAGAATTTGTAGCTCTAACCCCAAGGGAAACCGATGCTCTCGAATCGCCAGTCACGCATTCTTTCCTTTGCCTTTGTCCTGCTAGGAGCAGTTTTCTGCGCGCATGGGCACGCGCAGGCAGCTCTGCTCATGGAGGAGCCGTACGGCTTCTTTGGCGCCCTGAACCCGACCGGGCACAACGCCATTTACTTCGAGCGAATCTGCGCAGAAACTCCCGTGGTGCTGCGGCGCTGCCGGCCGGGCGAGATGGGCGCGGTGATTGCCCGCTATCAGGGGGTTGACGGGTACGACTGGGTGGCTATCCCGCTGATTCCCTACCTGTACTCGGTGGAGAACGCCACCGGCGTTCCTACTCATGTGGACCGCGAGACAGTGATCCGCTTGCGCAACCGCTATCGCGAAGAGCATCTCGGGAGCCTGGGACCGCATTTGTCAGCGGGCAATCTTGTGCGCGGCGGCTGGACCGAGCTGCTAGGCGCGGCATATGAGCGGCGTATTTACGCCTTTCGCTTCAACACAACGCCAGAGCAAGACGACGCTCTGATTGAGAGGCTGAATGCGGGACCGAACCGGACCCACTTCAATCTGCTCTTCAGCAATTGCGCGGATTTTGCGCGCGTAGTGCTCAACGGCTACTTTCCCCGCGCCTTCAGGCGCAGTATTTTCCCCGATGCCGGCATGACCACCCCCAAGCAGATCACCTACAAGCTGGCGCGGTATGCGCGCAAGCATCCTGAGACGCAGTTGACGGTCTTCGAGATTCCGCAGATCCCCGGCTACAGGCGCGGGAGCCGCTCGAACAAGGGCATCGACGAGTCGTTCGTCACCACGGTTTATGCCGTCCCTATCGCGCTGATGAATCCTTATCTTGCCGGCGGGCTGTTTGTGAACTACCTGGTGCGTGGCCGCTATCATCTGATCCCCAAGCATCCCGAAGTTCTGGGGCCCGGCAATTTATCCGCGTTGACAGCGCCGGCCGCGAACCAGGAGAATTCCGCCAGCGCCGGCGTCCAGGCCCCCGGCGCCGCTTCAGACGGCACTGCTGAAACGCAAACTGCCGTGGGAGCGAATTCCGGCCTGCGAGGAATCGGAGCCGCAGATGAGTAAGCGAGAGCCACAGAATCTCAAGAATCATGGACGGCTGGATCCGGCGTACCACTTCGTCCTGTTCTTCGTGCTGGTCGTCAACCTGATCGTCTCGATCGTCGTCGTCGTCCGCCACCCGTGTTTCTATTCGGCGTGGTTCGTGGTGCTGTCGGTGGCGGCGTTTGTTGCGTTATTCCGGATACGCACTTACCCGTTGAAGGTGCAGGACCGCGTGATCCGGCTGGAAGAGCGGCTGCGCCTGCAGGCGCTGGCGCCGGCCGAATGGCACGCGCAGATCTACCGCCTCAGCGAGGACCAACTCATCGGGCTGCGATTCGCGGCCGATGACGAGGTTGTCGAGCTGGCCAAGCAGGCCCTCGAGCACAATCTGAACCGCAAACAGATCAAAGAGCGGATCAAGGATTGGCGCGCCGACAACTGGCGGGTGTGAAAGAGACAGGGATCAGGGATCAGAAAAGCGGAGCCGCAGAACCTTGCAGCTTCAGCTATCAGCTATCAGCTTTCAGCTAGTAACGGACGACGGCGCTGGGCTGCGTTGTGCCCGGCCGACTCCCATTCATTTCTGAGACGCTTGGCGCGTTTTAGCGACGAAAAACGCCGCGGTTTTGACCTTTTTGCACCAAATTCGGTGCAACTCTGGTTCATTCGGGCGTTGCAGCGGACGCGAACCGACTAGTTATAACATAACTATTATCAGTTAGTTAGATTGAATTCCAAGGGCAAGTAGCGACGCCCGGCTGCGCCTTATACCCTACCGGGGTATCAGTACCAGGGGGTAGGGGGTGACAAGGGCAGGTACCAGGGAACAGGGATCAGGGAACAGGGACAGAAAGACAGGGACCGAGAGAGCAAGGGTGCGAGGAAGAGGTTGGGGAACGATTGTGGTCTGCGGGTCGATCATGGAACAATTGTGCGCCAGAACGGGTGAATGATCTGCAAAGTTGCGCGGAAAATAATCGGCATGGAATCAGCTGGATAGGCGAAGGCGGAGTGGTTGGCGCTCTTGACGTGGCGTCTGAGACGTTGGCCGGCGGCGGTGTTGGGTGGTGAGAAGCTGACTTATCGGTACCTACCTGTTCAGGTCCCGGTAGCCTTGTGGTCGTCGGTAACCGCGCACCACGCCGAATCCTCGTCTGGATCATTCTCCCCAATGCGGGCAGCGCCGGGCGTCAGATGTAGAACTTGAATGGCAGTCGTGGCTCACAATCCATCGGAGCGGCAATGAGAACGTCACCGACGTCATTAGCGAACTTGATCGTAACCGGGAGCCTATCATTGAAGAGACAGGAATTGAAGTTGATTTTTGTCAGCCCGAGAATATCGTTCAGGACCGTGTCGAGTTCACACTTTCCCTTCTGAATTCGAACCATCAACGGGTTCGGGGTATCTGGACCCATGTACGTATCCAGACGCGGAACGAAGCCCGATGTCCACAAGAATGCGGCGGTTTGGCTCATCACAAGTGCAGTCCCTCTGATGGTGGGGTATTTGCCCGTCCGGTAAAGCTTGAGGTCATCAAACGCATCTGAAATTTGGATTCCCACGACGCTCGTATTGTCGCCGGCCCCAATTGCGAAGCCCGCCCACTCCTCATCGGTGAAGTTGGAGGTCGCATGAATGAATAGCTCGCGCGGCGGTTCATTCTGCTGGCGAAGATATTCTTCGATTACAACCTGAACCAATCTTTCCGCCGACGTCTTGTCCAAATGGAATTGCTTCGTGTCCTCATGGAACCAAGGTCCCAGAGCTCCGCGAAACACTACGCCGTCTCCGTTGGTCAGAAACATCTGTGCTGCACAGCACGCGTGTCGCACATCGGTCGTCAAATCGGTCCGCTTGTACACAAGTCCCACATAACAAACGCCAGGACGTACGTTTGCGAGCTGCCATGGCCTTCCGCCGCCCTTGTAGTACGCGCCTGTACCGAGCTTCCAAGCCACTGTTGCTGGATCTTCGAGGCGGCGTAGCGGCATTCCGTTTGCCTTCATGAAGTCGCCTGGAGCGAGCGTGGTCTCTCGCACAATTTGCGTAACGATCCGATGCTTGAGGAGGCGCGCTTTTATCTGACGTCGAAAGTGCGTTGCATACTCGTAGATCCCCGCGTCTTCCTCTTCCTCGCCGAAGAGTGTTGGATTCATCTTCAGATCCTGCGCCTTCTTCTGCGAGATTGTGACTTCACCCTGCAGAGCGTCCGCACGAGGCACTCGGGATTGCGGACGTCCCAACTCATACACCATTTCTGGGATGATGACGAACCAGAAACTTGGAGGCGCTTCCAAGCGGTTTTCTTCATGCACCAAACGAGACACATAGATATCGACGCACCCGTGGATTGCCTCGTGCCGGTTATGGATGTAGAGTTTCTCCTTGATCTCTGCCGTCGTTATGTCATCGATGACGGCGACCGGCTTCTCAGGCCACTCGCTATGAAAGGCTTCCTTGAATCCCGGAAAGGCGACGTGCTGTGGTTCAACTCCGCGGCTGCGTGGCCCAGGAGCGGGTATTGCAATATTGCCCCTCATCTTCTCGGACCAACGTTCGAACCGCTTCACACCTTCAGCAGTTCCGATTACACCGAAACGGGTAGCCGAAAACTCTTTCGTAGCGTCACACGGTCCGAATAAGAACAAACCGTCCCGTGGATATTCGACCTTCTGCCCGTAGGCGAATTCAAGCTTGGGCTCAGGGATGTGTGACACCACGAACAATGGCGCTGCCGGGGCGGACGGCTGCTTAATCTTTTGCTCCCTTGCGCCCGCGCTATTCCTCTTCCTCATC
>JBEKXX010000030.1:0-36866 GCA_049511595.1 Occallatibacter sp. | reverse complement strand
AAATCTGGTTTGGGGAAAACTGGGCGCACGCCAAGCCGGCTGAACGTCGCTAAGGAATCGTTATACAACCGAGCCTACCAACAGATTCACGATGAAATTCTCAGGGGAGAGCTGTCGATAGGAGATGTCCTGTCGCGGAGGAGGCTCGCCAAGCGGCTTAACATGAGCTTCTTGCCTATCACCGAGGCTCTAAAATGCCTGGAGGCGGAGGGGCTGGTTGAATGTCGCCCCCGGATTGGAACGCGGGTACGCATACCCAGTGAACAAGACATTCGCGACAGTAATCTCATTCGCGAGGCTTTGGAATCGCAGGCCGCAAGGCTGTGCGCGCAGAACATCACTGACGAGGAGAAAAAGCAGCTTCGCGCCAGCGCCCAGCGTCTGGATGAACTGCATAAGAAGTGCTCGCTGGAACCGGAGGACTCACGATTCCTGTTCTCTGAACATACTCAACATATGCAATTTCATATGCGGATTGCGGAACTGGCTTGCTGTCCAGGGCTGCGCCGAGCCATTGAGAAAGAGAATGTGCTGATCTTCAACTGGCTCTATGATATGGCCGCTAACCGGCGTACCCAGCCGGAGGAGTTCCACTCGACCTTAGCTGAAGCGTTGTGCAGCGGTGATCCGCTGGCCGCCGACACTGCCATGCGAGCGCACGTCCGGTATGGCCTCGACCAGGTGTTGGAGCGTCTCGCGCACTACGATAATGGGGGCTCCTGGCGGCTGAAGAGCAAGGTTCCTAAGGAAAACGGCAAGAGGTCGGGGAATGTCTAGGGCAGTCAGGGGCACGTAATCTCAATGTGCGGAAGTAAATGTATATTCCGCCGTATTTCTGCAAGAGAAATGTGGGGCCGGCAGGTTGGCCTGAGCAAACGGCAGTTTGGGCCGCTTACGGAATCAGCCTGAGTTGGTTGCATGCAAGCCCGGGAAGCACGCCTGCACGAATCCGAAGACGCGCTTCAGGATGCGGTAAGGGTGCTTGATCTTGGCCCGCACCTTGGCCCGGACCCGGTTTTTTCGCCGCTCAAACTCGTCCACCATCGTGCCTGCGCCGATGCGGCGGCTATCCAGTGAGAGGTTGACCGCGTCCGGCATCGCGCGCGCGGTTCGTGCCGTTCCGGCAGATGGTGAAAGTTCGGGATAGCCGTCTCGTCCGGAGACGAGCGCGTTAGCGTCACGCAAATTTCTGATATATCATATATTCGGCTGCGGTCAATGAAATTGATGATCCTGGATCGAAGTCTGACCAAGAGCCAGTCCGGCTCTTCTTCTCTGCACTGCTGACCAAGCTACAAGGAGAATCCATGAAGGCGCTCGTTCTCTCTGAATACAAGCGGCTCGACCTCGTCGATATGGCGAAACCCAAACCCGGTGAAGATGACCTGCTCATCCGCGTTCAGGCTTGCGGCATCTGCGGGAGCGATGTGCATGGATACGATGGAAGCACGGGACGGCGTCTTCCCCCCATCGTCATGGGACATGAAGCCGCTGGAATCGTCGAGGCTGTCGGCGGCGCGGTAACTGGTTTCCGGCCCGGCGACCGCGCCACGTTTGACTCCACCGTCTTCTGCGGCAAGTGCTTCTACTGCCGCAGAGGCCAGGTGAATCTGTGCGATAACCGCGAAATCATCGGAGTTTCCACGCCTGATTTCCGCCGCATGGGCGCATTTGCCGAATACGTCACCGTCCCCGCGCGCATCGCGTATCCACTGCCGGACAACATGCCGTTTGCGAACGCGGCTCTCATTGAAGCCGTCTCGATCGCGGTTCACGCCGTGTCCCTTACCCCAATCGATCTGGACGATACAGTCGTCGTCGTCGGAGCCGGCATGATCGGCCTCCTGACATTGCAGGCCGCGTTGCTCGCCGGCGCCGGTAGGGTCTTCGTTTGCGATGTGGACGATAGTCGCCTCGAAATGGCGCGCAGCCTCGGCGCAACCGCGACGTTCAACTCGGGGAAAGCCAACCCCATCCCCGAAATTCAGCAACTCACCTCGGGCCGGGGCGCGGATGTCGCGCTGGAGTGCGTCGGAATCTCACCAACCGTGAAGCTTGCCATCGATGCTGTGCGCAAAGGGGCAACGGTCACACTGGTTGGCAATGTTGCTCCCACGGTTGAACTCGGTCTTCAGTCCACCGTGACGCGCCAAATTCGCCTGCAGGGATCCTGCGCGTCTTCCGGCGAGTACCCCGCGTGCATTTCGCTGATCTCTCGGGGGGCGATCCGAGTCGAGCCGCTCCTCTCCGCTGTGGCTCCGCTCGAAGAGGGGGCAGCGTGGTTCAGCCGTCTCTATGCGCGTGAACCCGGCCTGCTGAAAGTCGTGCTTCAACCATAAGACATATGAGAACAGTCATGACGGACTCTCTGTTTGATTTATCGGGGAGGGTCGCACTGGTCACTGGCGCCAGCCGCGGCCTGGGGCAGTACTTCGCCCGTGCACTGGCACGCGCGGGTGCGGATATCGCCCTCACAAGCCGCGATGTGCAGTCGCTCCCGGCCTTTGCCGGCGAGGTTCACGCATTCGGGCGGCAAAGCTTCTCCGTCGCGCTCGATGTCCGCGACTACAACAGCATCCAGAGCGCTGTCGCTGCCATCGAAGCGCACTTTGGCCACATCGATATATTGGTCAACAACGCAGGCTGCAATATCCGCAAACTCGCCCTGGACGTAACCTGGGAGGATTGGAACACGGTGCTCGACACCAACCTGCGCGGATCGTTCTTTGTGGCGCAGGCTGTAGCGCGGGGCATGATCCAGCGCGGCTATGGGCGCATCATTAATATTGGATCGGTGACCTGCGTCGCGGGATATGCCGGTCTGGGGCCCTACGGCGCCAGCCGCGGCGGCATCAAGCAGCTCACCATGAGCCTGGCAGACGACTGGGGGAAATACGGGATCACCGTCAACTGCCTTGCGCCGGGCTGGTTTCGCACCCAGCAAAATGAGGTCATGTACCAGAATGCGGAGTGGGTGGAATACCTGACGGATCGGATTCCCGCGAAGCGGCCAGGAAGGCCCGACGATCTTGATGGAGCCGTCGTCTTTCTGGCCTCCGAATCCAGCCGTTATGTAACCGGCCAGACTCTTCTCGTCGATGGCGGTATCTCGACCGGCGCTGTAGTGTCTCACTTCGAGTAGAGATGTCGATTTCAAACTGAGACACTACCACCGGCGCTACCAATTTGACATATCAGTATCGTGGAGTATAGTCTGGTCCGTCTGGAGGATGGTGGGTAATGTCTATGATCGCACTCGTTAACTACGCTAAGGAGCCCGGCTCCGTAGAGCTACGTGAGCTTCCTGTTCCGGAAATCGGTGAGGACGATGTGCTGCTCAAGGTGGAAGCAGCGGCCATCTGTGGCAGCGACCTGCACCAATTTGCCGGCAAACAGAGCTGGAAGGTGAATTATCCAGTCGTCCTTGGCCATGAATTCGCCGGCATTGTTGCCAAATCTGGCGCCCGCGTGAAGGTCTTCAAGGAGGGCGACCGAGTAGTGAGCGAAACCGCCGCGCAACTTCCTCCGGATTCCGCATTCATTCGCCGCGGCCTGTACAATCTGGACCCCAAGAGGCTTGGTTTCGGATATGGCGTGAACGGCGCCATGGCGTCTTTTGTCAAAGTTCCGGCACGTTGTCTGCATCACGTTCCTGGGTCCCTGGCCCTGGAAAAAGCTGCACTGACTGAGCCGTGCTGTGTTGCTTATAACGCGGTTTGTGGGAACTCCCACCCGCGCCCCGGGGACACGATTGCAGTGATCGGGCCGGGGCCAATCGGTCTGCTTTGTGCGGCGATGGCCAAGCTCGCTGGGGCTGGGCATCTCATCGTAATTGGGATTCCTGCCGATGCCGCGCGGCTTGAAACCGCAAAACGGATTGGTGCGGACACAGTTCTAGGCGCCCACGGCGAAGATATTATCGAATGGGTTAAGAACTTAGGCGACGGCCTCGGCGTCGACTTGGTTATCGATGCCGCGGGCGTCTCTGCGACACTCAAGCTGGCGCTCGACATTATCCGCCCGGCGGGACAGATTACAAAAGTGGGCTGGGGGCCGCAGCCTTTAAACTTCTCGCTCGATCAACTTGTTCAGAAAGCCGTCACTCTTCAGGGCAGCTTTTCTCACAATTGGCCAATATGGGAAAAAGTTCTCTCACTTCTTGCCAGCGGAAAGCTTGACGTCGATCTGATCCTCAATCGAGTCGCGCCTCTCTCCGAATGGCGCGATGTGTTTGAAGGAATGGGTTCAGGCAAGCTTGTCAAGGGAGTCCTGAAACCAGAGTGAATCGCCGCTTCCATGCAGTGAATTGATCGCGGGCTCAACCCAAAGGCATTAACGAGATCATGTACAAGAATGCGGCACGGGTGGAGTGCCGCACGGAACGCATACCCAAGAAGAGGCCAGGAAGGACCGGCGATCTTGACGGAGCCGTCGTCTTTCTGGCCTCCGAATCCAGCCGTTACGTAACCGGCCAGACGCTTCTCGACGATGGCGGTATCCCGTTCGGCGCTACCAAAGCCATTGTGTAAGCAGTGGCAAAGGCGCTCGCTTCGATCCAGACCCTGGAGCTCGATTCCGGAAGCTCCCAGAGTTAGCCCTGCTATCGCTGTCGAGTTGCCGGAGGTGAGCCGTCACTTTGCTCCAATTACTGCGGTCCGCGAGAAGTGCCGGCGCATGGTCAGAGCAGCGAGAATCTGTTGGCACAGGGTTGAGACAGTTCAGTGCGCGGCAAGGGAACAGTAAATCCCGACAGCAAATCGTTGTCTCTAATTGATTTCATTGGCTGCCCCCCAGGGATTCGAACCCCGATATGCTGATCCAGAGTCAGCTGTCCTGCCGTTGAACGAGGGGGCACCCATGCGCGTCCGGTTGGTTTCGCTGCCGTTTGGCATGATGCCATTGCGCATATGCAAAGCAACTTACTTCATCTTACGGGGCATTCCCGGCCGCGGTCAATGCGGCTAAGGCGATGGAGACTTGAGGCCGCGGCAGATTAACGAAGGCACCGCCGCAACTGTGCAGCAATTCCCCAGTTAGGGAAAAGCGTGAAAGATTATGAATCCTTTAAACAATCCCAACCCTCAGCTTATGAGTTTGCGTCCGAACGAATGCCATAGTATTCCTTGTCGACGATCATTCCTAATGTAGAATTGATACGTGGAATGGAGCTAACACTCAATCTCGGTTGGGCATGCGTAGCAGTGTGGATGCTTTGCTTGTGGCTGCGGATGGCGCCAGGCAAGCTCCGGGACCGGCGTGTGCAGCTTGTGGCTCTGGCGGTCGTCATTCTGATTCTGTTGCCGGCCATCTCCATGACCGACGACTTGATCGCGGCCCAAAATCCCGCCGAGGCTGACTGCTGCGTGCGCCGCGACCATGATTGTTCCGGCCCGCATTCGATCGCGCCTGCGACCACGGCGCTCCCGCTGCCAACCTTCGCGGGAATAGCGATCGCTGTTGTGCGCCTGAGTGCCCCCAGCAATCTTCCCGATCCCTTTGTCGAAAACTCCGCCCTGGCCTCGGTTCAGAACCGCCCTCCTCCAGCCGCCTGATCGCTTCTTTCCACTCTTTCTTCGAAATTAGATTAACCTTCAACTTCCCTGTGTCTGCCGTGCAGACCGCGGCGCAGAGGTTCTGTATGAAGAGGATATTCCCTTCCGTTGCCGTTGGGGCAACGGCTGTGATCCTTGCTCTGGCGCCAGATGCTGTTTTGGCTCAGCAGGGTCTGACCTGGGAACAGGTCAAAGCAAGGTTTGAAGCCAGCAACCCGGCGTTGAAGGCCGACGCCGACAGCGTGGACGAGATGCGGGCCGAAGAGATTACGGCCTATCTGCGGCCCAATCCGCAGCTGAGCGTGACTGCGGATGGAACCCAGTTCGCTCCCAACAAGGGAATCTGGGAGCCGCTGGCCGGCACCTTTGTCGTGCCCGGCGTGAGCTACCTGCATGAGCGCGACCATAAACGCGAGCTGCGTCTGGAAAGCGCCCAGGAAGGCACGCGCATTTCGGAATCGGAGCACGAGGACTTGAAACGCACCCTGGAATTCACCTTGCGCACGGCGTTTGTGCAGACGCTGGAAGCCAAAACGGTACTGGATTTGGCCAGGTCGGACCTTGATTACTACGACAAGATTATCGACATCAGCCGCGAACGGTTGAAGGCCGGCGACATCGCGCAGATCGATTTCGATCGCATTGAGCTGCTGCGCGTGCAATACGAATCGGAGCTGCAGACGGCGGTCGTGAACCTGCGCACGGCCAAGATCCAGTTGCTGCAATTGCTGAACGATCGCACACCGGTGGACAAGTTCGACGTGACCGGAACATTCGATTTCTCCGATGCGCTGCAGCCGCTCGACGACTTCCGCCAGATTGCGCTGCAGACGCGGCCCGACCTGCAGGCGGCTCTCGAAACGGTTCAGCAATCGGAGACGAACCATAAACTGGCCGTCTCCAATGGCTCCACTGACCCGACGTATAGCGCGTGGTACACATGGAACGCGTCGAACAATAATCCCGACGCGACGCAAACGCTGGGCGCCAGCGTGAGCATTCCGCTACGCGTCTTCGACCGCAACCAGGGCGAGAAGAAGCGCACGCAGATCGACATTGAGCGCGCCCAGCAGGCCAGCGAAGCCACGCGCGCGCAGGTCTTCAGTGACGTGGACACGGCTTACGAGCTAGTGCACAGCAACATCAAGCTGCTGAAGCCATACAAGGCTAAATACAACGACGAGGCGCTGAGAGTGCGCGACAACGTGAGCTACGCCTATTTCCATGGCGGAGCTTCGCTGATGGATTTCCTGAACGCGCAGAGCGACTATCGTCAGGTGCAACTGGCTTATGCGCAGCTCATCGGCGCCTATCTGACAGCCGCTGGACAACTGAATCTTGCCGTCGGACGAGAGGTGATCCCATGACGAACAGTTCCCTTTTGAAAATCGCTTGCTGCCTGGCTGCATTGTTTGCGATGGCGGGCTGTGGAAAGAAGTTCAATCCGGCCAGCGGCGCTGCCTCTCCGGCGCAGGTGGTTGAAACCGGAAATGGAGGTCTGATTACGGTGGATCATCCCGAGCAGTTTCCGCTGGTGGCGGCGGGCCGGATTGAGCAACCGGACAAGCTGAACGTGACCGGATCGGTGTTTCCCGACATCTCGCGCGAGATTCCGGTGATCTCGATGGCCAACGGCCGCGTCGTCGATATTAAGGCGCGGCTCGACGACAACGTGAAGAAGGGGCAGTTGCTGTTCAGCGTACAGAGTCTGGACATCAGCAACGCCTTCGATACGTATGTGAAGGCGTCGGCCGACGAACAGCTCGCAAACAAGGCTTACCTTCGCGCACAGGACCTCTACCAGCACGGAGCCATCTCGCAGGCTATGCTCGAGCAGGCCGAAGATACGGAAAAGGACGCCAAGGCCGACCTCGTGGCGGCAGATGAGCAGTTGAAGATCTTCGGTGTCAACAAGGAACATCCCAGTCCCATAGTGAACGTGTTCGCGCCGACCTCCGGCGTGATTGTGGCGCAGAACATTACCAATGATGCCGCCGCAGGCGTAACTCTCTCGGGAACGGCAACCGCGTTTACCATCGCCGACCTAAGCGAGGTGTGGATCCTTTGCGATGTGTATGAAAATGACCTGCCCAAGGTCCGTCTGGGTCAGGAAGCGCAGATCAATCTGGCCGCGTATCCCGGCAATCTGCTGACCGGCCGCGTGAGCGATATCGGACCGGTTCTCGATCCCACCATTCGCACCGCGAAGGTGCGCATTGAAGTGGCGAACCCGGGCATCCTTCGCCTGGGAATGTTTGTGACCGCGACGCTCTTGAGCCGCACCGCGACGACGCATGCCACCGTGCCAGCCACCGCCATTCTGCACCTCCATGACAGGGAGTGGGTCTACGTGCCGGAGGGCCAGGGGCAATTCAAACGGGTGGAAGTGGACGCAGGCGACATGCTGCCCGGCGGCCAACAGGTTATTCTGTCGGGCTTGGCGCCGGACGACCAGGTGGTGAAGGATGTTTTGAATCTTGAAGCCACGGTGGAGGCTCAATGATCCGCAAGCTGGTCGATTTCGCGCTTCAGAACCGTCTCCTCGTCCTGGCTATCGGCATTTTGCTGTTCGCGTGGGGCATCGTCTCCTTTCATCGCCTTCCCGTGGAGGCCTATCCCGATGTGGCCAACAACTATGTCGACGTAATCGCGCAGTGGCCGGGAATCTCTGCTGAGCAAATTGAGCAGCAGGTCACCATCCCCATCGAAACGGTCATGAATGGCATTCCTGGCGTGGCCCACGTACGTTCCTGGTCCATCTTTGGACTATCGACAGTGGAAATGGTTTTCGGAGAGGATACGACCGATTTCGAGAATCGCGAACGTGTGCTGGAACGGCTATCGCAGGTCTCGCTGCCCGCCGGGGTGGTGCCGCAAATGGGCACCGATTGGAGCCCCGTCGGCCAGATCTATTTCTATACCCTTCGTAGCACGAACCCCGAGTACGACGTGATGAACCTGAAGACGCTGGAAACCTGGGTGATTGAAAAAAATCTGAAATCCGTTCCCGGCGTCGTGGACATCAATCCCTTTGGAGGGCCGACCCGCGAGTATCAGGTCCGTCTCGATCCCGATAAGCTCATCGGCTACGGGCTCAGCATTGCCCAAGTGGAGCAACAGCTCGCCAATAACAACGCCAATGGCGGCGGCAGCTTCATCCAGGAGGGCCAGCAAGAGGTCAACGTACGAGAAGTTGGGCTGGTCCGTGACATCCAGGACATCGGGAACACGGTCATTACCACGAAAGGCGGCACTCCGGTTCGCGTAAAGGATCTTGGTGTCGTGGAACAGGGCCCGATGATTCGCCTCGGACAGTTCGGCGACGCCTACCACCGTAGCGACGGAAAACTGGCCGATAATGACGATGTGGTCGAGGGCATCGTCGCCTTGCAGAAGGGCGCCAACGCCCAACCTACCCTCGACGGGGTCCACGCGAGGGTCAAGCAACTGAACGAGCAAATCCTTCCCAAAGGCGTAACCATCGTTCCCTTCATCGACCGCAGCCAGTTGCTCCATTTCACGACACACACCGTTCTCGACAACCTCAGCATGGGCATGATCCTGGTTGCGGTCATTCTCTTTTTCTTCCTCGGCAATGTGCGCGGCGCAACCATCGTCGTCCTCACGATTCCGTTCTCTCTGTTGTTTGCCGCCACGTGCCTCGACCTGCGCCACATCCCGGCTAACCTGCTTTCCCTTGGCGCGCTGGATTTTGGCATGGTGGTCGACGGCGCGGTCGTCATGGTGGAAAACATTGTCCGCCATCTTTCTCACAATGACGACACCCGCACACCACCGCAGAAGATTCGCGATGCCGCTCATGAAGTGCAAAGGCCGGTGTTTTATGCCATCGCCATCATCATCACCGCGTATCTGCCCATCTTCACGCTGCAGGCCGTGGAAGGCCGGCTGTTCCGTCCTATGGCGTGGACGGTGGCATTTGCGCTGCTGGGCGCGCTGACGTTTTCCATCATTCTGGCTCCCGTATTGGCCAGCATGCTGCTCAGCAAAGGCGCGAAGGAATGGAGAAATCCGGTGATGGAGTATTTGCGGGAGCGCTACCGCAATGGCGTCACCTGGGCCATTCATCACCATCGCGTGGTGTTGAGCGGGGGCGTGATAGCGCTCATCATGGGCGTCTTTCTGGCGTTCAGCGGCGTCATTGGCTCCGAGTTTCTTCCTCATCTCGATGAAGGCTCGCTGTGGGTGCGCGGCACGCTGGAACAAAGTGTCGGACCCGATGAGTCCATTCGCGTTGCCAATCAGGCGCGGCTGATCCTCTGCTCGTTTCCTGAAACAACCGAGTGCACTAGCCAGACGGGCCGCCCTGACGACGGAACCGACCATACCGGATTCTTTAATACCGAGTACTTCGTGGGGTTGAAGCCGAAAGAGGAGTGGCGGCCTGTCTTCCAAGAGAACAAAGACAACCTGATCGCCGCGATGCAGGATGAGCTCGATAAGAAATTCCCCGGCATGATCTGGGGCTTTTCGCAGCCCATCGAGGACAACATGGAGGAAGCTGTCAGCGGGGTAAAGGGCGAGTTGGCGACCAAAGTCTATGGGAGCGACCTGCATACGCTCGAAGATCTAGCTGGCCAGGTCGCTGCCGTAATGAGTGGCGTGCGGGGCATTACGGATCTGGGAGTGCTGCAGGTCACCGGACAGCCTGACCTGGATATTACCGTCGATCGCGCTAAAGCGGCGCGCTGGCAGATCAACGTTTCCGACGTTCAGGATGCCATCCAGACGGCCGTAGGAGGCACGGCGCTTACGCAGGTATTGAGGGGCGAAGAGGTATATAACCTCACGCTGCGCTACTTGCCCCGGTTCAGGGATACGCGGGAAGCAATTGAGAATATCCGTCTGTTGTCGCCGTCGGGCGAACGCGTCTCGCTCGCCCAGCTTTGCGATGTGCGCGAGGCCGACGAGGGTTCTGAAATTTATCGCGAAAACAACGAGCGCTATGTAGCTATCAAGTACAGTGTCCGCGACCGCGCGTTGGGCGATGCCGTCCGCGAAGCCATCCAACGAGTGAACCAACAGGTGGAGCTTCCGCGCGGCTATCATATTGCATGGGAAGGCGAGTACCAGAGCGAGGTTCGCGCCGAGGCGCGGATGGTCATCATCGTGCCCCTCACCGTGCTGCTGATCTTCATTATTCTCTACTCCATGTACAAGTCGTTCAAATGGGCATTGCTGATTCTCGCCACGGTGGCCATGGCCAGCATCGGCGGCCTGCTGGTGCTGCTCATTACTGGCACTAACTTCAGCGTCTCGTCGGAGGTCGGATTCCTTGCCCTGTTCGGCGTCTCCGTACAGACCGGCGTGATCATGCTGGAGTACATCAATCAACTGCGCTCGCGCGGCAATACCATTGAGGAAGCAGCCATCGAGGGCGCCATCCTGCGCCTGCGCCCCATTATGATGACCATGCTGGTGGCCACTCTGGGGCTGCTGCCCGCCGCCCTCTCGCACGGCATCGGCTCCGATTCCCAACGGCCGTTCGCGATCGTGATTGTGGGCGGACTGATGACCAATCTGCTAATGAGCGTCTTTCTGCTGCCGACGCTGTATGTGTGGGTAGCGCGCGAGGACGATGACCCAGCCTTCCGTGCGGGCCATTCTTAATGGCCGGCCACACCTTGCGCCCCATCTCAGGGTGTCTGCTAGGTTGCGCTCGTGCGTCCGGCCCGTGGGCCGTTGCGGACTCCATTCAAGGGCCATCAGAGCGGCGCTGCGAATGACTTTTTACGTTTTGAAGGAATCAAAGGCCATCCACAATCCGGAGAAGCGTAAAGCAAAGTCGCCTATTGGCTGCGGCTGTTAGCGCGTTCATGGCAAGAACGGCCTGCGTAAAGGCCTGTTGCCGCAGCTTGGAGCCGAAGACATATACAAGATCGTCACCGCGAGAGATGTCCTTGGTGAAGTTGAGTTGTGGAAGCATCTGCGTGCGATCTCCTAGCAGTTAAGGCTGTTCCCTAAGGTGCACCCCAAAGCTCCGAACCCAGGGTTTCTATGCGAATGAAAACACGGCATGTTCTGGCCAGATGGAATTTTGGCGAGGAACAGGCCCGGAAATCTCCACCGAAAGTTTGATGTCAGGCGTCTCGCTGAGCGGCTAAGATTCTGGTGCGGATCAGAAGTGAGGTCGATTGGAGGTCTCTGATCTGCGCGGCCATACCAATCTTTTTGAGAGTTAGGAATAAGCGTCAATGAGACGATTCCTGATAGCAGGGGTTCTTGGCCTTGCAGGGAGCGCACTGTATTTGTTTGCGTTTCCGTCGGCCACCATCTTCTACGAGTGCATGGTTCTGCTCCATATTCTCCTTGGGGCAATCTTCCTTGTCGTCGGCGTGCCGTGGATCGCTCGGCTGATGCGCGGCCGCAGCCTGTGGGAGAAAATCGGCTGGGCAGTACTGCTGCTCGGCGGAGCAGCCGGCGCCGCCATCCTGTTTACTGGCGCGCGCCGCAACATGTGGCCCGTGCTGTACGCCCACGAGTTTGTTTCCATTGCCGGCTGTGCGGTACTGCTGTTTGTGTGGAGCGGGCGCCAGGGGTGGTTCCGGCGCTTCAGCGGCGGCAAACTGCGCGAAGCGGTCCGGCTGGCTTGCTGCCTCGCCATCTCGGCAGGCATAGCTGCCGGAGCCTGGTGGGTGAGGACCGTGCCGCGGCAGCGTGCGTACAGAATTCAAAATCCCTCCATTGCGCCAGCCTCCATGGATAGCGAAGGCGCGGGGCCGAAGAGCCAGTTCTTCCCCAGCTCGGCAGAGACCTACTCGGGGGAAACAGTTCCCGAGGATTACTTCGTCGATTCGGCGGCCTGCAAACAGTGCCATGGTGACATCTACAACGAGTGGGAAAGCTCTGCCCACCACCTCTCGTCTTTCAATAACCAGTGGTATCGCCAGTCCATCGTCTACATGCAAGACGTCAACAGCGTTCAGTCGTCCAAATGGTGTGCGGGGTGCCACGATGCGGCGCTCTTCTTTCCCGGCAACTTCAATACGCCCATCAAAGACCGCATCAACACGCGTGCCGCGCAGGCGGGCATCGGCTGCATGGTTTGCCACTCCATCCGCAACGTACACAGCACCATGGGCAACGGCAGCTACACCATCGAGTACCCGGCCCTCTTCAAGCTGGTCGATACCAAGAATCCCGTTCTCCGCAAGGTCATCGACTTTCTCATCGAGGAAGATCCGGAGCCGCACCGCCGAACCTTCCTAAAGCCATTCATGAAGATCAACCCGGCGGATTTCTGCTCCGCATGCCACAAGGTTCACCTCGACGTACCCGTGAATCACTACCGTTGGGTGCGCGGCTTCAACGACTACGACAACTGGCAGGCCAGCGGCGTTTCAGGATTCGGCGCCCGTTCGTTTTACTACCCGCCTCATTCGCAAAACTGCGTTGACTGCCACATGGGGCAGGTCCGCTCCAACGATGCGGGCAACATCGGCGGGTTCATTCATTCGCACCGTTTTATTGGCGCAAACACGGCGCTGCCGTTTGTGAACAAGGATCAGACCCAGCTCGACGACACGGAGCGCTTCCTGCAGGATCACAAGGTCAGCGTCGATATCTTTGCCCTCTCGCCTGAAACCAGCGGGAACCGCATCGTACAGGCCTTGGGTGCGTCGCCCATGCAGGCGGAGACAACATTCGCCGTCGGCGAAGAAGCCGAGCACGAGACAATGGGCATGACCGGCGAGGCGAACGTCTCTCCCGTGACGGCGCCGCTCAATCGTGTTGAGGGAGCTGTCGTTCCTGGCGAAATCGCGCGGGTGGATGTAGTCGTCCGCACTCTCGGCGTCGGCCATTTCTTCCCGGGGGGCACGGTGGATGCCTTCGACTGCTGGCTGGAGCTGAAGGCCACCGACGACAGCGGCAAGGTCCTTTTCTGGAGCGGCATGGCCCAGGATCATGGGAAAGGCCCCGTCGATCCGGGCGCTGAGTTCTACCGCTCGCTCTCCATCGACGAGCACGGCAATGCTATTGACAAGCGCAACGCGTGGGCGGCGCGCGCTACGGTCTATGCGCACCTCATTCCGCCCGGCGCAGCGGACACGGTCCACTTCCGCCTGCGCATCCCCAAAGACGCTCACGGCCGCATCCATCTGCTGGCTCGGCTCAACTATCGCAAGTTCGCATGGGTGAACACGCAGTTTGCCTTTGCCGGCGCGTTCATAAGCACCGGCCCGAACGACAAGACGCCTGCCTACGACGATCGCCGCATGGTATTCACCGCCGGCACCAGCGATGTCTCAGGCAAGATCAAGGCCGTACCCAACTTGCCTATTGTGGTCATGGCTCAGTCCACCGCGGATCTTACCGTGCTGCGGCCGGGCTCGCCTCTGCCCGCCCCCAAAGCCGTTACCGGGAAGGCCGACTGGCACCGCTGGAACGACTACGGCATAGGCTTTCTTTTGCAGGGAGATCTCAAGGCGGCAGAGGTGGCTTTTGTTCATACGACCGAAGCCGATCCCAACAATCCCGACGGTTGGGTGAATATCGGCCGCGTTCGCGTTCAGGAGGGTAATCTTGCAGGCGCCACGCAGGTGCTGGACAAGGCCCTCCAGCTCTCGCCTCAGCTGGCCCGCGCCCACTACTTCTCCTCTCGCGTGCTGCGAGAGGAGGGCAAGTACCCCGAAGCAATCGCCCAGTTGCAGCTTGTCACCGCGCAATATCCCGACGACCGCGTAGTTCGCAACGATCTCGGCCGCGTGCTCTTTCTGGAACGCCAGTATGCGCAAGCGCGCGACGAATTCCTGAAAGTAATGACCATCGACCCTGAGGACCTTGAAGCGAATTACAACCTTATGCTGTGCTACACCGGCCTGGGCGACGCCACGCAAGCCGCGGCTTACCAGGAGAGATACATGCGTTTTAAAGCGGATGAGGCGTCGCAGACCCTGACCGGCCCGTACCGCGCCAAACATCCCTTCGACAATCTGGAGCGGCAGCCGGTCCACGAGCACGACTCGGTTCCACTGGCTGAAGCCAACGCCAACAATGGTGCAGAAAGCGACGTTGTGGGGTTGCCACCGGCTAAGGGAACAGTTGCAAATCAAACCCCGGCGCCACCGTCAACCCAGGCGGCTCGGCTTGGGGGAGGTGCTCATTGAGGACTTCTCGCACTTTGCCGGTTTTTGCCGCCGTTCTCGCTGTCTCGGGGTTCATTTTGTTAGCTGCTGTATTTGCCGCCTCGGCTCCGCCTGCCGACCCGCCGGAGCACATCCGCTTTGTCGACATCACCCGTGCCGCGGGCATCCACTTCGTCCACAACAGCGGCGCATTCGGCAAGAAATACCTGCCTGAAACGCTCGGCCCCGGAGTCGCCTTTATCGACTACAACAACGACGGCTGGCAGGACATCTTTTTTGTCAACGGCACGGGCTGGCCCGGCGAACCCGGCCATGTGACCACGCCCGCCCTCTACCGCAACAACCACGACGGCACGTTTACCGACGTAACCAGGCAGGCAGGACTCGATATACCCATGTACGGGCTCGGCGTTGCCGTGGGCGACTACGACAATGACGGCTACGACGACCTCTTTGTGACCGCTTACGGCCAGAGCCATCTGTTCCACAACAACGGCAACGGCACGTTTACCGACGTGACCAAGAAAGCCGGGCTTTGGGGACCGCACGAGCTGAGCACCAGCGCCGCGTGGGTCGATATCGACCGCGATGGCCGCCTCGACCTGCTGGTCGCAAATTACGTCCAGTGGACGCCCCAGACCGATCTGTATTGCACCATGGATGGCGTCCATAAATCTTACTGCACGCCCGAGTCCTACCACGGCGCCTCTCTGCGCCTATGGCACAACAACGGCGACGGCACGTTCACTGACGTGACCAAACAGTCCGGCCTCTACGACCCAACATCGAAGAGCCTGGGCATTACGATTCTCGATGCGAACCAGGACGGCTGGCCCGACATTGCCGTGAGCAACGACACCCAGCCGAACAAGCTCTACATCAACAACCACAATGGCACGTTTACTGAGAAAGGGATTCCCGAGGGCATCGCCTACAGCGAAGACGGGGTGGCGCGCGCCGGCATGGGCATCGACGCCATCGACTACAACCGCTCCGGCTACCCCAGCCTGCTCATCACCAACTTCTCAAACCAGATGATCGCGCTCTACCAGAACCAGCAGAACGGCCTCTTTGTCGACGTGGCCCCCACTTCATCGATAGGCCGCACCAGCCTGCTCACGCTCGGCTTCGGCTGCTTCTTCTTCGACTACGACCTCGACGGCTGGCCCGACATCTACATTGCCGACGGACACCTCGACCCCGCCATCGAAGCAATCCAGCACCGCGTTCACTACGCCGAACCGCCGCACCTCTATCGCAACATCGATGGCAAGAGCTTTGTGGACGAGGCTGCGGAGGTAGGCTCCGAATTCGATTCGCCGCGCGTCGCCCGCGGTGCCGCTTATGGAGACATCAACAACGACGGCGCGCCGGACATCGTGATCACCACGAACAGTGGTCCCGCACAGCTCTTCCTCAATGAAGGCGCTACCAATCATGCCTTGCGCATCAAGCTGGTCGGGACTCGATCGAATCGCGACGGCATCGGCTCGGTGGTATGGGTTCAGTCCAATACGACCTCGCAGAAACAGATGTTGCGCAGCGGATCGAGCTACCTGTCGTCGAGCGAACTGGTTCTGACGTTTGGCCTCGGCGCCTCAACAAAGGCAAACGTGATTGAGATCCACTGGCCCAGCGGCGCGGTTACAAAGTTGAACAACGTGAATTCCGACCAGATCCTGACGATTCGCGAAGGATCCGGCATCATCCACAGCGAGCCGTTCCGCAAGCGCGCTTGAACGGCGCTACCGGCCGAAATCAACCCCGTTCAATGTCCTCGTTACTATCACGACGACCGGACGCAGCTTGGCCTAGACAAGCAGACTCCGGCAGGCCGCGGTAATAACGGGGACGAATGCAATGAGCAAGGATGTCTCCCTGCCGAGGCTAGGCGGCCTGCACCATCGCTACGATCTGGCTGCTTGAAGCGGCAATACGGACTGCTCTCAATTAGGTGAAAGAACACAGAGGAGAAGTGTGTCTGCCGTCTAACTGTGATGCTTCGGATGGGCTCTTCCCGACACTCATTACGTTTCCACACTCGACCGACTCCTCTCCCACCCAGTTTTCCCAGTAGTTTTCCCTTGCCTTAACGGTTAAGCGGAGGCCGTTTCACTCCCGGATGGAGTTTTTGCGAGACACAACCCAGTCATCGTCGTGAATCAGGGCGCCGGCGTGCTCGCCTCGGCGCAGATGCGCCCCTCGGAAACACTAACATCACCTGAAATATCAAAGGCTTGTAATGGTCGGGGCGGAGGGATTCGAACCCCCGACCCTCTGCTCCCAAAGCAGATGCGCTACCAGACTGCGCTACGCCCCGACAACCACTTTCGATTGTAACCCCAATCCGGCTTCTATCCGGTTCCCTGCGCGGCCTTCGTTGGTGTGGCAGCCATGCGATCGGTCACAACAACGGCACACCGGCGGGAAGGCATTTGCAGAAGAAACATCTCGATCGCTCGACGGCCGGTTTGCTTCTTCCGGGCCGGCCCGTGATTCTGTTTCGATGCTACAATCGGACTAGCAGATGGCGGCAGTAGTTCAGTGGCAGAACGCCTGACTGTGGCTCAGGATGTCGTGGGTTCGATCCCCACCCGCCGCCCCAATTTTCCCCTCATAAATCCATGAAAAAAGAGCGCTTAATGTTCTAATCCGCCAGGCAGAACACCGTGATGCCAGCCAGCTTATCGACACAGAGGCCCCAGCGGTTCCCGGCGTGGCTCACTGCGTTTGAGCCCCATCCCTGGCTCTCTAACGGCCACGTTCAAACCATCGTGGGCAACTTTCTTCCTCGGCCCGCGTTTCGCCTGGCTACAGTCACAGAGACGGTTGAAGTCGATCCCGCGGATGGCAGCCGCGTCCTCTGCCATTGTCATTGGCAGCCTGAGGAGGAACGCGCCCAGCGCCTCTTGGCAGTGCTGGTGCACGGGCTGGAAGGCTCGTCGGATTCGCGCTACATCCAGGGTATCGCCGTGCGCGCCTTTGCCGCCGGCATGAACGTCGTCCGCATGAACATGCGCAACTGCGGCGGCGCCGATGCACTTACGCCCACGCTCTATCACTCCGGCCGCTCCGCCGATGTGGCTGCCGTGGTTCGCCACTTCGTTGCGCGCTACGGCTTCGAGCGGGTGGCGCTGGTTGGCTACTCGATGGGCGGCAATCTTGTGCTCAAGCTCGCAGGCGAGTGGGGTGCGCGCGCGCCTCTTGTTGCTGTCGCAACGGTTTGCCCGGCCATCGATCTCGCTGCAGGCGCCGATGCGCTGCACGAGCCAGCCAACCGCATTTATGAATGGCATTTCCTTCGCGGGCTGATGCGACGGTTTCGCCGCAAATCGGAGCTGTTTCCGGCTGTTTACCAAGCCCGCGGCATCGGCCCGATACGCTCCATCCGCGAGTTCGACCAGAAGATCGTCGCCCGCTATTCCGGCTTCCGCGATGCCGACGACTATTATTACCGCGCCGCCAGCGCCCGCGTCATTGACCGCATTGCCACTCCCACGCTCATTCTCAGCGCGCAGGACGATCCGTTCATCCGTCTCTTTCCCGAAACCCGCGCACGGATCCTTGCCAATCCAAACATCGACTTCATCGAAACGCGCCACGGAGGCCATTGCGCCTTCCTCAGCCGCCGCTCCGCCGGTGGCGTCCACTGGGCCGAGGCTACCGTTGTACGTTACCTTCAGGCTGCCACTGAAGGATCGCCGCCTCGGACCGGCATCTCGAGCTTGCCGAATTAGCTTACTGACAGCCAATTTCATCTGCTACCTTTGAGCGAGGCGCCCTCATTCCCCCGGAAGAAACTCTGCTTACGGGTGACCGCATTGGACCTGATTGATCGGCTTGCGGAGCACAAGACGCTGGGTACAGCGCCCCGGGAGGAACTTGCCTGGCTGGCGGCGCACGGGACGCTGCGAAAGCTGAATGCCGGCGTGGTGCTGTCTCACAAAGGCGCTCCTGTCGAGGGCCTGTACATTGTGTTGTCGGGCCACGTTTCGCTGTCGGTCGATCGAGGCTCCGGGCCACAGAAGGCGATTGATTGGCGGGCTGGCGACGTAACCGGAGTGTTGCCGTATTCGCGATTGGGGAGCCCCCCGGGAGACGCCGTTGCAGAGGAACCGACCGAGATTTTGGCGCTGCCTCGGGACGAGCTTCAAGCGCTGACCCGCGAGTGCTTCGAGGTGACGAGGATCCTGGTGCACGTCATGCTCGATCGTGCGCGGCTCTTCACTTCCGGCGACCTGCAGAACGAGAAGATGATATCGCTGGGTAAGCTCTCGGCAGGCTTGGCTCACGAACTGAATAATCCCGCTTCTGCCATCGAGCGCAGCGCAGCGCTGCTTGAAGACCGGCTGGGAGAGGCTGAGGCGGCGACACATGCATTGGGCGTTGCCCGGTTGAGCGATGCGCAACTTGCCGCCGTAGACGCGATTCGGAAGGCCTGCCTGGCTAAGGCGCCGCTTGGCGTCCGGTCTCCTGTCCAGCAGGCCGTGCGGGAAGACGCAATTGCCGGCTGGCTTGCCGATCATGGGCTCAACACCGCAGGCGCAGAAGCTCTTGCCGACACCCAGGTCACCTTTGAGGCGCTCGACCAGCTCGCCGCAGCTGTGCAGGGACCTGCGCTGGACGCGGTGCTGCGTTGGGCTGCGGCAGGATGCGCAGTGCGCAATCTTGCTTCGGAGATTCAAGAAGCAGCCATGCGCGTCTCTGGCCTCGTTACAGCGATCAAAGGATTCACGCACATGGATCAGGCGATGGTGGCCGAGCCGGTCGACTTGGGACTGAGCCTGGGCAACACAGTAGCTGTACTAAAGGCGAAGGCAGGGCTAAAGTCGGCGGCTGTGACGATCGAACTGGAAGCCGGCTTGCCGCGCGTGCGCGGATTCGCGGGCGAATTGAACCAAATCTGGGGAAATCTGATTGACAACGCGCTCGACGCGATCCCGGATGGCGGTCGCTTGGAAGTCAGAGCGAACCGTGGCGGTCAAGCCGTCGTGGTGCGCGTGATCGACAATGGGCCCGGCATCCCCGCGCCCATCCGCGAACGCATCTTCGATCCGTTTTTCACGACCAAACCGATGGGACAGGGCACGGGCCTCGGCCTCGACATTGTCCGGCGCCTCGTTCGCCACAACGACGGCACGATTGAAGTCGAGTCGCAACCAGGCCGGACGGAGTTTCGGGTTACGCTGCCAATTGCGGAAACCCATAGCGAAGGAGTTCCGCGATGAACAAGCCGGTTCTGCTCATTGTGGATGACGATCCGCAGGTACTGGCTGCGGTGCGCCGAGATCTTCGCTCCCGTTACAGGGAAAACTACACGGTGATGAGCTCGGCATCGGGAGAAGAGGCGCTGAATGCCATCCGCGAACTGAAGAGCCGTGGGGATTCGCTGGCCATGGTGGTCTGCGATCAGCGCATGCCGGGCATGATGGGCAGTGAGGTGCTGGCGAAATCGCGTTCAGTCTACCCGCTGGCGCGCAGGGTTCTGTTAACCGCTTACTCCGATATCGACGCGGCGGTGAAGGCGATCAACGAAGCGCACCTCGACCACTATCTTTCTAAGCCCTGGGAACCGCCAGAGGAACGACTATTCCCTGCGGTTGATGATCTGCTGGATGCATGGCAGGCCGAGTCACTACCGGAAGCGAAGGGACTGCGACTGGTGGGTCACCAGTGGTCTCCTCAATCCCACGCCATCAAGGAATTTCTGGCCAGCAACCTGATTCCCTATCGCTGGCTTGAGGTGACACACGATGCCGACGCTCGCGCGCTGCTGGATGCTGCCGGCGTGGGCGTCGACGAACTGCCGGCGCTCTTCTTTGACGATGGAACGCCGGTGTTACGCAACCCCGATCCCCGGCAGGTGGCTGAACGCCTGGGCCGGCCACTGACAACCGCCTTCGACGTCTATGACCTGGCCATCGTTGGAGCCGGGCCAGCCGGTCTTGCCGCCGCCGTTTACGGCGCTTCGGAGGGGTTGCGGACCCTGCTGCTTGACCGGCATGCGCCGGGCGGGCAGGCGGGCACCAGCTCCCGGATCGAAAACTATCTGGGATTTCCAGCCGGGGTCAGCGGCAGCGAATTGACACGGCGCGCGTTGGCTCAGGCGCAGCGTCTGGGTGCGGAGTTTCTGGTGCCGCTCGAAGTCACCGGCATGTCGATCGACGGCGGATATAAGCGGCTCACGCTCGCCGACGGTCGCCAGATCGTATCACGGGCGTTGCTGGCCAGCACCGGGATGTCCTATCGCGAACATCCCGCGCCGGGCATTGCGGAGCACACTGGCGCCGGAGTGTACTACGGTGCGGCAACCACTGAGGCGGCAGAGTTCCGCGACAGGCGAGTACTCGTTGTAGGCGGCGGAAACTCGGCGGGCCAGGGCGCCATGTATCTGGCGCGCTACGCAAAGGAAGTGGAGATTGTGGTACGCCGCGACAGCTTGCGCGACACGATGTCGCAGTACCTGATTGAGCAGATCGAGAAGACCCCCAACATCCACCTTCGCCCACGCACTGAAGTCCAGCGAGTCGAGGGCGAGGGTCACGTCGAGCGCGTCGTTCTTCTGTCGCTCGACGATGGATCGACCCAGTCCGAGGAAACCGACGCGCTGTTCATCTTCATCGGTACGCGTCCGAGAAGTGACTGGCTCCCTGCTGAAGTATTGATTGATGCCAAAGGGTTTGTGCTCACAGGGCGGGACATGATGGCGGCTGATGGGTACGCGCGCATCTGGAAGGAGCAGCGCGATCCGCTCACCCTCGAGACCAGCGTTCCCGGCGTGTTTGCCGCGGGAGACCTCCGTGCCGGCGCGATGAACCGTGTAGCATCGGCAGTCGGAGAGGGGTCGATGGTAGTACGGCTGGCCCACGAGTATCTGGCGCTGACTTAAGCATCGACATTTGCGAAGATTCAAAACCGCTGTCGTTGCGGGTTCGCCGCTCTGCGCGCGGCTCCCCCATCGGCCACGAAAAAGCTACAATGATTACCGTGGGCGAGTAGCTCAATTGGATAGAGCACCGGCCTTCTAAGCCGGGGGTTGTGGGTTCGATTCCCGCCTCGCCTACCATTTAGAATCACTGGAACCAGCGGCTCGATCTTGCTCCGCAACGTGTCCGGCACCGTCCACGACTTGATCTGCGCCATCTTGGGGTGATCTTCGCCCAGCTACCGCCCTCACCTACAACAGAATCGGTGGCTGGAATCAAGCTAAGCGCTATTTACGGATATGTTCTTAGTCAACCGCTAAGCCGGCGGAGCGGGGACCCTCGCCCGAATCCCCTCCCCAATCGGTCCCTTGTGGTGCAGCCTCGCGTTCAGCCACTCCGTCATCTCCCGTTCCCAGTCCGGCACGCCGGGAATCGTGTTCCATCCATCCGTTCCGTGCTTCCCGCCCGGAATCCGGATGATGTCGCAGCGGACGCCCACTTTGTGCAGCGCATCCTGCAGATTGGTCGCCTCAGAAAATGGAATGTACTCGTCCTTGTCGCCCAGAATCTCAAGAAACGGCGGGTCGCCGCGGTGAACATACGTAATTGGCGACGCCTCGCGAATCGCCTCCTTATATCCCTTCTCCGCAATCAGCGGGTCCAGCAGCCGGTGCACATCCGCATTCAACGGTACAAACTCAAAGCTGCTCTGCGCAAACAGGCTGACCACGGCCTGCACCCGCGCGCTCTCGCGGTCCACCGGGTCAGCCGCGCCTGGATCGTCGCCAAGGTCTTGCAGCCCGACCATATTGCTGAGGAACCCTCCCGCCGATCCACCCACCAGTGCAATTTTGTCCGGGTCTCCGTTCCAGCGCTTCGCGTTGTGACGGATGAACCGCACCGCCCGCTCCGCGTCCTGCACCATGTACGGATAGGGATATTTCGGCGCCAGCCGGTAGTTGATTGAGAACACTGCGTACCCCGCCGGAGCCAGAAAATCCGCCCCATACGCCTCGCTCCCGCTCCTCGAGTCCCCGGCGTGGTACCCACCCCCATGAATAATGATGACGATCGGATGCACGCCCTCGCCCTTGGGCGCGTAGTAGTCCATGGTCAGCGTCTGCCCATCTGCGGTTCCGTAGACGATTCCTTCTTCGGTAGGCGTCCGCGTCTCATCCGCCCGCGCCCGAGCGATGATAAAAATCGCCAGCCACGTAATCAATCCCAATGCCAAACGTGTCCTCAAACCACTGCTTCTCATGTATTCGTCACCCAACTAACCATGGTACTTGTTGCGCGTGTCTGCGCTTGCGTGTTAAATCCTATCACGGTTTCGAATTGATTTTGACAGGGGCAATTGCCGTATACGCATGCAAACAATCGACTAAGAACATATACGTAAGTAACGATTGTCTGCCTCTAACTGATCAAAGCTGCGGCCAAGATTAGCAGGGGACGAAACTGGCTTCGGTCTTCTCGAAGCTCACTAGCAGCTTGCAAATCGATTCAACTAAGAATGGGGTCCGTCCACGACCTGGCGTCTGGACTTGTACCAAGGCTTGCCGCGCTTGGCGTGTGCCTCCTCCTCCAAATGGGCGATGGAGTGGCTGGAATAGGTTCGGTTGTAAAAGCAAGTTTCGAGGGTCGAAGCTGCCGTGTACGATCTGCCCTTGGCATCTCTACCCTCGCGAAAGCCGCGCGCTCCCACGAAGTACCCCGCGCCGGACTTGGACAGATTGAGCTTGAGCGGCCCAAATTTCAGACGCCGCCGGAATCCCCACGCCATTCGCAGACAAGTGTAACGCCGAGTCGCGCACGGGGAGAGCGGGAGCGTTCGGCGCTCGAACATCTGCCAAGAATGCGAAAGCCCTTCGACTCCGAAGGGCTTCGCGTTGGCATAGAAAGGGGTAGCGCGTATTGTGAATTTAGACTAAAACAGTCCAAAATGTCAAATCGCCTCTTCTCGCAAGATTCCACCGGAACCGCGCGCGGGAGATTGGCTGCGCCGATCTGTCAGAAGCTGGGCAGGGTCCACAAGAGGCCGGAACCACCCCGACAGCAAGCGTTTACCACCAGCGCCAGAGACGGCCCGCCCGCCGCGCCGACGCCCCGCTCTGGCCCGCATCAGCCAGCGCCTGGGGAGGATTGCGTCCCGCGTCTCCCATCGGCGCGCCGTGGAGGATTCTGGCGCGATTGCGCGCAAGAAAGGAGCCGAAAAAATTGCGGGTGAAATTGTGGGAGTGTGGTGGAATTTGGGGGGAGTCCCTACAGTACGCCATTGGACAGCGCAGTAATGGCCGCATCGCTAAAACCAGCATAAACATTGGACAAAAGTAAATAATGGGAAATGGCGGCAAGGCTGGGAACTGCTCCCAGTTGGACCTTCTAAGCCGGGGGTTGTGGGTTCGATCCCCGCCTCGCCTGCCATGTGGAGTTGATCGTTTGCCATCGCAGTGCGATCCCTGCCAATCCGGCAAATGTTCAATCCCGCAACCTACGCGCTTAGCAGTTTCACCAGATTCGCGTAGCTGATTGCGAGGCTCTCAAGCGGCGGCCTGTCCGTCACGTCCTGCTCCACATACATATTTGCAATATGGTTCTCGGCAGCCAGCCGCAGAATCGTCTTCCAGTCCAGCGTGCCCTCGCCCACCTCGGTAAAATGCGCGGAGTCAGGACCCGTGTCGAACGAAGTCGTCACATTCGGCTTGCGATCCTTCAGGTGCAGCGACTGCATTCGCCTGCCATGTTGGCGCAGCATTGCCACCGGGTCGTACCCCGCCTGCGCTACCCAATAGCAGTCCATCTCCCACTGCACCAGCGCGGGGTCGGTGTTTTTGAGCAGCACATCCAGACCGGTCACGCCGCCGTAGTCTCTGAACTCCAGATTGTGATTGTGAAAGCCGAATCTCAGGCCCATCTTCTGCATCTGCGCGCCCCACTCGTTGTATTGCTCCGCCACGCGCTTGAATCCATCGGCTGAATTCGCCAGAGACCTCGGAGGCATGGAGCAGACCATGCACTCCAGACCCAGTTCTTTGGCGTAGTCTAAGCGGCTTGCAAATTCGTCGTAACCGAAATGCCCGCTCGGCGCAGTCAGCCCCGCGTCGAGGATGACCTGCCGCAGATTTTTCGCGCTCAACGTGTACTGCAATCCAGAGGTCTCCACAGTCTGATAGCCGATCTTGCGAATCGCCGCGAGTGTACCCGCCAAATCCCTGCCGGCAAGGCTGCGTACCGTGTAGAGCTGCACACCCAGCGGCCGATCCGTCACTTTACCAAATGCGCGCGGCGCCAACGCCAGCGCAGCCAGTCCAGCCGCCGCTTCCGTGGCAAACACTCTTCTCGTCAGCATGGCTAATTCTCCTCACCGGCCATTATAGGCGCACTCATCCGGCATCTCGGGCAGCGCCTCTGCGCCATGTTCGAGGATTTGGAGTTGTGTCTGCTCAACGGACCAGCAGGCAAAAAGGCATAAGGCCTAACCACAGATCGCCTTCGCGTCCGGCATCGCCTGCGCGGCAACTTCGTTGTAAGCGTTGACCTCCGCCTCAAAGCTCTGGCCTGTCTCGATCTGCGGTACGAAGAACCCCTCCACTCCGCCCAGCACATCGGCCCCGGTCAGCCGCTGTCTCGGTGGCGCCCCGATGTAAAACCTGGCCCGTAGTGTCTCCTTCCACCCTTGGGAGCAAGAAAGCACCATCAAATGCCGGGGCTAAACACCTAGCGATGCGTTGAGGCCGAAAGGCCTGTGGCGGTGGGAAGGATGGCGCGGTAGCTGGCGCCGAGAGCAGGACCGAGAAGTAGGATGGCGGCGATGCTGCCTTGACCTTAGTGGCCCCAACCGGCGCTGAGCTTTAAGGCCAAATCGAGGCTTGGGTCGGGCGGGAACCGTTTTCCCGGCGACCACCATCAGGCACGATCGCCTTTCTCAGAACGCTGCCTTGTCAAACGCAAGCCGGGCCCTCGCCCGATTCGTCGAGGGCAACCACTCCTCAATCACAGAGTTCATGCAGCACGTGATTGCAACCCTCCACGCGCCCATATACCTGCGAGAAAACGAAGGCGCATTACGACGCGGCTGGCCCCGCATCCCACTCATAGCCATAGCCGATCTGTTGGCCCACTCCTACTGGTACAGAATTTGCCGGGCAGCACGGCACGTGGTACGCACGATCCGCGGAGTTCATGCAGTCCGGTTCGATGCAGACGCTGCGCTGGATGCGGGTCCCCGGCGACATCCTGTTCTCCATCGGCGCGGCAGCGTTCGCCTGGTTTGTACTTGGACTAATGACCGGGCATTCCTACGACAACGGGCAGTCATCCGGTCAGGATCTACGGTCGTACGAAACGCACAATGAACGCGAAGAAGCGCTTGCAGCGCGCTGATTATGACGGTAGAAATCCACGCGGCGTCTTCGATCGAGGGAATCTCCCTTCGAAGGCGCTGCAACTAACCGCGTGGGAAGCGGAGATGCACGCGAAGGAGAGTCGATGAACTATGTATTCCTTACAAATCTGCAACAGGAGATTGTACTGCCGGAAAAGGGAATCTTGAGCCAGGTTCTCAAGAAGGACAGCAAAATAAACGTTACTCTCTTTGGTTTTTCGAAAGGCGAGGAGCTTTCCTCGCATTCGGCCCCGACGCCGGCTATTCTCTATTTCATCGAGGGAGAAGCCGAAGTCCATCTGGGAGAAGATAAGGTCGACGCGCAGCCAGGCTCATTCGTTTATATGCCTCCGATGCTGGCCCACGGAATCCTGGCAAGGACTCCAGTCAAAATGTTGCTCGTTCAGATGAAAAATGAGGCGGCTTGAATTTCGTTGAAACCCGGGAGCAGGCTAGACGTAGCGGAACGTTGCGCACGATCGAGCCCGCGGCAGCGGGGACGGTTTTGCCATTCGAACTGTTTTTCATCCATCGTGGGCGGATCGAATTTCTCTTGCAGGAGCGCGTACGATGATTCAGCTCAAGCGAGTTTACGAAGCATCTTCCGGCACAGACGGCGCCCGCTTCCTTGTTGAGCGGTTATGGCCTCGCGGCGTGAAAAAGTCGTCGCTCGAAATCAGCGCATGGCTAAAGGACGTAGCCCCAAGCGTCGAGCTGCGGAAGTGGTTTCACCACGATCCGGCCCGATGGGATGAGTTCCGGCGGCGTTACTTTGCCGAACTCGACAAGAATCCAGCTTCATGGCGCCCGATACTGAAAGCTGCGCGCAGCGGCAACGTCACCCTGATTTACAGCTCTCATGACCCTGAGCACAACAATGCAGTTGCATTGAAGGGCTTCTTGACACAAAGCCTCCATAAGGAAAGGGATTGCTAGTTTCATTCAGGGCTCTGCTTGCCCGGGTATCGCTTGAACTAAATCTGGAAGGATATGCTTCGTTCCGACTCTCGCACCACCGCTCGACGCCGTCCCAATAGCAGCTCTCGCGCCCCGATTGTTCCACACACGCGCCCCGTTTCCCGATCCACGACCGGCATGTTCATTACTCCCGTGGTCGCCATTTCCTCCGCGGCTGCCCGGCAGGTCTCGTCGCAGTAGGCGAAAATATCCGGTAATGCCACAAGAGCATCGTTTACGCCTTCCACTCCGCCCGGCGCAGACAACTCTGTCATCACGTCCGCTACATTCACCATTTCGAGAGGGTCAACGCCATATTCACGCGATAAGTGATATCCGCGGCGGGTGATCTTCTCGGTAAGAATCGAGCGCGGCATAATCAAAGAGGTCACCAGGTAGGACGCAGTACACGCCAATGCAAGCGGCAGTATCGCCGGCAGTGCATGGGTCAGCTCCAGAGAGAAGAGAATCGCCGTAAGCGGCACACCCAGCGCGCCTGAGAGCATTGCCCCCATCGCCATCAGCGCCCAAAGCGCCTGCGTTTCGCCCGGCATATGCGCCAACTGCGCCGCAGCCTCTCCCAAAGCTGCGCCAATCATCAAGATGGGAGCCAACACGCCGCCCGAAGTCCCGGAACTCAAAGAAAACGCCCACATCAGCGATTTGGCGACAATGAGTCCCAGCAAAAGAGCCATCGGAGCGTTCCCGCGCAGAACCTCCGCGATGTTGTCGTAGCCTACGCCCAATCCGCGCGGGAAGAAGTACCCGCCGATGCCGATACCGATGCCGCCGAGGGCCGGCCACCACATCCAATGAATCCGCAGACGGCTGCCGAAGTACTCGAAGCCATCCTCGAATCCGTACATGAGACGGCTGAGCCCCGCGGCGGCAAGACCGGCGAGAATGCCCAGCGGACTGGCGACGAGAAGCGTTGGGCCGAGACGGATGCCCGATGACAGATCGACTGGAAAGAGCGGCCCCGGGCCGAGCCACCGAATGCGCAGTGCGCCAGCCAAAATGCTCGCCACTGCCACTGGGACCAGCGACCGCGGACGCCACTCGAAGAGAAGCAGCTCCACGGCAAGCAGAATCGAAGCAATCGGCGCCGCAAATGTTGCGGACATCCCCGCGGCGGCGCCGGCCGCCAGCAGTGTTGTTCGTTCGGCATCCGAAAGTTTGAGCCACTGCGCGACCAGCGAGCCGAAAGCTCCGCCGGTCATGATGATCGGTCCCTCCGCACCGAAAGGCCCGCCGGAGCCAATTGCGATCGCTGCCGACAAAGGTTTGAGAACCGCTACTTTGGGATCGACACGTGCGCCATTCAACAGAATTGCCTCAATGGCCTCGGGAATTCCATGGCCGCGGATCTTGTCCGAGCCAAAGTAGGCCATCAGCCCCACCAGCACGCCGCCCACGATTGGAACCAATATCAAGAGACCTGGTGAGAGTGGTGATCCGGCAGGCCCAACCATTGCCAGCCTCAGCCGGTGGTAGTAGAAGACGTTTGTTGCGAATGCGATTGCGCGCAAAAGAATCACAGCAAGAACCGCTGCGCCTGTGCCGATAACGAGCGATACTCCGGTCAGGAGCCATACCCGACGATCCACGGTAAAGTCGCGCAAAGCGGAGGGACGCGATCTCATCGGGGCACCGTACCAGCGATACCGTCGGAGTGCAACGTAATATTCTCCAAGGCCTGCGCCAGTCGTGGGGCCAATTCGTTCAACTCACGCGTATGGTTGCCTGCCAGACAACTTAAAACAGCCTTGCCTTTGCGCGTCACTCGCAGAATTGCCCGTCGCCTGTCTTTGGGGTCAACCGTTCGCGCCAGGAGGCCTTCGCGTTCCGACCGATCGACAAGTTCAACTGCACTGTTGTGCTTCAATCCAAGCCGCTCGGCCGCGTACGCGATTGTCACGGTCGTACTCTCAGGAGCGCCTGCGACCTGCAGTAGAAGCTGATGTTGCTTTGGCTGCAATCCTGATTCCAACGCTGCACATTCGCTGAAGTGGAGAAAGCGGCGCAGCTCATAACGAAACTCCGCCAATGTTCTGAGCAACGAATCAGAAGCGCCTTTCGTGGATCGAGTGATCATCTATATATCGTATCACGATATATAGCGACAAAATAACCGTCTTGGCGTACAAATGGCGGTCAAAGGGCCAGAGTTGGCGCTTGCGTGTAGAGAGATTTTAGGTAGCCACGCAATAATGAGGCGTCGCCTAGGACCATAAGGGAACATCCGCACCTCAAAGTTTTTACCGTCCAAAGTTCGCCTGCACCGAGTAGGACAGATGCCGCTCCGATGTCTTTTCAGTATCTCAGCGCGGCGCTGCTCGCCTTCCTGGAAGGATGGCCGCTTGGTTGGCGTAACCTCCTTGACGTAACGATCAACCGCGCTCTCCACAGTCATGCGGTCCGCGCGGCGCGCTGGGTGTAGGTGCCGTGCGCCATCGCATCCTCAGTGTGCCGTGACCGGTCTTCCGCGTCTCTCTTCGTCCGAAATGTCTTGATGCTTGTGGGCCAGCCATTCTTGCGGATAACTGCCTTCCAAGTGTTCGAAGGTGTCTTAACAATTGTCGCCATATTACTCCCGGTACAGAGCTTGCGCTTTGGAACTGTACCGAACGCGTCCCTAAGAGCGAGAATATGGCGCAAGATTACGAAAGGCACTCAGGGGAAATATTCAGCATGCAATCATAATGTATTTATTTTGTTTAGCTTATATAGATGGAATTTGGTGGGCCCGGAGGGATTTGAACCCCCAACCAAGGGATTATGAGTCCCCTGCTCTAACCGTTGAGCTACAGGCCCTTCAATGACTTACGGCAACCCTTCCTGCGAGTGTAGCGGATACTGTAGCGGCTGGCGGCCGTTTCGGCTCGTATACAGCAAAATCGCCAGACAGTTGAAGCCGCTCGAAAGCGCGCTCTACCGCTACTGGTGACGGATGAACATGTCTCTGAGAAACAACCACACGGCTGTGACCGGCAATCCACATGATCGTGAAAGCGTCCACTGCCGATTCCCCAGAGCCTTGTATGCATTGTATGGCGCAGAGAGAGGAGAACAAAATCGGACGAGAAGATATGGTGCGCCCGGCCTTCACTTCGGGAGCGAAGAGACCCCCGTGCTAGTGCTGAGTGGATCTTCCCTGGTGTGGCTTGCCGTCGCCGCTCGCAGACAACAAGCCAGAGCGCTTGAGACGTGCGGAAATCGTGGCATGATTGTCTGTGGCGGCCGATTCCGCGCCCTGCCAGTTTTGGACCGGCGTTCTCTGCAGCAACGTTGCGCTCGCATTCCGAGCCCTGGGGCGCAGCGATCCGGCCCTATGCTGTCTTGCTGTCGGGCTACGAATCACGTATAAATGATTCAAAAGCCCCCGTAGATTCCTAGCATTTTCGAACTTGTCCGGCCCTAAAGAACGCGGTCAGGCCGAAAGTGCATCTGTATCGTTTGACTTATCGGCCCTGCTGCTGCGGGAACCTGCTTGAAGAAGAGGGAAAAAAGGATGAAACATGGAGAGTCAAGCATAGCCAAGCCACTGACGACGAACGAGCATCTGATCCGCTGGGTAGAGAAGATGGCGGAGCTTACTCAACCGGCCGCGATCCACTGGGTGGACGGAAGCCAGCAGGAGTACGACTGGCTGTGCGATGAACTGGTGGCGTCGGGAACCTTCATCAGGCTGAACCAGGAGCAGTGGCCGGGGTGCTTCTATGCGCGCTCCGATCCGCGCGATGTGGCGCGGGTGGAGGACCGGACGTTTATTTGCTCGCTCTCCAAGGACAACGCCGGGCCCACCAACAACTGGATCGAGCCGTTCGAGATGCGCAAGAAGCTGAAGGAGCTGTTCGCAGGTTGCATGCGCGGGCGCACGATGTACGTGCTGGCCTTCAGCATGGGGCCGGTGGGCTCGCCGATGTCGCGGGTCGGCGTTGAGCTGACAGATTCGGCCTATGTTGTGGCCAACATGCGCATTATGACGCGGATCGGGTTGCCGGTTTTGGCCGAGATTGACCGCGGCGAGGTGCGCGTAGTGCCGTGCATGCACTCGGTGGGCATGCCGCTGGCTCCTGGGCAGAAGGACGTGCCTTGGCCCTGCAACGACACGAAGTACATCGTGCATTTCCCTGAGACGCGCGAGATCTGGAGCTACGGATCGGGTTACGGCGGCAATGCGCTACTGGGAAAGAAGTGCTTCGCGCTGCGTATCGCTTCAAACATCGCGCGCGACGAAGGCTGGATGGCCGAGCACATGCTCATCCTGGGAGTGGAATCGCCGCAGGGCGAGAAGACGTATGTGGCGGCGGCTTTTCCTTCGGCGTGCGGCAAAACCAACTTGGCTATGATGGTGCCGCCGAAGGCGCTGGGCGGCTGGAAAGTGACGACGGTCGGCGACGACATTGCGTGGATCAAGCCGGACGCAGGCGGACAACTACGCGCCATCAATCCTGAGGCGGGATTCTTTGGTGTGGCGCCGGGAACGAGCGCAAAGACCAATTCCAACGCGATGGCAACGCTGAGCCGGAACTCGATTTTTACCAACGTGGCGCTGACGCCGGATGGCGGCGTGTGGTGGGAGGGGATGACCGGCGAGCCGCCGGCCGAGTGCCTGGACTGGCGGGGCCAGCGCTGGACACCGGAGATCGCTAAGCAGACCGGGGCCAAGGCGGCGCATCCCAATGGCCGCTTCACGGCGCCGGCCGCGCAGTGCCCGTCAATCGACCCCAAGTGGGAAGACCCGGAGGGAGTACCCATCAGCGCGTTCATCTTTGGCGGGAGGCGCTCGACGACCATCCCGCTCGTCTTCCAGGCTTTCAATTGGAGTGCGGGCGTTTACGTGGGCGCGACGATGGGATCGGAAACCACCGCCGCGGCAACCGGAGCGGTAGGTCTGGTGCGCCGCGATCCCATGGCGATGCTGCCGTTCTGCGGCTACCACATGGGCGACTATTTCCGGCACTGGATCAAGATGCAGCGCCCTCTGAGCTCCACGCCTCGCATCTTCCATGTGAACTGGTTCCGTAAAGGCGAGGACGGCAGTTTCCTCTGGCCGGGCTTCAGCGAAAACATGCGCATCCTGAAGTGGATTGTGGACCGGGTACACGGCCGCGCTCACGGCCGCGAGACGCCCATCGGCTGGACGCCCTACTACGAGGACATCGAGTGGGCGGGCCTGGAGCTTACGCGCGAGCAGTTCGACGTGATGCAGGTAGTGGACCGCACTGCCTGGCGCAAGGAGATCCTCGGGCACGAAGAGCTCTTTATCGACTTGCACGACCACCTGCCGCCCGAGATGATCTACCAGCGAGAGCTGCTGATCTGCCGGTTGTGAATTCGAGCCGGATCGGGGATCGGGCAAAACGGAACTTCTAGGCGAGGCAGCGTTCGACTGCCGGGCGGAATCCAAGCCGCGTCCAGAAATCGACGAGAAGAGCGGCGGTTTCGTCGCTGGTGACCGGGGCGGCGCGCAGCAGAAGATCGGGGCCTGCGCCGGCCGTGAGAGCCGCGGGCGAGGCGGCAATAGCGATACATTTTTCCGGCCGGTACGTGCATGCGGCTAGGTCCGCGATCGACAGATGCGTCGTGGGCGTGGCGATCGCCGTGCGCGGCGGAGCCATGCGGTCGAGCAGCCAGAGGATCTCCAGCTTGGATTCGAGCTCGTCGGGCACGCAATCGATCGCCAGGTCGGCGTCGCGGACGGCATCTTCGATGGTGGAGACGAACGAGACGGCGGGCAAGGCTTGCGGGCCGAGTTCCTGGCGGATCGACTCCCGCGCGTGGTGAAGATTGCCGGGCATTACGTCCTCAAGAAGCACGCGAAAGCCGGCGCGGGCCGCGCCCAGAGCAATCCAACGGCCAAGAGGCCCGGCCCCGATGATGGCGACGGTCTTCACAAAAGATTACTTGGCGTCGAGGGCCTCGGCCACTTCCTCGGCGCTGGGGCTGGCGTGGCGCAGATGCTCGGCGACTATGGCGCGCTCGTCGGCGGGGAGCGTGGGAACGGCCGCCAGCACGCGGCGCAGGGTGACGGCGACATCGTCAATGTAGTTCATCAGGCGGATGGCTTCTCCGGACAGCGGCATGGTGCTCCTCTACGGGTGAGTTCCGCTCTTATTGTAGGGCGTGGGGTAGGGCGGCGCGAAGCCGGCCAGAAGGAAATCACCGATCGGCGCTGCAATGCGCGGCCCGCGCCACGTCTCTTGTGTGCTTGCGGAATTTTCCCAGTACACGCAGGGCAGGGCTTGGGGCCGCGCCCTGACACCAAATGGGCGGATGAAAGATACTGTGAGTATTCCGAAGGAGTGAATACTCTGACCTCGTCTGCCAATCGACGCTCGCGCAAAGAACTGGCCAGGGCTTTCCATGCGCATCGAGCGGAGCTTGCCGAAGCATTCTTTCAGGCGGTGAAGGAGGCGGACCAGTCGGCCGGATTCCTGCCTGATCGTTTCGCGGAGCTTCACGGGTGGTGGCAGGCGGTGGTGGAAACAGCCATCGACTTGGCGGGCGATTGGCTGCGAGCTCCCGATGCGCTGCGGGAGGATCTGTTCTCAGGCTGGATGACCCGATTGAATCACCCGTCGATGCGGCCTGAGGGGGCTGGGGTATTCTCGGCGGGCAGAATTCTCGAACGCGCCAAGCGGAAGTGGCTGGGAATCGTGGAGAGGGAAGTTCCGGCACAGGCGGTGCAGGCGCTGGGCGAGGCTCTGGACCGGTTGATCGAACGGCTCTCGCGGCCCATGCGCAAGAGTCTCCGCGTGCTGTTCCTGGGCGACTGCCTGATGAGCGAAATCATGGCCGGCGTGGCCGGGCCGTGCGCGCAGGCGCAGATTGCGCTCGAACCAGTGTACCGCTACGACGGCGTGCAGGCGGTTCTGCGCAACGAGATTCGGGAACTGGGCCGGGGCGCGTTCGACCTGGTCTTTTTCAGCCCTTTTTCGTACACTTTCGTGCCGGAGTACGACCAGATGCTGCGCTGGAACGCGGCATTATGGCCGCGGACGAAGTTCTTCGGCGTGCTCGACCGCATGCTGGAGGACGTGGCGCAGACGGTGCGCCTGCTGGCGGTGCAGTTTGCCTGCCCCATTTACGTGCACAATTCCGCCGGCGTAATGCAGACGTTCGGCTTCTGGAGCGGGCTGGCGAAGAATGCGTCCTCGCTGAGGAACCGGATCCAGGCGCGGCCGTTCATCAGGCAGTGCATCCAGCGCACTGCTGCCGATGCGGCGTTCGAGGGGCGCGTGCGCGTGATGGAGGAAGTGGCGCTACGGGGAACCGCGGGCGATTTTGCGCTGGGAAGAGTTTTGTTCCAGGGCGACGTCTATCATCCAACGCCATTGAGCATGGGGCTGGCTCGCGGCCCCTATATGGATGCGATCGTGGCGGCGGCGCACTTCGCGGCCAGGAAAGTAGTGGTGTGCGACCTGGACAACACGCTGTGGGATGGCGTGATTGGCGAGGGGCCGGTGAAGCATTTCGCCGAACGGCAGAAGATTCTGAAAGGGCTGAGAAACAAAGGCGTGCTGCTCTCCATCAACTCCAAGAACGATCCAGCGAATGTGGATTTTTTGGGGGGCGTGCTCGCCATGGAGGACTTTGTAGCTCCGCGCATCAACTGGGAGGCGAAAGTTCCGAATATGGCGAGCATCGTGGAAGAGTTAAACCTGAAGGAGAAGGATTTTGTCTTCCTCGACGACCGGCCCGATGAGTTGGAGCGTGTGCGTAATGCGTTTCCGGCGATGACCGTACTGGACGCGCGGGAGGCGGCGACCTGGCGGTGGCTGGCGCACTGGGAGAAGCACCTGCCCGCGGATCAACTGGAGGATCGTACCCGGCTGTATCGCGAGCGCGCCGCGCGCGAGCAGTTTTTGGCGAGCAGCAGCGGGCAGAAGGCGGGCCAGGAAGACGAGGCTGCCGCGCTCGGCAATCTGCGGCTTTCAGTGAAGATTGAGCCGGCGGCGCGGACGGCGGAGTTGAAGCGCGCGGTGGAGCTGGTGAATCGTACGAACCAATTCAACCTGTGCGGAAGCCGCGTGGCCATGGCCGAGCTCGAGCAGGGATTGGGCACGGAACATTGGGTATTGACCGCGGCGGCGAAGGACAAATTCGGCAGCATGGGCGTGGTGGGCGTCATGGTGGTCAGGCGTACGGCCGAGGGATTGGAGATTCCCGTATTCGTGCTGAGCTGTCGGGTGTTTGGATTCGGAATCGAATATGCCCTGCTGAACGCGGTGAGCGAGCTGGCGGCGCGGGAATGCCGGCTGGTGGGGCGCTACAAGGAGACGCCGCACAACGAGCCATGCCGCGCATTCTACGCAAAGGCGGGCCTGCGCCGGGAAGAAGCCGGATGGGTGGGCACAATCGCCGATCTTGCGCCGGCGCCGGCATGGCTGACGATTGAGGGATTGGCGAAAGACCGGGACTAGGGACCAGGACGTAAGGACCAGGGTTAGGGGGTTCTTTGACTTCGCTTTGGACAGGTTCCGGGACTGGAAAGACCATGTTCTAAAGGGCCATTGATGGGACCTTCCAGCTCAGTCAAGCAGCGTTGGCGGTTAGACGGAGACGCGTGCGTGCGCTTCCTTAGAAGTCGTGGTGACGATCGATGAACGGGGAAGTGGGAGGGAACAAGTCATCGGGCTGCGGCGGTTGGTTGGGATCGGATGCTCCGGCCGACTCGGTTTGCGCACGAAGACGGGCCACGGTCAGCCAATTGTCTTTGTGCGGCTGGTCAGAGAGCCACGGCGGCAATGCTAGGAAGAGATGGCGACTGAGGGCCTCTGCGTACCCCTCGTAGAGGGCGCGCATCTGGCTGAGGCGCTCGTAGGAGAGATCGTCGCGGCAGACGCTGACGCCGCTCTGGCAGAGCACTTCATAGAGCTTCTGATAGCGCTCTGGGGGCAGGCGGTCCGGCGCGGTGTTGATGGGGCGCAGCGAGAAAATCTGCGACAGATCGACTATGGCGTGACGCGCCATGGCAAAGGTTAATTGCGCCTGACGGGCTTCGTGTCCGCGGACGCCGGAGATTAAAAGGACTGAAGCATCGAGGATGGCGGTGAGGGCGCTCAACCAGCTTTGCTTGTCGTGCTGGGAGCGGAAATAGCAGAGCAGGGGATAGGAAATGTGGCTTTCCAGCAGCTCGGCCGACCAACGCTCCCACTCGACGAGTAGCAGCAAGAGAGCCTGCTCTGCGCCCTGATGAGAATGGCGGCGCATCAGCTCCGCGGCTGTGGGTGGAGAGCCGGCGCGCGCGTCGAGCAGCGAAATGCTCACCTCGCGGCGGGAAAACGCGCCATACAGAACCGGAAAGTAGCCCATGACAACCGCTAGGAAACCAAGGCCTGTGCCGGACTCAAAGATGATCAGCGCGCGGGCCCACGCGTCGCGCGGCGTGACGTCGCCAAGGCCGAGGGTGAAAATAGTGGTGCCGCTGACGTAGAGGTCTGAGGAGAAGCCGGCCCGCTGCGCGCCGTCGTTAAAAGGACTGCCGGCCGCGTAGAAGAGGAGGCCGAAGCCCATCACCATGGCGGTCGCCCACACCACGAGGAGAAGAATCAACGACAGAGGACCGTAGTAACTGAGAAATGTCTCGCGCTTGCGGGAGGCGCGAAGACGGCGGGCAAGAAAGCGCCACGGCATCCAGGTTGCGATATAGAAAATGCGAGTAAGGCGAAAGCGACCCGAGGCGCGGCGAGGCAGGATGATGGTCTGGAAGGCGTCAAACAGCACGATCAGCAGGCAGAGAACGCCGGCAATGAGCGCAAGAACGTGCAGGAGACCTCCTTCCTTGGGGGAGCAGGGCCGTTCCTTGCATTGTATTAAGGAACGGGGACCAGGGAACAATTAAGCTCGGCAGGAAACATCGACAAGCGATAGCCGGTGGCAGACCTTACGGATGCTGCTCGATGGCGATGTTGACGGTTGCCGTAGATCC
>JBEKXX010000029.1:0-26187 GCA_049511595.1 Occallatibacter sp. | reverse complement strand
GACGCCTCGATGACGGCGCGGCAAAACAGGCCGAAGCGCTCGGCGTTGTCGGCGTAGTCAACACCGCCTTGGCCATAAAGTTCTTTTCTGTCAAAGAGCTTCGGGCAATCGATAAAGTAGTACTGCACCCCGTCGCGCTGGCCGCCGTCCACGATGCCCGCGAAGCGGTTGTAGGAGAAGAAAGGGATGGTCAGCGAACGGATGGCGTACCGCGGCTCGCCCTCAATATGCCGGCGCACGCGCGCATAGAACGGCAGAAATACCGACACCTTGTGCCCCAGCTTGACCAACTCGTGCGGCAGCGCGCCCACCACGTCGGCCAGGCCGCCGGTCTTGGCAAACGGCGTGCACTCCGAGGCGGCAAAAGCAATCTGCATCCCGATCTCTTTCCTGCGGCAGTGGCCGCCAGCCCGAACCGATGAAGAGGCAGCTTGGCCCCATGCACCCACGGCCCAACCGAGGCGACATTCAAAGTGAAAGTCTACACCGTTGCCTTAGCTCGGCTTGCAGGCGGAGGGGTACAGGCCGAACCCGAATAGACGCGGGCCGGTATCGCATCTTGTCCGGCCGGAGAGTGGAAAACCCCGCGCCTCGATCCTCTATCCTGAATCTGCGCCCCGGAGGTCCCCGGATGCTTTCCCCTGACGTTACCTCTCCTGCCACTCCCACTCCGCTCGAAGAGATCGCGGCCGCCGTCGATCGCATCGGCCCTTTGAACGGCCTGCCTGCAGAGGATCGCCTCTGGCTCGCCCGCCATGGCCAGGAATTTATGGCCAACCCCGGCGACATTCTGTTTGAGGAGGGTGCACCGGCCGAGCACATGATGCTCATCCTCAAGGGCGAGATCCATGTGCGCCGCCAGCACGGCGGCCCGATGGCTCTTTTCATCGGCCGCACCGGACAAATGACCGGCCTATTGCCTTTTTCGCGCATGAAAGGCTACGGCGGACAAGGATTCGCCGTTTCCCCTGTGTGGATACTACTGATTCACCGCTCGCTTTTTCCTGAGATGCTGGCGGCCATCCCCTCCATGGCGCAGCGCGTGGTCTCCACGTTGCTCGACCGCGTGCGCGAGGTCACTCGCATTGAGCAGCAGGCGGAGAAGCTCACGGCTCTGGGGCAACTGGCAGGCAACCTGGCGCATGAACTCAACAATCCCGCTTCGGCCGCGCAGCGCGCCGCCGCCAGCCTGCTGGCCGCCCTGCGCGCCAACCGCGCCAATCGGTTCAAGCTGATCAATCTGCATCTCGCGGCGGAACAGATGTCGAGCGTCGAAGCGTGGGAAGAAAAGGTTCTCGCGCGCACCGGCGAATCGCTGGCGCCGGATCCCCGATCGGACGCGATCGGCTTCATCGCGCGCGAAGAATCCATCCGCGCCTGGCTCAAGGGCGTGGGATGCACCGACACGTGGGAGATTGCATCGCAGCTCGCCGAGCAGGGCGTCACCACCGCCGATCTCGACGAACTGCGCGGCTTCCTGAGCGCCGCCGAGGCCTGCATTTCGCTCCAGTATTTCGCCCGTTATCTGCGCTCCGCGCGCGCGGCAGAGACTATCGTGAACTCCACCGCCCGCATCTTCGATCTCATCGGCGCCGTCAAGGACTACTCCAACATGGACCGCGCCCCTATTCTCGAAGTGGACGTTCCGGCCGGCTTGGACGCGACTCTGCAGATGCTCCGCTCGCGGATGGACTGCGTGGAAATCCAGCGCGATTATCAGCCCGATCTGCCCCGCATCAGCGCCTACGGCGGCGAGCTGAACCAGGTGTGGACGGCGCTGATCGAGAACGCTCTCGACGCGCTCGGCAACACCGGAACTTTGCGAGTCGCCTGCAAGCTCGAGGGCGACATGATGCTCGTCGAAATCTGGGATACCGGCCCCGGCATTCCTCCCGAGCTGCAGGAGCGCATCTTCGAGCCGTTCTTCACCACCAAAGCGCCGGGCAGGGGGCTGGGCCTGGGCCTCGACAACGCCATGCGCATCGTGCGCAAACACCGCGGTCATTTGAGCGTGAAGTCGGAGCCAGGCTCGACCTGTTTCCAGGTGCGTCTGCCGCTGGATCAGTTGCAGGCGTATTGAGAGACAGGGAATAGCCAGTAGGGAATAGGGAGTAGACTTCAAGCGGCCACAATGGTTTCAAAGTTCCGGGGGACAGAGTCGCACTACGCCGCGATTGAGAGAAGATGATTTGGCGGGATTTTTCAGGTTCAGCGCTCGTGTTTCGCGCCTTTTTCCTACTCCCTGCCGGCTATTCCCTGTTCCCTGTCTTTCTCCACTTCCACGCCCCGCCAGAAGGCCACATAGCCTTTGATCTTTCGCGCCACGGGCTTGGGATCGGGGTAGTACCAGGCAGCGTCCTGGTTATCCTGTCCGTCGATCACAATCGTCAAGTAGCGAGCCTGGCCCTTCGCGGGATCGGTGGAAGTAGTGGAACTGGGGCGAAAATACTCGCGCTTGAGGCTGGATTCAGGGAAATAAACATTCCCTTCCCATTCCACCGTCCGGTCACTCTCGGCTTCTGCAATGACCTTGCCGTTCCAGATTGCTCGCGCCATGGTTGTCCGGTCGCTTTCAGTCGTTCCGTACCCCCATTCCGGCCGCAGCATGAACCCGGCCCGACCGGGGGAACCGATACGACACTACCAGACTTTGCGCGGTGTGGCGAGTACCAATGAGGTTCTCGATCGTCCCAACTGCCTTACTTTGCCTCGGCGATGGTATCGATATGCATGCTTTTGTTGGCCGCATCCTCGGTCGCCGTCACGGTCACGTGAGCGCCGTAAAAGTTGGGCGTCACCGCATCGGGGTTGTCGATGCTCCAGACCTGCTTGTTGGGGTCGACGAACACCGGCTTCAACCCGCTATCGATGCACTTCTTAACACAGTCCGCACCGGTGCCCATGTGCTTGGCGCCGCACATCGAGTCCGAAATCCATCCCGTGATCGTGGTTGAATCCGCAGCCATCGCGGTCATGGCGGCCATGGCGAAAACAGCCGCCAGCAAGGTAATACGCTTCATGGAAACCTCCCGGGGAATCGATGAACTTTCGTCCGTTCTTATCATGCTCTCACAGTTGGAATTCTACAAGAGCGTTTTATTGTTTGTCCGGTGGGGCCAGCGGCGCTTCGTTTATCGCGCCGTGCGGGAGTTACGCGCTGCCTCAACGCGCTTCTGGGTCGTCTCGTAGCGCTGCGCCGCCGAGGAAAAGCGGTTCACCAGTTCCGAAGTCTTGGCCAGGAAGGCGGGATTTTTCTCTCGGATCGCCTCCAGGATGGGCGCAAATTTGGCGAGGAGGAAGAACCCCTCTCCATTGCAGTCCACAAACAGCTCTGCCGAGACGGCTCCGTGCAAGACCATCGCCGCCGCCATCTCCCAGTAGGTGATGACCTGCCTTAGCCACGGATTGTGCGGATCCGCGGGGTTCTCGTACACGGCGTAGAAGTCGTCCGCCGTTTTGGGCCAGAACTCGCCGCCAACCCAGGCGCGCGCCTGGCGCATCACCGCCTCGGTGCGCAGCTCATAAAGTTTCAAGATAATTTCCGCATCGGCCGGCGTGGCAAGCATTCGTTCCATTCGTCGTCTCCGCTGCCATAGTACAGGATTGGCCGAAATCCTGTCATGGCGATTAACCGGCGGGCAACGGGTCAGTTCAAATTCACAGACTTTAGAGTGGCCTAATAACCCAACGTGAACAGTTTGACCTGACCGTTGTAAATAAACACACACCGGGAGAGAATGTCACGACCGAGGAGCGCGTGAAATCCCTGGGCCTTAAAGAATTCATGCTCGGTGACCGCTGTCGTCAGAATTTGAAAAGCGGGCGCATTTTGCGTTGGAATCAGGATGCTAACGTCATACTGGTTACAAATCGCAGGCGCTGCACCGGTAGTAGGCGTGTGGACCGCCACCTTCCCTGTAGCCTGGAGGCCAAGAGCCGTGAGCACCATCGGATCGACGCAGCTTCCGCTGGCGCCGGTGTCGAGCAGTGCACGAACTCGCTGCAGCGGCGGGATCTGCTGCTGCGCTTGTTGCAGAGCCGAGAATTTCCCTGCGCTCACCCCGATAAAGGCATCGACCATGGGACCCGTGGATATGACTTGGAGCGTGAAGAAGGGCATTGTTTAGATAGATACGGCTGTCGTCTCCGGCGCCACAATGCGCGAAATAAACTGCGCTTGCTCGGTGGCCTGGATCTGCTTCACCAAGAATGGCTCGAGTCCAAACCTGTTGTAGCCCTCCTTGATGGCGTCCTCATAGCTCGAGTAGACATCCACGAAATCGTCGCTGTGGAAGAGCGCAAACTTACCCTCTTGCTCCTTCAACTCAGGCAGTTTCTGCATATATGCTGCCAATTCTCTTTCGAGGGCCATAGGGTTCTCCTAGAGGTATATTGGACACTCCCAAATGCCAACAAACTCCGGATATGGCAATTGTGCACCCAGAATCCAAACTTGCCAATGAAAATCTCTTAAGACGGAGGCAAGTGCGCTTACCTTTCGGGGCTGCCGCTTTCCTTACGCCGGCTGCAGTTCCCGTTTTTCGTCCTTCCCCTCGGTCACCGGCCCGTGCGTCTCCGCGGTAGGCGGGGGCGGTGCATCGCCAATCCGCTTGGAATAGGTGCACGTCACCTTCGCGACCCCTTCAGCCGCGGCTGCCTTCTTTCCCCGCTTCTTCTTCGCGGACTCTTCTTCGGCGGACTTCTTCACATTCGGGCAAACGAGATACACGCCCGAGCGGAGCGTCTTCTCCAGGAGATATGGACTGCCGCAGTTGGGGCACTTCTTCGCCACCGGCTTCAGGTTCGACGTGAAGCCGCACTTGGGATAATTCGTGCAGCCCCAGAAGATGTTGCCCCTGCGCGCGCGGCGCTCGGCCAGGTCGCCCTCGCCGCACTTGGGACACTTCATCCCCTCGATCAAATTCTGCTTCACGTATTTGCACTTGGGATAGCCGGAGCACGAGACAAACTCGCCGTACGCGCCCTGGCGCAGCACCAGCGGCTTTCCGCACGCCGGGCAAGGCTCGCCGGTCGGCTCGGGCGGCTTCTGCTGCTGCTTCTGGCTCAGCTTGCGGAAGGTCTTGCACGGAGGATCGGCGTTGTAGTCCGGGCAGGCCATGAACGGCCCGAAAAGCCCGCGCCGCATCACCATCACCTTGCCGCAGTTCTCGCAGTACTCCTCGGTGTCGCCTGCCTCCTGCGCCTCGGGCGTGTTCAGGTCCGGCTTGGCGGCAATGTTTTCCTTGGTAAACGTACAGCTCGCCGGGTCCTTCTTGTCGTAAGCCGAGCAAGCGTAGAAGGTGCCGAACTTGCCCCACTTCAGCACCAGCGGCGAGCCGCACACGTCGCACTTCTCGTCCGTCACTTGCTCCATGCGCTTGATGTTGCGCATGTGTTTGCCGGCGTCCTTCAGCTCCTGTTCAAAGTAGCCGTAGAAACCATTGAGCAGATCGGTCCACTTCTCCGTGCCTTCCTCGATGTCGTCCAGCTCCGTTTCCAGCTTGGCGGTGTAGGCAGTGTCGAAAATGTAAGGAAAGTTCTCCACCAGCAGATCGCACACCACCACGCCGATCTCCGTGGGAAAGAAGCGCCCGCGCGAGCCGCCGTGCTTCACTACGTACTCGCGGTCCTGGATGGTGCTGATAATCGACGCATAGGTTGACGGGCGCCCAATACCCCTCTCTTCCAGCTCCTTCACCAGCGAGGCTTCGTTATAGCGCGGAGGCGGCTGGGTAAAGTGATCCTCGGGCACGAGCTCGTCCAGCTCCAGCGTTTTCACGCCGTCCAGGCTGGGCAGCCGGTTTGCGCTCTCGTCGTCCTCGTCCTTCTTGTCCTCCGAAACCTCGTAGACCTTCAGGAATCCATCGAAGCGCAACACCGAGCCGCTCACGCGAAAATCGTAGGTCTTGCCGGTTTTGGCTGAAACCGCGGCGATATTTGCCGTGGTCACGTCATACACCGCGGGCACCATTTGCGAGGCGACAAACCTCCGCCATATCAGCGTGTAAAGCTTCAGTTGCTCGTCGGTCAGAAAGCGGGCGATCGACTCCGGCGTGCGCGCCGCGTCCGTAGGCCGGATGGCCTCGTGCGCGTCCTGCGCGTCCTTTTTGCCCTTGTACACATTGGGCGAGTCGGGCAGATACTGCGCGCCGAGCTGTTTGGCAATCCACTCGCGCGCCCCGGTTTTCGCCTCGGGCGCCACGCGCGGCGAATCGGTGCGCATATACGTGATAACGCCCGTCGTTCCCTCCGCCCCAAGATCCACGCCTTCATAGAGCCGCTGCGCCACGCCCATGGTGCGGCGAACGTTGAATCCCAGCTTGTTCGCAGCATCGCGCTGCAGTTGGCTGGTGATGAAGGGCGCCAGAGGCCGGCGCTGCTGCTCGCGCGACTGCACGCCGGTGACTGACCAATCGGCCTTCTCGAGTGCGGCCAGCACGCCGTCCATCGTCTCCTTGTCGGGCAGCGCGCTCGCAATGAACAGCTCTTTGCCGTCCTTGTCCGTGCCGTTCGCCACGCGCGCCGGCTCGCCGTCGATGCCGACAAACTTCGCCTTGAACTTGCTCTCCGCCTGCTTCTCAGGATGGAGCAGCGCTTCCAGCGTCCAGTATTCGAGCGGCTGAAACGCGCGTATCTCCCGCTCGCGTTCCACGATCAGACGCAGCGCCACGGTTTGCACGCGCCCCGCGGAAAGCCCGCGCCGCACCTTGTCCCATAGCAGGGGCGAGATCTGGTAGCCGACCAACCGGTCGAGCACGCGCCGCGTTTGCTGCGCGTCGACAAGATGTTGATCGATGTCGCGCGCGTGGGCGAAGGCCTCCTGCACGGCCTTCTTCGTGATCTCGTTGAAGGTGACGCGGCGAATCTTCTTTCTCTCTTTGGCGTTGGTCCCTAATTGCAATGCGAGATGATACGCAATGGCTTCGCCTTCGCGGTCCGGGTCGGGCGCGAGATAGACCTCGTCGGCCTTGGCCGCCGCTTTCTTCAGTTGCTCGACAACCTTCTCTTTGCCCGGAGACACGATCAGTTCCGGCTCAAAGGTCCGCTCCTTCAGCTCCACGCCCAGTTCTTTTTTGGGCAAGTCCATAATGTGGCCGATTGAGGCTCGCACATCGAAGCCTTTGCCCAGATACTTTTCAATCGTCTTGGCCTTGGCCGGCGACTCGACGATCACCAATGCTTTGCTTGTTGCCATCCTGTGTCCCGGTTCCCTCTCTGTCGTGTTGGCTTGTTGGACTCGCCCGCAGGCATTCTGTCCCCCGTCGCGCGATCGCGACGTTTCGCTTGCGTCTCCGGCTTTTCCTGGCCGGCCCTCAATAAAATCATCCGCAAATGTTGCACCCTACCATGGAACACCACCTCATTTCCACCGGCAGGGCGCTTTTTCTTCGTTCGGCATCCCATTTCCAGGTACAGGAAAGCCCCTCCGCGGCCTGGGAAACCCTCCGCAAATCGTTGCTGGTCTTCCAACTATGGATTTCGGAATGCACAGTGTTGCCCGGTCTGATTCGCCGGGCAAAAAACTGGAATTTACTACCCGGCAACCGCTCCGCCCCAGGCTATCGGGCCTTCGGCCGGCACAACCTTGCCTTCCTCCGCACAGTCTGATTTCTCACAGCACGCGTACATAGTTCTTTCCCGGCATTTGCCTTACGCGACCCGCCATTTCCAGCTCGAAAAGTGCTGTAAATACCTCGGAAGAGGTGAGTTGCGTCTCCAGCCGGTCCAGAATCTCGTCGATTTGCAGGCTCTGGTCGGCGTGCAGAACCTCGAGCACCATGGCCTCCTCGGGCCGCAGCACCGGGTCGGGTAATAAGGATGCGCCGGGTTCCGGTTTGGATGCAGCCGGGGCCTCGGCCTCGATCTCCAGCCGCACCTGCGAGGGCAGGTCCTCCCACACGTCCTCCCACGTTGCTACGAGCTTAGCTCCCTGTTTTATCAGCGTGTTAGGCGTCCACGAGCCTTTGTTCGTCACGTTGCCCGGTACGGCATACAGGTCGCGGTTCTGCTCGGCGGCGCATCTCGCGGTCACGCGCGTTCCCGAGTTCTCGCCTGCCTCCACCACCAGAACCGCCACGCTCAATCCGCTCAAAATCCGGTTCCTCCGCGGAAAATTCTGCGGCGCCGGAAACGTTCCCATGGGGTTCTCGCTCACGATGGCCCCTCCGAGGGCGAGAATTTCCTCGGCGAGCTTCCTGTTCTCTTTCGGATAAACGACGTCGATTCCGGTGCCCCACACGGCCACAGTGGGCATGCGCGCCGCCAGCGCGCCCTTGTGCGCGCAGGAGTCGATGCCTCGCGCCATGCCGCTCACAATCAGCAGCCGCCGCGCCGCCAGGTCCCGCGCCAGCATCTCCGCCACGCCCGCGCCATAGGGCGTGGGATGCCTCGTTCCCACAATGGCGATCGCCGGCCGGCTCAGCAGACGCACGTCGCCGCGCACCCAGAGCACCGGCGGTGAGTCGTAGATCTCGCGCAGACGCTCCGGGTACTCCGGGCATGAGTAGCTGACCAGAGTTGCGCCCTGTGCGGCAACCCGCGCCCACTCCTCTTCCGCCGCGCGGCGCCCCTTGCCGTCAAACAGAAACTGCGCCGCTTCGGCGGGGAACCTGAGCCCTTCCAGCGCCGTCAGCGGCAGCGTAAAGATCCGGCTCGGCGACTCCAGTTGCTGCACCGCGTCCAGAATCCTTTTCGGCCCCAATCCCGGCGTCAACGCCAGGGCAAGCCAAGCCAGGCGATCCTCGCTCAATTGTGCTGCGCCCGCTCCACCGGCGGCCTGCTTGAGCGCGGCGCTTGCGCCCACACCACTGTCTGAAATCGGTACAGTGTCCAAAATTCGCACACTCCGGCTGTTGCCTTAAGAAACACTAACGCAGTTCAAGGGAATGTTCGCTCAAGTTACCGCGCTGCGGGGCGGAAGTCAAGGCCGAAGCTCCCTGCGACAGGTCGCCGCTGGGATTTAATCAGCAGGTTATGCGGCCGTCCCGCCCAGCCGTTCCCGCACCCACTCCAGCATGGTGGGTGACACACGCTCCAGCGACACCAGACGAAAGGCGAGCCTCTCTCGCTCGACCACGTGATCGTGGCCGGCCAACTCAACCATTGCGTCCATGCGCTGCTCCACAAGATCGAACGAAGGCTTATGCTCTCCCCTGAGGCTTGATGCGGCGGCGAGGCAGAGATCGGGCCGCAGGTGCCGCAGCACGCTGTTCGACTCGAAGATGACGCTGGCCGGTGGCGGACAGCCGGCGAGAATCCGCTGCACAATGGGACCGAGCGCTTCATCGCCCGCCGTGACCAGCAACGCGCGGCGTGCCCCGGCGGCCAGATAGCGCGCCGTATCGGTTTCCTGCCCTGCCTTGGTCTCTTCCCAAAGCGGAGCCGGCTGTCCGTACACGTGGCTCGTAATCTTCACGGCGGTCCAGGGAATCTCATGCAGCGCGCGAATGAGCCCGCACACCAGCGCGGTTTTGCCCGCGCCGCGCCCACTGCCGCCTACGACGATGATGGCCATTGGCGCTCCCCGTTCGATCGCTCCTTGCTCCCTCGCTCCCTGTCTTTCTATTCCCTATTGGCTACTCCCTATTCCCTTTCTTACGCGCCAGCCTCGCCAGCGTAGCCTGCTCGCGTAGAACCTGTTGCAGCGGCCGCGCCGGTGTGCCCCAGTGTACGGTTCCCGGCTTCAGGCCCTTATTGGTCACCGTCTTGCCGCTGAACACGCCGGCCTGGCCGCCAAGAATCACGCCGGGCCCCACGTGCACGTGGTCGCCGATACCTACCTGGCCTGCGAGCACAGCGCCTTTGCCGATCGTCGAAGAACCGGAGATCCCCGTCAACGCCACCAGAATTACATCCTCGCCGATGTCGCAGTTGTGGCCCACGTGCACCAGGTTGTCGAACTTGGCCCCGCGCCGCACGCGCGTCTCGCCCAAAGCGCCGCGATCGATCGTCGAGTTGGCGCCGATCTCCACGTCGTCCTCGATCGCCAGTCTGCCCTGCTGCGGGAACTGCGTGTAAGCGCCGCTGGCGGGATCGCGCACGTAGCCGAATCCGTCGGCCCCCAGAACCGCGCCGGCGTGAACCGTGACCCAATTGCCGATCTCCGTTTCGGGGTAAATCACCACGCGCGGGTAAATCCTGCAGAACTTTCCGATCCGGACGTGCTTGCCGACCACGGCGCCGGCTTCAATGTGCGTTCCCGCGCCAATCTGCACGTCGTCTCCGATCACTGCCGTTGGGCCGACGGAAACCCCCTCTCCAAGTTCGACACGGGCGCCAAAGATGGCGCTGGCGTGGATGCCCGACGGCGCCGGAAACGGTTTAAGCAACTTGGCTGCGAGAGCAAACCAAAGGCGGGGACGATCGGCCTCGACAACGCATCGATCGGCCGGGTAAGAAGCGGCGCATCCGGCCGGAAGCACAATGGCTCCGGCAAAACTGTTCAGAGCCTTTTGAGCCGCGTCCGGGTTTTCGGCGAAGACCAGTTCCGTGGGGCTGGCAAATTGGCTGGAGCTTACTCCATCCATTTCCTGCCGAGGATTTCCCTGTACCAGCTTTCCGCCGAGCGTTTCAATCAGCTTTTCCAGCGTCATGCGTGCCTTCCTTTTTTTTGCGGGGGCAGATTCAATACAAACCCGGCTCCCCCGCCGGCCGCGTCTTCCAGCGGCGGTGAACCCACAGCCACTGGTCAGGATAGCGCCGAATCCACTCCTCCAGAACCGCTGTGCACCGCCGTGTGCCTTCCAGAGTATCCGCGGCGCGGTCTGCCGTATGGGGAATTTCGACCTCCGGCCCGAAGTGAAGAACGTAGCGGCGCTCCTCCGGCTCCCAGAGCATGAAGCCCGGCAGCACCGCCGCGCCGGTCGTGCGGGCAATGTGAGCAAGACCTGTCCCCGTGCAGGCGTCGACGCCGAAAAACCTCACGAACTCGCCCTGCGGCGGCGTCATATTCGTGTCCATCAGGATGCCGACGGTCTGTCCGGCGTGCATGGCCGCCAACAGTCCCCGGCCAAAGTCGTCCTTCGAGAGAATAAAGTTGCCGTGAAGGCAGCGGATGCCGTTCACGTACTCATCGAGCCGCCGGTTATCGAGCCTGCGGATCACCATGCCCATGGGATAGCCCATGAGGGAGTGGTAAAAGCTGGAAAGTTCCCATGCGCCAAGATGCGCGGTGAGAACGAGCACGCCTTTGCCCCGCGCCCTCGCGGCCAGGTAGTGTTCCAGTCCCTCGGTCCGTATCCAATCGCGTGTGTTTTCCGCCGAAAAGCGCGTCATGCGGCAAAACTCGACGAGCTGCCAGCCAAGATGGATGTAGACGCGGCGAAGGATTTTTTCCCTGGCTTTGGAGGAGAGTTCAGGGAAAGCCAACTGGAGGTTGCGCTCGCCCACTCGGCGCAAGCGGCCAAAGCTCCAACAGACGGCGAAGGCGATGAAGCCGGAGAACAGACGCGCCATTCCTCTCGGCATGTGGCCCAGGCAGCGCGCTACGGCGATAACCAGCCGATACTCGAGGTTTTCCCGCATCGTTGGACGCAAAGACCAGTGTAGACGGTGAACGCGGCCACGAAGGATAGGAACCGGACCGATCCCGCTCTCCCGCTCTTTCCGCGCCATCGGGCGCAGAGGACGGGAAAGGGGGGCCTGGGTTCTGTGGCCGGATTCAGGAACGCGCCGCTACTAGTTGGCTTTGGCCTGAACGAAGTACTGCGCGACGTCGCGAACAAACGCCACTGCGCCGGGCGGCACGGGAACATCGCCTTTCAGGATGGTTTCGAAGTGATGGGGCGCGCCGTAATACAGTTCGGTGTCTTCCGAGTTCTGGCTCACGCTGGTGCCGTCAAGATCGATGCCGGCGAAGATGCCCTTGGTGCGCGAGTAGCTCAGAAGTTCCGCACTCATCTTCCAATCCGTTGAAGCCGTTCCGGACCGGCCCACGGGACCGGCCGCAGCCGAAGCATCGCCGCCAATCTTGAATTTGTCCTTAAGCAGATCCTGCATCCCGCGGTCGTTCACGGCAACTAGAACCAGATCCGTCGCCTGGCCGCCCCATTGGAAGCCGAAAGACCCGCCGGCCATGCGGATGAATACCGGCGCGCTCCAGCCGTGTCCGGTGCGGCAGGTCACCACGCCCTGTCCGTACTGGGCGCCTACGAAGAAGGCGCCCTTCACCATGCTCGGCACCACGGCCACACACGTCGCCGACTTCAAAATATTGCTCGGGACGGTACGGTCCTGGGCGCTCATGATCTGGTCCAGGACAACCTTGGCCGCGTCGATGCGCGCCTGTAGATCCTCCTTCGTGGAGGCAGCCACGGCTGTGGAGCTAAGCAGAAAGCTGAGGCAAACCGAAGCAAGGGCCTTTTTCATATCCATTGTCCTTTCCATTCCGCCGGCTTTGCGCCGGGGATACGAGAACTCTGAGTCGGAGGCACGCGCCCCGCAGCCTGGGAAATCGATCGGGAGGGGCCGGGGAACAACGGCTGGCCGGTAACGCCGAGACCTCTTGGAACAGCCTACAGCATTCATGGGCACAGGGGTTCCACAATTGCTATACCTGCGCCAACGGCGTGATGGAATGTTGATCGACCAGTAATTGCCGGTTAGCCGGTTACTCGACCGCGATATCGATAGGGGCTCGTTCTAGCATGAAAGCTCCATATCAATTACCGGACCTCCTGCGTGAAGGCTCGCTGCCACTCGTGTCCCTTCAGCTTGAAGTCCTTCGCCATTGCTGGATCGGCAGGAACAATCTCCTTAATGGTGACGCGCATTACAAGTTTTCCGTCTTTGAGCACATCAATACGCTTCGCCACATGAACGCCGCTATAGTCTTCTTCAGCCGATGGTCGAGTTTCAAAACCAGCCGTGTAGCTTTCGACCAGATGTCCTTTCTCATCAAACCAGTACCCCTGCGATTTGCCGGGTTCTAGTTCTCCATTCGGTCTTTCCTGGCCACGAAAAACTCGAATAGCTTTCTCGCCGTCAACGGAATCGCTGCGAATGTGCCAGTCAGATTCGGTCATTGTGTCTTCAGCGGGAATAGGCTCAAGGAGCAGCATTACCAGACGCAGCAGGTTGGATTCAGCGCCTTCAGCCAGTACGTAATGCTTATCGCCGCTTTGCGATTTCACTAAATGGCTGGAGCCCAACCAAGCCTCGCGCCGCCATTCGCTTGAGCTGATCCATGTGTCTTCGTAGCGCCCGGTCTGCACGCAATCTTTTGTCCCCGTTTCAAATTCTGCAAGCAGGTGGTAAGGTGCACTCGCCCCGGCGGCGAGAAAGCTCGCCTTGCGTCCCCGCTCAAAATAAGTTTTTGCACTGTCGAAGGTTTCTATTCCTGCGGGGCGAACTGTCTTGAACGAGACCGTAATTCGCCCTGTTCCCTGCGCCGGAATTCCGTTGCGCAAGAACGGCTGAAACTGCATGGCGCGAAATCCCTCTGCCGCTGCATCGTTGACGCCAGGATTATCGGCTATCGGTGGAATCATCTCGCGTATCTTGCCTGTGCGATCCACCACGACCTCAGTCCATACCACGCCCTCAAGGGGCCCATCACTAAGCGCAGGCCAGACGAACGGCTTTCCGGGAAGCAGGTTCTTGCGCAGATCCTCTTCACTCAAAATCACCGTGTCGATCGGTTGCGCATCACCGCCGGAAGACTTTACGTCAAAGAACCCTTTCGGCGTTGCTCCTAAATCTTCCAACTGGGTGATTTTGGCCGTCACTTCTATGTAGCCGGAGGCTACAGTTGCAGCGATTTTGCGCCCATGAAAATCTTCGAAGTTGCGGTACTCGCCGCCGAATCCAGGGCCTCCTGTATAGAAGAGAAGGCCCGTACTATCCACCATGGAAAGGTAGCCTTTGCCGTTTGCCTGCTCAGTGCCAAATTCTGTAGCGGGGTCCCAGTTGAAATTGGTCTGTCCCCTTAAGTGGCGCACTTGAGCGGTCTTTATTCTCTTGACCAAAACATCTGTAGATAGAGGAACTGGACGCACAATGGCCACGGCAAGTTCGCGAAGCCAATCTGGGAAGTAATCGCCATTATTTTTTTGCCACTGGCGGTCTCCGTCCACAATAAGAACCTGGTGAAACTCCGGCGATCGCACTTCGCGCCGCCACCGAGTCGGCGATTGCCACCAAAATTCGATTTCGCCGACACGGTTCGATCCCGCGTCGCGTTCGCGGCTGGGAGCAAATGTTGCTTTCAGGTGAAAGGGCTTTGTGCGGGACTGATCGAGCGTGCATTTCTTGACCGCCTTCTTTACTTGTCCCGCCGAATCTTTGGCCTGAAGAGAAGCACTCATCAGTGCGAAACCGAGCGCTACAATGACCAACCTCATTGTTCTTGGCATGAACTTCACAGTCTTTCGTTGTTTTCAGGAAGTCTACAATACGCAACTGGAAACAATGAATCTGGAATTTGCATTTTTCCTTTCGGCTCTGAATAGCGTTATGCCCGTATGGTCGCCCAACCGGAAGCTATCGATCGGGAAACATTCTCGATTGGCGGACTCCACGCCGCATCTCCTTGTACGGCAAACACTTCGACATTTTGCTCCGGATTCGGGTTGCCGCCGCTCGATAACCTGCATCGAAGCAAAGGTGGCAGTTTGAAGCTTGTGGAAGTTTGCCAACACGCCGATGAGGCGTGGGAATCGAGGAGGTTGGATATGAAAAAGTTGCTTACGATACTTACGACACTATTGATTGCCAGTTATGGCGTTGCTGCGCGTGCCGCCGACGACCCCAAAAAGTTGGATGGCCGCCTGGACGCCGCCAGAAACGTGATCGATTCGATTATGTCTACGCCTGACAAGGCCGTTCCCCTGGAAATCGCGGAACATGCAAAATGCATTGCCGTGGTGCCGGGCGTGGTGAAGGGAGCGTTCATTGTGGGCGCCGAGTACGGACAGGGTGTGGTGACCTGCCGCACCGGTCACGGTTGGAGCGCACCTGTGTTCATTCGCCTGGCCGGCGGATCGTTCGGCTTCCAGGCGGGTGGACAGGGTACCGATCTGGTGTTGGTCGCAACCAATGACAAGGGTTTCCAGGACCTCCTGCACGACAGGTTCAAGATCGGCGCCGATGCGTCGGCAGCAGCCGGACCCGTGGGACGCGACGCTCAGGCCTCGACCGACATCAGCATGAGAGCTGAAATGCTGACCTGGTCGCGCAGCCACGGAATTTTTGCAGGCATCGACCTGAATGGAGCAACGGTGAGCCAGAATGCCGGGGATACCGATGTGCTCTACGGCGAACACCACCGATTCGACAACATTCTCCGTGGAGAGGTGCCTCCGCCTCCGCAAGCCGAGGCATTTCTGCACGCTGTGAGTAAATATTTCGGCGAGGCTGAAATGCACCACTGAGTCATAATCGCAGCCATGCGCGGACCGCACACCGGCGAGTCCGCGCCGACTCTTTCGCGGCCAATCGAATTTGCAGAAGGAGTACGGACTTGAAGACGGACCCTGCTGGCCCACACGCCGGTTTATTCACGATGCCCGCCGAAGCACTTGCGGATTCTCTCGCATCGAAGGAAGTGAGCCCCCAAGGGACCGCAGCGGGAATGAGGTTGCTTGCGTTTTATATGAGCCATTCGTCCAGGAGGCTGAGCCCCTCAAGGCTGCGCAGCCTGGAGAAGGCTCGCAAACTGCTCGCGGCTCGAATGGACCGCGAGCTGCGGCAGAAGAGCGCCGCCTGACGGCTGCATCGTCCCTCACGGCCTGATACAGGCCGCGAACTCTACGGTTGAAATGCATGGAGGGTGTGGCGGGAGGGCTGAAAAAGACACGCAGATGGCTTTTTTGCAGCGAACTGCAAAAAAAGAGGAGTTCCCAGGCTTCATGGAAACATGCTGCCTGGGAACTCCTTTCCCCAGATCTGCGTTGTTTCTAGAATCAAGATTGTGGAAAACACGGCAATCGCACAAGAGTACTTAGGGACCATGGCTATAAGTAACTGCTATACCAGCTAATCAGCATCACCTTCGCGCGAACCTGCCGCTACGCCTCTCTGTCCAACATCGTTCGCCAAAAGAGAACGTCTCAAAGCCGACATGGAAAGCTTAATGCGGTTGTCGGCGCCCGTCTTGCGCATGAGCCGTCCGATGTAGGACTTCACTGTACGCTGCTCGATGCCCAGCCGGGATGCGATCTCGCGTGTCGAATGCGCGCCCAGGATCAGCTCCAATACCTGCTGTTCGCGCTGAGTGAGCTGCAGGCCTGAAGCGATTTGCGCTATGTTGGGAACCTTAAGCATCCGGTCGATCACGCGGCAAAGCAGACGCCGAGGCGCCCAAATGGAGCCGGACGTAACCACGTCGATGGCTCTGCGAACCACCTCCGGATCCGCCGACTGACCCAGGTAGGCCCGGGCGCCGGCAATGATCGAGTTCAAAACCACTTCGTCGTCGCCCTCCGGTCCGATCACTATCGATCGAATCTCGGGCCGGTCGCGGCGAATGGTTTCCAGTGTCTCCAAACTGCCCAAAAAGGAATAAAAATCGATAACGATGTACTCGATGCTGGTTGAAGCGAGCAGCTCGGGCAACGTCCCTATCACGGGAACAAGCTGGGGTTGATCTTCCTGCGCGGGCTGGTCGAAGATGCTGGCCAAGCCCGCGACGCGGACCGGTTCGTCCGCGAGCACTCCAATCCGGATCGGTTGTAAATTCAAAGCATAGGATGTCATGGCGTTCCCATCGGCTCTCACCAGGGGTTCTCCCTGGGCCGCGCGAAGGCGACACCCTCAAGGCCCGTTGACCGCATCCTTTCGTCCGTCGAAATCCACCCTATATCGATTCGGGGCGGTATTTCCTCACAGCCTGGGCAAAACGATTCCCTGCTGTTTTTGATACTTGCCCTTGCGGTCGGCATAGCTGATCTCGCAGGGCTCATCCGAGCGGAAGAATAAAATCTGGCACAGTCCTTCGTTGGCGTACACCTTGGCCGGCAGCGGCGTGGTATTGGAGATTTCCAGCGTGACAAACCCCTCCCACTCCGGTTCAAACGGCGTCACGTTCACAATAATCCCGCAACGCGCGTAAGTTGATTTTCCGACGCAGATGGCTAGAACATCCCTGGGGATTCGAAAGTATTCGATAGAACGCGCCAGTGCAAACGAGTTCGGAGGAATGATCACCGATTCGGCCTGGACCGGGACGAACGACCGCTCGTCAAAATCCTTGGGATCGATGATGGCGCTGTTCACATTGGTGAAAATTTTGAACTCGTCGGAGACCCTGAGGTCGTAGCCATAGGAAGAAAGACCGTAGGAGATCGCGCCGCCAGCGACCTGCTTTTCGCTGAAGGGTTCGATCATGCGGTGCCTCAGGGCCTGTTCCCTGATCCATCGGTCGCTTTGAATCGACATGCGCTTCCTGGCCCGGGGGTTGAGTCGCCTCCCCTGGCTTACGGGCAGTAGTTCCGACTTGATGACTCATCTTAAGCAACGGCCATGCCTGTTGACAAACCCCATCCGCCGGCCTCGCGCTCTGCCGGCTGGCCGGAAGGCCCCGCGGACCGGCTGAGTACGGAAAAATCCGCGCCCGGTTTTTCCGCTGTTCCCTAATCGCAGCTAAATCTGTACTATGGGCGGTGTAGGGTGAAACGCAGTCGGTAACCAGTTCACGGTGAGCGAGGAGACTCCATTGATCAAGCAGGATATCGTTCATAAGGTGGTCGAGCGCACGGGCCTGCCGCGCACCAAGGCAGAAGCGGCAGTGGACACGGTCTTCGAGGGCCTGAAACAGGCTCTGGCGGCCGGCGAGCGCATCGAATTGCGCGGATTCGGCGTCTTCAGCGTCCGCGCGCGCAAAACCGGCATCGGCCGCAACCCCCGCACCGGGACTGAGGTCAACATCGCTCCCGGCAAAGCGGTGCGCTTCAAACCGGGCAAGGAACTACACGCGCTGGAGCCGGGCGCATCGGTCAGCTAGCCGCTGCGCGGGCAAACCGAAATCGGGCCCTCGCGGGCGCCGGACAGCGGGCACATCCTCTACGCGCTCTCGTTGTGCCTGCGCCGCGCGCCGGCCCCCGCCCTTCTCCCGTTCCTTGCCGGAGCCGTCTACTGACACGTGGAACCTCCCGGGTCGCCCGCCGCGGCGGACGAGGCCCGGGAACCCCACGCGAATGGAGAGGCGGAGATTTGAGGCCTGGGCCACGCGCCCAAAGAGCTTGCCGAAGGGGCCTACTCCCTTCAGAACCCGCTCACCGTGTCCGCGTTGAACTGCAGAGCATGCAATTGGCAGACATCGATGCCCGACGAGTATGTTTGATAGGTTCCGTCGCTGAAGACCAGCTTGAAATCCTCGTGGCACACACCGCGCCATGAGGGCGGAAAGACGATCAACGTTCCCATCCCGTCCGGCAGAGTGGCGCGCCCCAGCACATCCGCGCCCCACGTATTCTGCCTTTGCGGCGAAACATACAGGTTGTTCAGCACCTTCCCTGTGTTGTTCAGGAACCAGAAGTTCGCCCGGCTCTGCGGGATCGCCTGCTGCGGAAGCACGCAGGCCGCCAGAATCGCGGCTAGAAGCACTCTCGTAAAGGTTCGCATATTCTCCTCCTCAAATCGGCCGGAACCCATGCAGGTCGTGCTGCTCATGTCCGTTCCCGGGGACAAAGAACTTCACGCCCATCGGCACGGTCCGCGATTTTGTTGAAAGCTGAGGCAGTCAGCCGGCGCCCCCATCGTTGCTGCGCCAACATTTGCCGGGAAAGGACTGCGACCTGCCTTTGGACCGCTTCCAGAGTCCGCAGACCGCGCTTGCTCATGACCTCGCGGAAGCTGTCCCGGATTATACAAGCCATATCGCTTTCAGCAAATGAATATTTTGATGCGCGATCCGCCGGGCGCCTGCGTCCGCATTTAGCCCCTTCCATGGCAAAACCCGCCCTTGAAATTCATCGCATAGTGTAGCCCAAATGGGCTACAGTGGAGCCATGGCCGCAAATGCCGTTGTCCGCTCCAGAATTAGCGTTGACGTGAAAGAGAAGGCCGCCGCCGTGCTTGAAGAAATGGGCCTCTCGGTCTCCGACGTGATGCGCATCGTTCTCACCAGGGTTGCAAACGAGAACGCTCTGCCATTTGATCTCAAGCCCAACAAACTCACACGGGAGACCATGCGCAGGACCGCCAGGGGCGTAGAAGTGCATCAGGCCAAGAACGCCAAAGATCTCTTCCGTAAGCTGGGCATTTAGAGCGGAACCCGCCTGCTACTTAAACCGTCGTCTTCCGGTCTACACCTCTATTGGGCGCGCTGACGCAGAAACGAGGGAATGTCCCGCGCACCCTGGGTCACAGCCACAATTTCGATAAACTCGTTTTGGACGCGATAGAGAATCAGGTACGCGCCTACAGGCCAGAAGAGGACGGGGTATTCAGTGAGGTCTTCTCTTTTGTGCCCCATCGCAGGGGTTCGTGCAAGCGCAACGAAGGCGTCAAAGAGCTTGCCAACCCATCGGTCGGCTGCGTCGATGTCGTCGTGGGCGATGAATTGCCAAATCTCGTCCAGGTCGAGTTCGGCCCCGGCGCTGAGAACGTACTCCTTCATGCGCTGAGCTTTCTGCGCTCCCGGGACTTCTGCTCAAGCCGTTTTCGCACCACGCCGGCCTCGACGCGCTCTCCTCGGTCAAGCGACTTCAGCCTTGCCCCGAGTTCCCGGTTGAAGGCGGCGATCTGCGTGCCGCGCGCCCGGTCGTGCTCTTCGAGGAGCCGCAAGGCCTCGCGGACGACCTCGCTGGCGGAGTTGTAGCGGCCGGATTCCACTTTGCCGGCAACGAATTTATCCAGTTCGGGAGTCAGCGAAACATTCATGGGCAAACCTCATGTCCTCGATGCTGGACCGAATAACATAGATTGTCAAGCTTTGGTATTTTGATTCGGAGGATCGGACTGGGTGCCGATCTGCTCCGCTACCCCTGACTGAGTTGAACTGGAGCGCACCGGAACTCACGAAGAACTCTTTGAGAGCGGCTGATGCGGGCGGGCCATTCCTTCTTACGCCGCCCGATGGAACGGCTCGATCTTCGGCTGTTTCCTCTTCGACGCGCGCCACAAATCGTAATCGGTTTGCAGCTCATACCAGATTTCGGCGTGGGTGCCGAACGCGGCGGATAGGCGCAGCGACATATCGGCCGAGATGCCGGCCCTGCCATTGAGGATGCGGGATAGCGTGGCGCGCGAAACCTTCAAATGCCTGGCCGCCGTCGTTACGTCCACGTCGCCCAGAAACTCCCGGAGCACTTTGCCCGGATGTGGCGGATTGTGCATGCGCATATCGATTCTCCTAGTGGTAATCCTGATAGTCGACCAGGACCGCATTCTGGCCATCGAACGCGAAGGTCAAACGCCAATTGCCGTTCACTTTAACTGTCCAGTGCCCCTTGAGATTGCCGCGCAACGGGTGCAAATCCCACCCCGGAGCGTTCATGTCGTTCGCAGACCTGGCTCGGTTCAACTGAAATAGTTGGACCGACAGCTTGGCGGCATGGGAAGGTTGAATTCCTGCTTTGCTCCCGGTGGTGAAGAACCTCTCGATCCCACGATGCCGGAAGCTCTTGATCATGCGTATAGTGTAGCGCGTCACTTCTCACTTGTCGAGCGCCAGGCTCTGTGGCTGGTGGCGGGCGTCCGCCCCAGTGGATGCTCGCAGCAACGCCTACTCCCTACTCCCTATTGGCTACTCCCTATTGGCTACTCCCTGCCTTTCCGTTCCCTGTTCCCTGTCTCTCCCTTGTCAACCCTCCCCAAGCCCACAAATCCCCGCAACCCACTGAAAACACTCATAAAATTCTTCTCCCAACTTTGCAGGTTAATTCCCCCATTTCGCTACCCTTTTACTAGAGAACAAAAACAGAGCGTTTCTCCTCTTTGAAAGCTGGTGGGCGGCCCACATGGGCGCTGGCGGGGATTACGGCGCCTCGGGCCGCCCACCGTTTTATCGGCCACATTGCGCCCGGAAACGGCAAAAGGCCCAGAAAGACGCCCTAACTACTGTGAATCTGCGCGTTTGCGGGATGCGGCCCTGGAAATTGGTATGCAAGGTATGAGTAAGGTATGTGCCGGACCGTAAGTCCTTTGGTTTCAAATATGGAGGTACGGCATACCGGGGTAGGGGGGATATATCGAGAAAGTAAACACCGCCGCTCCTCCGCTAACCCCGCCAACTCCGCTAACTCCGCTAACTCCGCTACATCAGCCTCAGCGCGTCCACATCCACAATCACGTTCCGCCGCGGCACGCCGGCCTCCGCCGCGTGCTCCAGCAACCCGCGCAGCGCCTCGTTCAGAACCTTGCGCGACGCGCTCTTGAGAATCATGTGAAACCGGTAAACGCCCTTGATCCGCGCAATCGGCGCGGTGCACGGCCCCAGCACGCGCACGCCCTCGGGCGCGGCCTTTTGCAGCCATTTGCCCAGAACCGCCGCCCACCCCGCCGCCTCTTCGAGCTTCGCCGACTGCACCAGCACATTGGCCAGCACTCCGAACGGCGGATAGTGCATCCAGCGGCGGTATTTCAATTCGCGTTCTGCAAAGGAGAGGTAATCATGCTCCTTGGCCGCCAGAATCGCGTAGTGATCGGGGTAATAGGTCTGCACCACCACGCGCCCCGGCAGATCGCCGCGTCCCGCGCGCCCGCTCACCTGCGTCATCAACTGGAAGACCCGCTCGGCGGCGCGGAAATCGGGCATCGAGAGCGCGTGGTCGCAGCCCACCACGCCCACCAGCGTGACGGTATGAATATCGTGCCCCTTGGCGATCATCTGTGTCCCCACCAGCAAGTTGATCTCGCCCGAGTGCAGCCGCGCCAGCATTTGCTCCAGGTCGTAGCGGCCGCGGACCGTATCGCGATCCATGCGGCCGATGCGCGCGCCGGGAAAGATCTCCGCCAGCCGCTCCTCGCCCTGCTGCGAGCCGGCGCCAAGGTAATACAGGTGCTCGCTGTTGCACTTCGGGCACTTCGCCGGAACCGTGCGCTTGTAGCCGCAGTAGTGGCACTCCAGCCGCTGCCCCGCGCGCGCCTCCGCGCTGTCGTCCAACTGCGCTTTGTGGTGCGTGAGCGCGATGGCGCAGTTCCGGCACTCGAGCTTTTCGCCGCAGGAGCGGCACATTACGGCAAACGAGTAGCCGCGCCGGTTCAGCAGGATCAGCGCCTGCTCGCCGCGCTCGAGCGTCGCCCTGGTCTGCTCCACAAGCGACCGCGAAAAAAGCTGGTCCTGCCCCGTCTCCTGGAACTCGCGCCGCATGTCGATCAGTTCCACCTCGGGCAGCGGGCGGTTCATCACGCGGTCGCGCAGTTCGATGCGCGTGTACTTGCCCTTCGCCGCGTTCTGCCAGCTTTCCAGAGACGGCGTGGCCGAGCCCATCGCCACCACCGCCCCGGCGAGCTTGGCGCGCATCACGGCCACGTCGCGCGCGTTGTAGCGCGGCGTCTCTTCCTGCTTGTAGCTTTGGTCGTGCTCTTCGTCGACCAGAATCAATCCCAGGTTCGGCGCCGGCGCAAAGATGGCCGAACGCGTACCCACCACAATGGGCGCCTCGCCGCGGCGAATGCGCCGCCACTGTTCGCTGCGCTCCTCCGGCGTCAGCGCCGAGTGAAGCAGCGCAACCTTCTGCCCGAAAGCCCGATCGAGCAGCCCGACGGTCTGCGGCGTCAGACCAATCTCCGGAACCAGGAGAATCGACGCCAGACCCCGGTCGAGCGCCTTTTGCATGGCGGCGAGATAGACGGCCGTCTTTCCCGAACCGGTTACGCCATAGAGCAGGAAGGGATGGAACGCGCCCAGTGCGCCGCTGATCGCGTCGAGCGCATCGATTTGTTTGATGTTCAGGTAGATGGTCTCCTGCGCCGGCGCAATCCCGCCCAGCCGAAACGCTTCCGGCCGCTCCTCGATGCGCACCAGTCCCCGCCGCACCAGAGTTTGCAGAGTTGACGAAGGCAGCTCGCGCCGCCGCAACTCGGCCAGGGGCATCTCACCTCCGCACGCCGCCAGCTCGGCCAGAATCGCCTGCTGCTTTTGCGTCAGCTTGGGTAGCCGTCCTTCAGGAACCAGCACGGCGAACCGCTCCATGCGCCGGGCATCGCGCTCCGCAGCCGCGGTCTCGCGCGCAATCCATTTCTTGCGCACCATCGCGGCCAGCAGCGCCAACGGCGCCGCCGTGGCTGTCCTCAGCGTAGACACCTTCACCGGCTCGCCCGAGGCCAGCCGCTCAAGCACCCGATGCTCCATGTCCTGCTCTTCGTTCGAGAGCTTCTGCTGCCGCCGCGAACGGGCCCTGGCGATTCTCTTCCCCGAATCGCCGTCGATGCTTCCCGCCATCACGTCGCGTCCCTGATCGGTAAGCCGGTAGTAGACCGTGCGCCGCACCTCCGCCGCCAGCGGAAGCATGGCGCGCAGTGCTTCGCCCAGCGGCGCCAGGTAGTATTGCGCGGTCCACTCCGCCAGCTCCAGCAGATGCTCGCTGAGCAGAGGCTCCTCGTCGAGCACGGACTCGATGTACCGCACCTCGACCTCCGGCGGAGCCTTGGCATCGATCGCTGTCACCACTCCGATCAGCTTCTCGTTGCGGAAGGGCGCAATCACGCGCGCCCCGCGCTGTGGCCGTTGCCCCAGACGTACCCCGTAAGTAAACGTGTGGTCCAGCGGCACCGGCAACGCGACTTCGCAATAAGCGGCCATGGGAGACAAGATTCAGTGTAGGGGATGCGGCAAGCCGGGGCCGCACCGATTACAATTCATCCCTAATGACTCCCAAATCTGCATCCTCCACGCCAAGATCTTCAGCGCCGGTCGTATCTCTCGTCACGCTCGCCATCGACATTGGCGGCTCCGGCATCAAAGCCATGCTGCTCGACGCGCGCGGCAAGCCGCTCAGTGAGCGGGAGCGCGTGGTCACGCCCGCCGTCCCCACGCCGCGCGCCGTGTTGCGCGTGATCGAGGAGCTCGGCTCGCGCCTTCCCCGCTTCGACCGCGTGTCACTGGGGTTCCCCGGCGTCATTAAGCGCGGCATGACGTACACCGCCGCCAACCTGCACCCCTTGTGGGCCAATTTCCCCTTGCAACGCGAGCTGGAAAGGCGATTGAGAAGGCCTGTGCGCGTGGCCAACGACGCCGCCGTGCAGGGCTATGGCGTGGTCAAGGGCCAAGGCGTGGAAATGATTCTCACACTGGGCACCGGAATGGGCTCTGCGCTCTTCACCGGCGGCAGGCTTTGCCCCGGCCTCGAGCTCGGCCACCATCCGTGGAAGAAGAAGACCTACGAGGACTACATCGGCCGCCGCGGGCTCGACCGCTACGGCAAGAAGCGCTGGAACGCGCTGCTCCGGGAAGCCCTCGATCAGACGCAAAAGCTCTTCAACTGGGACCACCTCTACCTGGGCGGCGGCAATACGAAAAAGATTGACTTCCAACTGCCGAAGAACGTGACCCTCGTGTCGAACAAAGAGGGGATTTTGGGTGGCGTGGCGCTGTGGCGGGACCCGTCTTAATCCATCGGTACAGCTCTGCCTTGACTTCTATTCGTTTATACACGAACCTGGGAGTGGATGAAACCCGCAGCCTCCAAACGCAGAGCGAGGATAAAAGACAGAACCCACGACGAAGCCATGGCGGAGTTGTTGAAGGAAGACCCTGCCTACGCGCTCGATCTGCTCAATAGCATTCTCGAAGACGGGGAACAGGGCGAGCTTCTCATCGTGTTGCGCCAGATGACCAAAGCCTTTGGCGGCGTTCAGGACGTGGCAAAAAAGGCCAACCTGAATCCAACCCAGCTCTACCGAACGTTATCCGAGCAAGGAAATCCGGAGCTTCGCAGTCTCTCCGCCATTCTCAAAGCGATGGGCCTGCGCCTCGCCGTCGAAAAGGTGCGAGCAGCATGAGGCAAGGCCGCAAACTCAAAATGCGGGCCGGTCGGCAAATTATGTTACAAAAGGTGGATCTACTTGGCGTCGTCGCACTGGTGCGGAAGCGGTCGTGAATTGCCTTCGACAAGTGACAATTTTCACTTTACGGTATACTCTTGTGATAAGAAGTTTCAAGCACCGCGGCCTCAAACGCTTTTATGAGCTCGGCGACCCGCGCGGAATACGGTCTGATCTGCGGGATAGGGTCGATGACATTCTTGGCCGGCTCGACCAGGCAGAAACGCCTCAGGCGATGAACCTCCCGGGGTATCGTTTGCACAAGCTTGCCGGCGGCCTCCGGGAATTCTGGTCCGTCACGGTTAACGCGAATTGGCGCGTTGTTTTTCGTTTTGAGGGCGTGGATGCGTTTGACGTTGAACTGATCGATTACCACTAATTAAGGAGGCGAGCAGCTGCCATGCCGATGAAGAATCCACCGCATCCCGGCCGAAGCATTCGAAATGCGTGCCTTGAACCACTCGGTCTTTCCGTCACCCAAGGCGCAGAGATTCTCGGCGTCACACGACAGGCGCTTAACAACGTCGTCAACGGCAAATCGGGCATCAGTCCGGAGATGGCAATCCGTCTCTCAAAGGCCTTTGGCAGTACTCCGGAAACATGGCTGCGAATGCAGCTTGCCTACGACCTCGCCCAGGCCCGCAAAGACGAAGCCAGGATCAAAGTGAAGCGTCTGCGCGCCGCGTGAGGGCGGTGTGGCGCTGTGGCGGGGCGAAGCATGAAAGCGGTCCGGGGCGCATCTTCAACAAACTGAGCACGGCGACAGGCGCACGCTCATCGAGTTCGCAACCCCAGCTCCTTCATCGCAATCTGCAAATCCGCCCACGCTTCCTTCTTCTGCCTCGGGTCACGAAGCAGAAACGCCGGGTGATACGTGACGATGAGGCTGGTTCCGCGAAACGCGTGAATGCGGCCGCGCAGACCGGCCAGAGGCTGCCGCGCGCCCAGCAGATACGTCGCCGCAGTCGCGCCCAGCGCCACTAGAACCTGAGGACGCACGACATCGATCTGCCGGAAGAGGAACGGCAAGCAGGTGTTGGCCTCTTCGGGTTCGGGAGTGCGGTTGCCCGGCGGACGGCACTTGACCACGTTGGCGATATAGCACTCCTCACGCGTGAGTCCCATCGCCGCGATCATGTTGTTCAGCAGTTGCCCGGCGCGGCCCACGAACGGCAGCCCTTGCGCGTCCTCGTCGGCGCCCGGCCCTTCGCCTATAAACATCAGGCGCGCGGCCGGGTTGCCCACGCCGAAGACGATCGTATG
>JBEKXX010000028.1:0-27025 GCA_049511595.1 Occallatibacter sp. | reverse complement strand
ACGGACATTCCGCAACTGAGCAACTGGGGCGAGCCGCTGCTGCTGGGGCCCGGGAACATTCACGTGGCGCACACGCCGCAAGAGAAGCTCAAGAAGAAGGAGTTGCTGGAGGCGGTGGAGATGTACGTCAAGGTGGCGAAGCGGCTGCTTGCGTAGCCGGGCGCGGACGCGAGCCCTTTCTTGCGCCGTCCCTACGGGACTGGTCTTCCGTGAATATCGATTCCACCCCACGCTGAAGCGCGGGGCTAACGAACGGTGCGCCTACGGCGCGAGAGGCCATGTGAGTGAGCAGCGCTAAGGCGGTTCCAGAGTTGCTGTATCCAGATCAACCAAGAGACCGGTTGAAATAAAGACAGCGAGTTGGCGTGCGCCTGCGCGCACGTTCGCAAGTTGGCAGGTTGGCTGGTCCTGGATACACCTACATTGGAATCGCTCTGCTTCCAATTCCACCTGAGGCGGCTTACTGATAGTTGCCGATGAGGACAAAAGGCGCCCAGTAGTACGGATGCGCGTAGCCGAGACTGCTTTGAACAACCGGACCTTGCCCGACGGCCTCGAAGCCGCGGCCAGCTCCGCCGCCGGGCACGGCTCCGCCGCCATGGAGGAAGGCGAGCTGGGCCTGGCGAAGCGCCTCGGCTTTGCCGCCGGCGGGGTTTTTGACCCAGCGCGAGTAGAAGTCACTCATGATATGGCTGGTGCTTAGGTCGTTCACGTCCCAAAGCGTGGCGAGCACGGCTTCGGCATCCTTCTGCTGAGCGACCATGCCCAGCGAGTCCATCTCGAGGCCGTTGCGCGATTTGTAGTCCTTGGCGGTGCTGCAGGCCGAGAGCGTAAGCAGACGCGTACCGTGAAAGGCGACCGGGGAGTTCTCCATGGCGGAGAGATTCCACTCGAATCCGTTGGGGTCGCCCGAGTTGTCGCCGCCCATCATGAGGAAGGGCTCGTCGCCGCTGCCGGCGATGAGGACAAAGTGGCTGGCAATGTGGACGACGGAGAAGCTGTTGCCGGAGCCCAGATCGGACTTGAGCGCGGCGAGGGTGAACTGCTCGTCGGGCAGCAGCTTGCCCTGCATGGGACCGTGCGAAGCGGGATCGGAGGGGTCGTGAACGATGGAGTCCAGTTCCGGAATGACGCCGGGGAGGGCGGGAAGGCCGCCATAGCTTTTGGAGAGTCCCATGGCGAGCGCGCTGGGCGGGGTATTGTTCTGGAGCGGGGACTCGATCATGTGGCCATAGCTCTCGGGAGTAAAGAGAACGTTGTGGAAGCGCTCGACCATGTAATGGTTGCCGTCATAGAGCGCGCCCATGGGGACGTAGCGAAGAGCGTCGTCGAGCGACCAGAGGAGCGTGGGGATGGCGCCGCTCGCGGCCGAATCGGATTCAAGCTTCTTGAGCTCGGGTTCGAGAGGCGCGACGACCATTGCATACAGTTCGTTCAACTGCGGCCGGGGATCGGATGATGGCGATCCGACGGCTTTGATCGATTCAAAGGCCTTGGCGCGAATTTCGTCGCTTGTGGCGTTGAGCACAAACCGAGTGCGCGACGAGGCAGTGATCACGATGGCGTAGGCATGATCCTGGCCGAGAAGCAGGCGGATGCCGATGACGCCCGGACCGAGTTTGGCGAGCGAGTCCTTAAGGAGGCTTTTTGTTGAGTCGATGGCGGCCTGGCCGGGCGCGGATTGCGCATCGAGCTCCGGGAATACTTTGTTGAAGAGAATGGCGTGCATTTCATCGCTGGTTTGCCGCATCGTCGCTTCGAGCGTTTTGAGCTGAGCTTCGTCGTCCGCGGTGCGCGAGGCCTTGGCTTCGAGTTGCGCGTAGGCGAGGCTCGACTCTTCGATGACGCGCGCTTTCTTTTCGAGATCGGGCAAGGCGCTCTCGGCATCCAGTTGCGCGGGCGAAAGCTTGAGAGGTTCGATGCTTGCTGAGGCGCCGGGAGCCGCGCTGGGCACGAGGTCCTTGAATTCCTGCTCCTTGAGGAGATCGAGAATTTGCTCCGCCTGGCCGAGGCGGCCGGCCTCGACCAGCAGCTCCGCGAGCAGGCGATAGGAGCCGGACTTCGATTGAGCGAATCCGGCCTGCACTTCTTTTTGCATGCCGGAGATGTTTTTGCGAATCTGCTCGTAGGAGTTGACGGCTTCGAGGCCGAAGAAGATGGCTTCCTCGGGGCGATGCTGCTTGCGGAAGCCGAGCATCATGGAGTTCTCAATGCCGCCCTCGATCTCGGGATCGCCCACGGCCTTTGCCAGGCCAAGGGCGGCGAGCGCGCTGGCCAAGGACTGATCGGGCTGCTTCATTTCCGAGTAGGCCCAGGCGAGGGTCATCAGGTCCTGCGCTTCGTTGCGCTGATCTTTTACCTCGCGCCAGATGGCGAGCGCCTGGAGGTCGAGCTCGTACGCCTGCTGGGCCTCGCCCATATCGGAGTGTTCGCGGCCCATATTGTTGAGGGTCATGGCTTCGCCGCGGCGGCTGCCGGTCTCGCGAAAGATGGGTAGAGCCTTAGCAGCGTAGTCGAGGGCTTTGGCGGGTTGACCGAGATCGGCATAGGCGCGGCCGATATCGCTGAGCGCGAGCGCCTCGCCGTTGCGGTTGCCCACCTCGCGCCAGATGGGCAGAGCCTGGTTGTAGTAATCAAGCGCTGTCTGGTGCTGGCCAAGGTCGCGGTAGAGGCGACCGACGTTGTTAATGGTGAGCGCTTCGCCCTGGCGGCTGCCGAGCTCGCGCCAGATGGCGAGCGCCTGATTATAAGTTTCGAGCGCTTTCTGCTTCTGGCCGATGCCCGCGTAGGCAGGGCCCATATCGTTGAGCGTGAGCGCCTCGCCGGCTTGATCGCCGTCCACTCTCCAAAGCGGCAGCGCACGATTGAAGTCGTCGAGCGCCTGATTGGCGTCGCCCATGTCGGAGTAAGCGCGGCCGATGCTGTCGAGCGTGCTCGCCTGGCCGGCGCTGTTGCCGGATTCCTGCCAAAGAGGCAGAGCCTGGTTCAGATAATCGAGGGCCTTTTTCCTGTCGCCAAGGTTGTTATAGACCCTGCCCATGTTGCTGAGGGTGCTGGCCTCGCCCATGGTGAACATCTGCTCCTTATGCACAAAAGCGGCGCGCCGGCGATTCTGACCCGATTGGAAGTAGGGCAGGAGTTCGTTAAAGAGATCGAGGGCTTTTTGCTCCTGGCCAAGATCGGTATAGATTCGTCCCATCGCGTTCTTGGTCATCATCTCGCCGGGACGGAAGCCAGTGCTTTGTTCCAGCGTCAACGCCTGGTTGCAGTAGTCCAGCGCTTTTTCGAGGTTTCCGGCATCGCGGTAGAGGTTGGCGAGGGAGTTTAGCTCCATGGCCTCGGCGCGCTTGTCGTTGGAGGCGCGCGCATCGGCCAGCTTCTGTTCCTGAAGAGCGATTTGCGGAGCGATGGCGCCGGTTTGCGCGCGGGCCAGGCCGCTGAGGAGCGCGATCCCGAGGATTCCCGAAGCAGCGACTGTAAGAGTGCGAATCATGCCGAGCCCATCGATTGCCCGCCCGGCATTTTGTCAGGGCCGGGAGCTTGCTGTTGCGGCGCCGGGCGATCGGAGTGCAAAGTCCGCCTGCTCGGAACTGCGGTTCATGACGGGATGCTGGTGCATCCCCTGCGCCGAGACACTCTGCGATACATCCTGCGCGACCGTGGCGTAGACCTGGCTCAAGGGTGTCTCGCCGTTACCGTTCTTGAGGACCTGTAACAGATAGTACGTGAAGTAGCCGTGATGCAACTGGCTGCTTTCAAGGGACTCCTCATTCACCTCGCTGGCGGCCATGACGATGCGGCCGGTTCCCTGAGTCATATGCGAGAGCATGGCGCCGGAGGGGGCGGTGTTGGCGAGCGCCGCGCCTGGTTGAGATCCGTTGGCGCCGGCCGCGCCGCCGCTGTAGCAAGTGTCGAGAAAGACGGCGGTACGGAGGGCCTTCATGCGCGTGGAGACGGCATTGGCCAGCTCGACCATGGGATACGCCGTGGCGTAGAGCGCGTCCTGGTCGAGGGATCCGTTGGAATAGACCTCAGTGTCGTAGGTGATGAGGTAGTTGGCTCCGCCGGCGGTGTCAACGGTGCGCGGCGTGCCGTGCGTAGCGACGTAAATCACGACCAAATCGTTGGGCTGCGCATGGCGCGCAATCCAATTCAGCTCTTCCTTGATGTTCTTTGTGGTGGCCTGGCCGTCGGTTAGGACGTGGACGTTGTCCGAGGGAAACCCACCGATGTTGGGGTCTTTGAGCGCAGCGGCAAAGGAGCTGGCGTCGGAAGTGGTGTAGTTGAGGCGCGGAATCTGCGGGTCGGTAAACTGTCCGATGCCGACAACGAGCGCCCACTTCTGCTGCACGGGACCGGGCTTTACGGGAGGTGCGGCGGGCGCGGGCGTCGTGCCCTGGCTGGTTTCGAAGCCACGCGAGGCAGGCGTGGAGAGGACCAGTGGGTTCAGGCCCTGATCGAGCGCTTCGGAGCCGTTAAAGCGCGCCTTGCCGAGTGAGTAATTGGCAAGGGCATCGTGACCGAGGCGCTTTTCGACGAGGCTGCGGTAGTACCACGCGTCGCCAAGCTCGGGGCATTCGGCGACGGCTGCCTTGAGAAGCTGCAGTGCGTCTTCAAAGGCGTCGTCACCGCTTTGCGGAGCGATCAGCTCGAGGGCCTGGACGACGAGGTCCTGACCGGCGCCGCAACGGATCCCCTGCGCGGAGGCGCGCGGATACGCGAAGAGCGCCGCCGTGAAGAGCGCCAGAATCGCGAGGCTGGATGGGCTGCGGGAACTCATTTTTCGGCTACATGCCTCGTGGTTGCCGCCGAACTTCTCATGGATCGAGCCTTCATTGCGGCCAGGATTTGGGCGCTGACGCCGCTGCCGGTTAGAGTGCGCTGGCCCGTGGGCGTCAGATCGAAGTCAACGGCATCGGCTCCGTGGATGGCCTGAACGATGGTTCCGTCGTCCATACCGGATTTCACCATGGCGATGACTTGCGTGTTCGTCAGGCCCTTGTGCACGGGCGCCGGCGGTTTTTTTGCGGCCTGCGCCTTCATCTCGGCGAGAAGGCGCTGGCTGACCCCGTTGCCGGCGAGATTTTTCTGGCCTGCGGCGGTGAGGTCGAAATTAACGGCATCGGCCCCGCGGACGGCGTGAATGACAGTGGCTTCGTCAACGCCGGCCTTCACCATGGCGATGACCTGAGCATTGGTGAGGCCCTTCCCCGATGGAGCCGGATTGTTGGCGACGGTCTGCGCCGCAGCCTTGGCGCGAGCTGCTGCCTCCTGTTCCTGCTCCAGCTCCTTGTAATGAGCGATGGCGGTTTCGATGCGCTTTTGCGGCTCGAGGAAATACTTTTCATCGGGCTTGGCATCGATGGCCTTGCCATAGTTGATGGCCGCCTGGTCGAGGTACTTCATGGTGGCCTTCTGATTATCGGCCTGATAAGCGAGCGCCTCATAGGCCACGCCAATGTCATAGAGCCTGTAGGCGTCTTCCTCCGGCTTGGAGAAGGGCGGCGAGGTCTCAAAGGTCTCCAGGGCGCGTTCCCAGAGCCCGGTCTCGGCAGCCTTGTCGCCTTCTTCGAGGGGGCCATCCTTGCGCGCCAAAAAGGCGTCGACGGTTTCATCGGTGTCGACGAGGTGCTCGGCAATCTGCTGGACCGCATCGATGATCAGGCGCGAGCGCAGTTCGGCGGGAGTGGGAGGATTGAGATCTTCGCTCTTGGCCCCGCCCTTCATGTGTGAGAACCTGCCGGTAAGCTCGCCCATCATGCCATGGGAAGTTGAATTCCCCTCGCTGTCGTATTCCCCGTCAAAGCTCGAAGAGATGTTGTCGGAGATGAGCATGCGGCCATTCGCATCCTTGGCCTGGAAAGAGACATTGAGCTGGCCGGTGATGCGCTCAAACTGGGCCGTTTTTGTGGCGCTTTTGGTGAGGTCGATTCCGCCCGAGCCGAAGGCGATTCCCGGCGCTGCTCTGGTCCTATACGTGGGATCGGGGTGGGAGTAGTCGGTGATCTGGCAGAAGATCTGCGTGGCCGGATTGTCGTCCTCGCGGAGATTGGGATCGTCCTTGAGCAGCTCGGTTTCGAGGAGCGCCTGAAAGTCGTAAGGCAGGGTCCCATCCTCGTTGGATGACGTGACGGTGACTTTGATCGTGTCTCCCGGCATATGGACCAGCGCGGGAAGCTTGCGCTGCAGAGTGACTTTTTCCTTGGATGCGCCGAATTTCTGGGCGTGCAGCGTAGCTGCGGCCAGCGCGCCGGCGCCCAGAAACAGGATTGCCACTTTCCTTGCCGCACGGTTCATGTTGACCTCCGATTGATTGCTTGTAGCCGCCGCCGTCCCCGCCCGGCAGCGGGATGTAACTAGCATACTTACCATGCAGAGCGTTCGTCTCTCCCTTTTTGCTTTTGGGAGCTCGAGCTGCTCTTCTATCGAACTGTCTGCGGCATAGCGAAGGCGCCTGCCGCCGGTGTCGTAGTCCAGGTACTGCGTCTGAGCCTGGGGATCGGAAAGCGGATGCGCCGGCCGCTCGACCGGCGCACCGAACCTAATTTGGCACACTATTGGGAGCACTGTGAACGGTCATTAGCCCAATGCCCCAATTAGTGGGGACTTCGCCTGAGAATCCGCGGGTTCCTCCACTGGTTTGATTCAAGAGCCGCTCCAGGGGCGAGGCCACTCCCCTCGTGCCGCGCGAAGCGACCCCCTCAAAATTCAGCACGTAGGGGTCGGCGAGCGGCTGCGCCGTGCTGAGCAAGATCAATGTGTCGACGCCGTAGGGCGGGCCGATGCGGAGCACCGGCGCGCCGGGCAGGAAAAACTGGAGGCCATTGTCGGCATCGTTGGGAAACTGGTTTTCAGAGTAGTCGCGCGGATAAAGAACGGTTCCCTGGCCATGACAGTCGATGTCGAGGACATAGACCCAGCGCCGATCGATCACGCGGTCTGTGGAGGCGAGGGCCATTTTGAGCAGATCGCCCTGATGGGTTGTCTGGTTCGAAGGCAGCGGAGCCGTGGCCGAGGAAGGGATGAGGGCCAAGGAATAGAACTCATCGATGGAGGCGTCGGCGGGGCTATTGGCCAGTTGGAGCCAGCCGTGCACCTTGGCGAGCAGCGAGGCATAGTTGTTGAGCTTGGTGCCGGCGGCATCGATGGCGACGCTGGTGACTGGCACCCAATCGGTGCGCACGGGATACTGCGAGGAGGCCGAGCAGCCGGGACTGTGAGGCGGAGCGTTGGGAGACGGCGGACCCGCGGCGAGCTCGCTTTTGTGATACCAGGCGTAGGCGGGGCCATCGGCAGTGAGGACGCCAGTGAGCGCGTAATGGGCGGCGGCCAGATTGTCCGCGGACTGAACGGCGCTCGCGCTGCCGGAGGGCTTGAGTTTTGCGGCCAACTCCTGCGACGGCGGAAGGTTGACCCAGAGTTTGGCGCCGAGGGGAAGGTTTTGCCTGATGGCATCGGCGGTGAGCGGAGCGCCCAGGCTGACCGGAGCGGCGGCGCCAGCCTTTTGCAGCGTCCAATTTGTTCCGTCCCAGCTTAGGACATGGGTCCACTGCTGTTCGGCGGGATCGGCGACGAGCGCGGCTCCGGAGGCTTGCACCTGCGCCGCCGCAGCGAGGACCTGGTCCTGGGAGAGATTGGAGGGCCAGAGCCAGACGAGCAACGGCGGGTTATCGGCAGGAATCCATTTGGTCAGCTCGAAAAGGTCGCCGGGAGCAACCTTAGCGCCCGCAGGGCTGACTACCTGAGCCGAGGAGCGGGCGAGACCATCGAGGCTGGCGATGCGCAGCCGAACGTTCTGGCCGGCGCTGTTGGGCGTGGTGGTAGTGAATTCGGTGCCGACGCCGAGGCCGGAGGCGCGGCCGATGTCGAGCGAGATGGTGCCGTCGTCATTGGTTCCGAGGGCGGCAGCGCGAATTTTGCCGGACTTTGCCGCGGCGCCACCGAAGAGCGGCTGCTGGCGACGCGCGGCAGTGGCATCGAGGTCGGGTTCCTGATCGGGGACGTTGCTGCCCTCGAGGACAGCTTTCACGCGCTCGTAAACAATGGAGGCGGGCGTGTCGGCGGGCAGGGCCTGGAGGGCCTGAAGCAGTGCGGCGGTGAAGGCGCCGTGCGGCTCGGAGCCGGCTGTGCTGGAAGGCGGCATCTCCTTGGCCGTTTGATCCTGTTGCGCGGCAGAAAAGACCAGGGCGGGGTTGCCGGCGCGCTCGGTTGGCGGAGGAACCGGCTGGCCGTTGGACAGAGTGTCGGGAGCCTGATCGATGTCGCGGGGGTCGAAGGCGAGCTCGCGCTCGCGGTACACCGGACCGATGCCGCGGCTGACGCCGCCGGAATGGCAGCTATCGAAGATGACAGTGAGATGGACGCCCTTGTCGAGGGCGGCGTTGAAGATGTGCGTCATCTCGCGGTCGCGGACGTCGAAGCCGCCCTTGTAGGCGTCGGAGGGAACGAGCGTAGTGTCGGCGTGAACATACTGGCCATTGACGAACACAGTGAGCTTGTTGCCCTTGCTGTTGACGCGCAAGGAGCCGTGGCTGGCGTCGTAAAAGACTACCGTGTCGCCCTTCTGCGGCACGTCGACGAGGTATTTCTGCATGGCGGCGAGGATGCCGTCGCGCGTAGTCTGCGAGGCGGGAAGGATGACAACACCGGGACTGGGATGAGGCGGAGCGGGATCGGTGAGCAGGACAATGTTGGCGGCCGGGAAGCCGAATTTGGGGCTGGTAAGCAGGTCGGCCATGGCCTCGGCGTCGTTGACGGAGCCGTCGAGATTCTCGAAAGTTCCCAGCTCGCAGCGGCCGTAGATGCAGCCGGCGGGATGATCCGCCGTGGTACCGGCAGGTTGATACGTGTCGATGCCGATGAGCAGCGCCCGCTGAGTTTGCGCAAGGGCCAGCGGAGCAGCGAGGACGCAAACCAAGGCATATAGGACTGCACGGTACGCTTTCATAAGCGCTCCAACTGCTTTCAGATGCTCTTCCCTTGCTCCGGTTGGAACCGTGGATTCCCAGCCGCGTTTGGACCCCCCAGAGGAGGACCTGGATCACCTGCTTATCCAGGCTCGCGGTCCGGAGAATTGCTCCACTTCATCCCGGATAAAACATAGCCCGTCGCGGGAAGCAGCGCAACCGGTGTTGCAAGAAAAGGTATGCGTCGAGGCCCTTTCCATGCGTTTCTTCGACGTAGACCGAGGCGGCAGAGTTTCAAAAAAAGAGGAGTCCTACCGTGACGAGGGGAAGCGGCAAATTGCATCGAACCCGCCCCCAAAATCCCCACAGGGAACGCCAAAAGTATAGCCTCCCGCGAGGCAGTGGAAGCAAGAAAAAGCAGGTTTACAGGGAGCGCAGGCTTTTGGGGGCGGCGCAATGCCGGCAACACGGCGAAAGGAACCGGCGGCGTATGGGAAGCAGGCAGGATTTACGACCGCCAGCCTCGATTTGGCCGAACGCGAGGCAGTTTTTGTTGCCATTCGTACTGTGTCGGCGCCAGTGCCCGTGCCGGCTACGACGCTGGCTTAGATGGCAGGGCTCAGGACGATTCCGTTTCCGCCAAACCGGCGGTGCGCCCAAAAAGCAACGTAATCATGCAGTCGCTGTAATCCACCACTCAGATGGTGGACCGCTGGAAGCGTACGTTATAGTGAAAGAGCCGGATTGCCTTGAGTAAGAGCGCAATACGCCGTTCAAACAATGTGAAAGCACTGCCTTTCATGCGCTGACGAGCGGTTCGATCCGGGCAGTTGGAATTGCTGGCTGTTTCATGCCCACAGCTTTCGTATCGATGGTTGTTAGGACGGGGACAGAGGGGTGTGGAAAACGCCTCACCCAAGTGAGGAGGGCGGAGCTATGTCAGAAAGCAGACAGGGAAGGGCGAGAACTGCGCGCCACCCCGCCCCGCATTCGTTGTCTGCTGCGCCGCAATCGTCGAAGTGGTTCGCGTTATATACAGTAGCGAGGCATGAGAAGCGGGTCGCCCAGCATTTGGGCCAGAGGCAGATTGAGTGTTACCTTCCCCTCTACCGCTCGGAGCGTAAATGGGCCGATGGGTCGAGAGTGAGTCTGGATCTTCCGCTGTTTCCCGGTTACGTGTTTATCCGCATTCCACGCCACGAAAGTGGACGCGTATTGGCGGTGCCGGGCGCAGTGGCCGTAGTGGGCGGAACGGGCGGCGAACCGGCTGCTCTGCCGGATGCCACGATCGATGCGCTGCGGGCCGGGCTGAGACTGCGGCTTGCGCAACCGCACCCCCCGATGACGGCGGGTCAGCGGGCGCGCATCCGGTCGGGCGCTTTGGCGGGCTTTGAGGGGATTGTAGTGAGAAGCAAGAATGGCTTCCGCGTGGTTCTGACGCTGGAACACATCATGCAGAGTTATGCCGTGGAAGTGGACTTGAACGATTTGGAGCCACTGACGCCCGGAGCTCTCACAACCGCCGGATATCCAAATCGCCACTTCGCGGGCGATGGCCCGGCTCCCGAGGCCATGTTCGGGGCTTACGCGCAATTCGCAGCATCCAAATAGGCCGGTTTCCGCGGTTCCGGCCGGCTCGCAGCGACCTTGCCGCAAGGGCTGGACAAGGGGTGAAAAAGAATGGCCGAGGCACAGTTCGCAAGGCATTTTGAGCGAAGGCCGCCGGCGGCAACACGCTCGTCCATGCGCCTATTGCATATGATCGACAGTTTTTCTCCGGCTGCCGGAGGGCCGCCGGAGGCAGTGCGGCAACTGATTCAAGCCACACGCGCCGCCGGCACCGGCGTTGAGGCGGTTTGCCTCGATCCTCCGGGCGCGGAGTTTTTGAGCGGCATTGCGTGTCCCGTGCATGCGCTCGGCGAATCCTATCTGGGAAGGTTTGCGTTTTCGCCGCGGCTGTGGCGATGGCTGCGCAAGAATGCCGGCCGCTACGATGCCATCGTGATGAATGGGATATGGTCTTTTCCTGGCCTGGCGCTGTATATTGCGGCGCGCCGGATGGGGAAGCCCTACGGAATCTTTCCGCACGGGGCGCTCGATCCCTGGTTCAACCGGAGGTATCCGCTCAAGTACATCAAGAAATTGCTTTACTGGCCGGTGCAGTATGCGGTCCTGCGCCATGCAGATTGTGTTTTCTTCACCACGAAGACGGAGCGGGATCTGGCGAAGACCAGCTTCAGGCCCAGCGGCTGGAACAGCGTGGTGGTTCCGTTTGGAATTACGGAACCGGAGAAACCAAAGGGAGGTCCGGGGGAACAGATCGAAGCGTTCTACGGAAAATTTCCGGAGCTTCGCGGCCGCGGCTATTTGCTGTTCCTAGGGCGCATCCACGACAAGAAAGGCTGCGATCTGCTGATTGAAGCGTTTGCGAAGGTTGCCGGCTCCGCCCCGGATGTGGATCTGGTCATCGCCGGTCCGGACCAGGCGGGGCTGCAAGCGAAGCTGATGACCATGGCGGAGCGGCTGGGCGTCGCCAACAGGGTGCGCTGGCCGGGCTGGATCGAGGGCGACGTAAAATGGGGCGCGCTGCGAGCCTGCGATGCCTTCATTCTGCCATCGCACCAGGAAAACCTCGGAGTGTCGGTGGTGGAAGCGCTGGCGGCAGAGCGTCCGGTTCTGATCAGCAATCAGGTAAACATTTGGCCGGAGATCGAGGAAGACGGGGCGGGCCTGGTGGAAGCCGACACGCTGGAAGGCACGGTGCGGCTGCTGCAGCGGTGGTTCGATCTGCCGCCCGCGGAGCGCGCGGCGATGGCTGCCCGCGCCCGAAGTTGTTTTGCCGGCCGATTTTCGATGCAGCAAGCGGCGGCAGCGATCAACGGCGCGTTCTGTTCGGTAAAGGCAGGGCCGCGAAGGCTTGAACCGGCTTGAGCAAAGGGTGGCGGATTTCTGCGACCAGGGCATCCAGCGCCTACCGGCGACGATTTATTTTGCGGTAAATCCGGAGCTGCGATTTCCTTTTTTGAGCCATATCGGCGGCAGCGGACCGCCATTGGTTCCACGCCGAGGACAAGGGCTTGTTCGCGTGGGCCGCGGGGTGGAATGCGCCAACTGCTGCAAACAGTTACTCTGGAAGTGCAATAGGAGTTTCAATGTCTCTTGAACATCAGGCGGAGCCGCAGGCGGGCCCTGCGGTAGAAAGCCGCGGAGTTGCTCCGCCGGCCGGCGAGCGGCGCTCACTCATCGATGTGTGGCGCGTGCTGACCAAGCAGCGTTTCACCATTTTGACGATCACGATTCTCTCCGTTGCCGGCGCCGCATGGTACGCGTTCCGGGCCACGCCGGTCTATGAAAGCGTCTCACACGTCGAAATCGATCCGCAACAGTCGCCGGCGAACGATCTATCGAGCTTTTTCAATGAAGAGTCGGGGAGCGAGGACCAATTGCAGACGCAGATTCAGGTTCTCGAAAGCGACTCGGTGCTGTTTGAAACCGCGCAGAATCTGAATCTCATAAGCAGGATTCGCGCGGGCAACAAGAAAGGCAGTAACAACGCATCGACGCCGCCCGGCGAGATTTCACCGGGGGAGCGCCGCGCAATGATTTCGCTCCTCCGGCACGGATTGTCGGTTTCACTCATTGCGAATACGCGGATCGTCGAGATTCGCTATCGCGGCAGCGATCCCAAGCTGGCGACCGACATCGTGAACCAACTGGCGGAGACCTATGCGGACGAAGATCTGCGGACAAAATACGAGCGCACGATGCATGTCTCGGCGTGGCTGCAAAAGCAACTGGAGGATTTGAAGCAGCAGGCATCGGACACGCAGCGGGAACTGGCGGATTATCAAAGGTCGCACAACATCGTGGGCACGGACGAAAACACGAACCTGACCATCCAGACGCTGGAACATCTGAGCAGCGATCTGGACGACGCCGAAGCGGACCGGATCATGAAAGAAGCGCGGATGCGCGAGTTCAATTCGCTGAGTCCGGACATGGTGGCGCTGCTGGGCGACAACCAGGCGCTGAGCACGCTGCACGCGGAACTAACCGATCTACAGGCGCAGCGCGCACAACTGGCCGTGAAGTATGGCGAGAAGCATCCCCAGATGCAGCAACTCGAGCAGCAGATCAATAAGGTTCAGGCGCAGATCGACAGCGAAGTCGGGATCGCGCGGCGCGAAGTGGGCGATGAATACCAGAGCGCGCTGGCCCTGGAACAGGCCATGCGCAAACGCCTGGGTACGCAGGAAGACGCAGCCTATCGCCTGAATGAAGGTGCGGCGCAATACACAATTCTGGCCCACCAGGCGGAACTGACGCGCAGTCTCTACGACACTTTGGAATTAAGGCTCAAAGAGGCGAGCGTTACGGCGGGCCTCTCGGCGGCGAACATCACGGTTCTGGATCGCGCCGAGATACCTTTCATTCCCGTGGCCCCGCGGAAACGCGCCAGCCTGACGATCGGGTTTCTTGGGGGTATCCTGTTTGGATGCGTTCTGGCCTTTTTGATCGAATCGATCGACGACCGGCTGCGGACTTCGGAAGAAGTGGAGAGCGCGTCGATGCTGCCTTCGCTGGCGGCCATACCGCACATGTCGTACGGCCAAACAAAGCGCCGGGGGGACGAGATTGAAGAGCCGGCAGCCGGAACTTCGCGCGCCCCGCAGCAGATGGTCACGCTGTGGGATCCCAAGTCGAGCGTCGCCGAGGCCTATCGCAGCATGAGGAGTTCTCTGCTGCTTTCGTCGATCGACAATCCGCCGCGAGTGATTGTACTGACTAGTTCGTTCCCATCGGAAGGGAAGACGACCACTTCGCTGAACCTTGCGATCGTGCTGGCGCAACGTGGAGAGCGGGTGCTTCTGGCGGACGCCGACCTTCGGCGGGGAAGCCTGCACAGGGTGTTCGGCATAGCGGAGCAGGGCTTCGGCCTCTCCACGGTGCTATCGCAGCCGGGATCCCACAGGGAGCTGCCTACCCCGCTTCCGGAGTTGCCCACCCTGCATGTGCTGCCAACCGGGCCACGGCCTCCGAATCCGGCGGAAATGCTTTCCTCGAAACGCATGGAAGAGCAAATGCGCCAGTGGACAAGGGAGTTTGACCGTATTGTGCTCGATACCGCGCCGTTGCTTGCCGTCTCGGACACTTATGCTATGGCCGTCCGAGCGGACGCGGTGGTGCTGATTGCCCGCGCAGGCGTAACGCGGAAGCGCGCACTTATCCGGGCGCGCGATCTTCTCTGGCGCATCAACGCGCCCGTGGCCGGCGTGGTGGTGAACGATGTCGACATGCGTCTGGAAAACTTCTACACTTATCGCTACGGCATAACCAACAAGAACTATTGGTATGGATACCGGCAAAGTCCTTCCGCTTCGGACCGAGCCTATGGATATGAAGAAGAGGATGAGGAAAAGGAAAAGGGAGAATAAGATGGCGAAGTTCTTTGCGTGCGCGGCGGCGCTATGCATCCTTTTCTTCACGCAAGCGGCGGCCGGGAGAGGCCAGCAATCAGCAGGCCCCATGCCGGCGGCCGCACCGCCCCTGAAGATCAGCTCCGGAGATCTGATTGAAGTCACCATGTTTGAGAATCCCGACCTTTCCGGCCGCTTTCGGGTGGACGAGAAGGGCGAGGTTACCGTTCCCCTGATCGGCCGCGTACACGTGGAAGGCGACACTGCCGAGGAGGCGGCCGCGACGATCGAGAAACGCTTTGTCGAGGCGCAAATCCTGCAGCCCGCCGAATCGCACGCCACCGTATTCATCGCCGAGTACGCAACGCAGGGGATTACGGTGAATGGGGAGGTGAAGACCCCCGGGGTGTACCCTGCTTTGGGCGTGCGCATGCTCAACGACGTGATTGCCTCGGCGGGCGGCGTGACGCAGTTGTCTGCCTCGAAGGTTGTGATTACCCACCGCAGCGATCCTGGGAATCAGGTCACGGTGGAGTACAATCCGGAGGCCCTCAAGCCAGTGATTCCGGACACGCAGATTTTCCCCGGCGACTCCATCCTGATTCCCAGGGCCGGCATCGTCTACGTACTGGGCGATGTGAATCACGCCGGCGGCTATGTGCTGGATGGGCGCAGCTCTCTGACGGTGGAGGAGGCAATGGCGCTTGCCGGGGGTAGCGGGCACGCCGCCGCTTTGAAACGCGTGCAACTGGTGAGGACGCTGGAAGGCGGCAGGAAAGAAGCCATTACGGTTCCCGTGAACCTGATTTACAAGGGCAAGGCGCCGGACGTAGCCCTGAAAGACGGGGATATTCTCTATGTGCCGACGAGCAATAGCCGGCTGGTGGCCGAACAGGCCATCAATTCCGCCCTTGGTATCGGCACTTCGGTCGCGATTTACAAGACTTCCTACGGACAATAAGCAGCGAACCGGGCGCCCGGGCACAATCGCTCGAACCGTTCCATCCGGATGCGATCAGGCCGCCCACCCTGCCTCAGGGTGGCGAACCAAGCCAGCGCCCAGGGGATCTACAGAGGTCTAGGGGGGACGCCTCTCAAGACCCTTCGCGGCGAGGCGCCAATTCCGCGTCCCGTGCGGCCCTTGTGCTGAGCCCTCCATCCCGTACCGGGCGCCCATTCTGGTTGTGTAAGGAACTGCCGAAGGTGACGCTGACTGTTGCCATTCCGACGTACCGCCGCCCGGCAGAGTTGCGCAGGGCTTTGGAAGCGCTGGTCAACCAGGACCGCAAAGCGGATGAAGTGATCGTGGTTGCGCGCAAAGGCGACGATGCGACACTGCGAGCGGCACAGGAATTCTCATCCACATTGCCGCTCAAATTGGAACTCGTGGAGCGGCCGGGGATGGTGGAAGCCGTGAACCGGGCACTGGACCGGGCGACAAGCGACACGATCGCCCTAACCGACGATGACGCCGTGCCGCACGCGGACTGGACACGGAGGATCGTGCAGGTTTACGAGGATGAGCCGGACCTTGCCGGGTTGGGCGGAAGGGACCGAATTCTGCAAAAAGAAGGCGCATGGGACGAAGGCTATGCGCCGGTGGTAGGAAAGGTCCGCTGGTACGGCCGCACGTTCGGATACCACCATCAAGGAGGGGGCCCGAGGCGCGAGGTGGATTGCCTGAAAGGCGTGAACATGTCGTTTCGCCGGACGGCATTGGGGGAGCTGCGCATGGACCCGCGGCTGCGCGGAGCCGGCGCACAATGTCATTGCGATTTCAAGTTATGCCTCGAGTTGCGCGCGCAAGGCAAGCGGCTGGCTTACGATCCCACAATCCTCGTCGATCATTTTCCAGCCCCGCGCCATGACGAGGACCAGCGCGCCAGCTTCAATGCACTGGCGTACGAGAATGAAATCCATAATATGACTCTGGCGCTGCTGGAGTATTTGCGGCCGGCGGGACGGACGGTGCTGCTGCCGTATGCGCTGCTGATTGGGGTTTGGAACGGTTATTGCGGATTACTGAAAGGACTTCTTTCCAGTCCGCGGATCGGAGTTCGCCGCGCCTGGCAAAAGACCGCTGCTTCAGCTCGCGGCACGATTGCGGGATGGAAGACGTGCAGGTCAAGCAAAGGCCTTTCAACCAAGAAGACAGCCGGCGATGGTCGTGTGGAGATAGCTTGAGAATCGATTTTCGTATTGCCGGCCTCGGCGACGCGTGGATGAGACTCATGGCGCTGGCGACGCTGTCGAGAATCCGGCCCGGAGAGCGACATGTCGTTTATCCTCCCAAGATTCTCGTCCCCCTGGCGCAGCGCCTGTTTGACGGTCCTTTCGATGTAGAGGCCGGCGGTCCGGCCGACATCGAAATGAGCCACCTGGGCCTGCGTCACCTGCTGCCCGGCATGCTTGCGGGGAAGCGATATTACTCGCCGTTTTATTGGATCCTGCGGGAGTCGCGAAGCAAGCCATCCCTCAAAGACAAAGTGAATGACCTGGGATTTCTGGTCGCTATCGCTACGGGCCGCCTTTCGCGCCCGCGCCGGGAATATGTTTACGAGTACCAGGGCTTCATGGAGATGCAGGGGCTGCGGCCGTTTCGGAACGTGACGCCAGAAGAGTACCGGAAAGAAGCGCAGGTTGACTTTGACGCCATTCACTTGCGCGTGCTGGAAATGTTTGGAAAGAAGGCGGCGGGAAACCGGAACGTGGTATTTCCTTCGGGATCGGCGCACCAGATCATGCCGCCCGAGGTTGCGGCAAGGGTTCTGCCCCATGCGGAGTTTGCGTTTCACGAGAAGGACGATTTCGCAAGAGACTACGAGCGGGAGGGGCTGAAGGTCATCCGGTTTGGAAATCCTCCGGAAGAGGTCTGCGAGTTGATTGCATCGGCGACGGCGGTTTTCTGCGTCGATAGCTTTCCTTCCCATCTGGCGCAGATGTGGAAAGACCGGGCCGTCGTGATGTTGACGGAGATGAAAGCGGGAATGACCGTGCACCCCGGTTTTCCTTCGCAGCGAGTGGTTGCGTCACGCGCGGAATGCCATCCCTGCCGGCACCTGGCCCGCATCGACGCGGATCACCGCTGCGCGGCGGGGAGAGTCTTCTGCGCGACGTGGGAATCTGCCGCATACATGGAGGAGCTGGCAAGGGCGGCATTCGGATTGACCTCGAAATAATCTGAAATGGCCCTGGGTTTTTCAACCGCAAGAGGAAAATTCCGGGCAAGAAGTCGTACGGGGAATCGATGACGGAGCTTCAACACATGGTTCGTCCAATTCGTTCAGCGAAGAGCGTGGCTAAGAAAATCGCGGGTAAGGTGTGGAAACGGTACGACACGATTGGCGCGTACCGGATTCGGCTGCCCGTAAATAGCCGCCTCCCGATGTACAAGCGCGCATTCAAGCTTCAAGACACTCCCCTTGGCGACGTCGCACGGGTGGTAAGAGCGAAGTACCCAGACCTTCACGCAATCGACATTGGCGCGAACGTCGGGGACACGGCCGCGCTTATCCGCAAGGCCGGCGATATTCCAGTACTTTGCATCGAGGGGGATTCGGAACTGCTTTCAATTCTCGCAGAAAATGCAGCGGTTATGGGAGCAGGGATCGCGATAGAAAAGAGCTTCGTGGGCGCCGAAGGGCAAGCGGTAGATCCGGCTTTGATCGTTGACCGCGGGCGCAATGCATCCTTAACGGCGGCGATTCATGATGAGGGCTCAATCAAGCTTCGCAGCTTACGCAGCATCCTTGAGGATCATCCGGAGTTTTCTCAGGCGAAGCTTTTGAAGACGGACACGGAAGGCTTCGATTTCGACATCCTCCGGCAGTCCCTTGATTTCATCCGTGGCTCAAAGCCCGTGATTTTCTTTGAATACGATCCTGGTCTCAGGCCCGCCGAGTCCAAGGCTGGGCTGGATACCATCGGCGCACTCATTGATGCCGGGTATTCCGATTTCATTTACTACGACAATTACGGAAATTTTCTGATTCACGCTAAGGCGCAGCAGTTGAACATCCTTACCGATCTTCACAATTACCTGGCCTCGAATCGAGCTTTTGGTGTTGCGGTTTACTACTTTGACGTTTGCGCGTTTCACGAGCAGGATGCAGACCTTGCGCTTGAGTTGAGGCGGTCTTCACCTGCTTACGCCCATTGGCAGTGACGGGTAAGGCCGATGAATGATGCCAAATTGCAGGGCTGCGGTTTTCAAGCCCGTGCGGACTCCAAGCTATTGCATTTTGTTTGCGTTCTCAACAGGTGCATCTTCAAAAGAGGAGGTTCCGGCGCGGACGATCGATGATCGAAAGTGTCATCGGCATTGAGTTTTGAAGGAAGAACCCCCGGCGATATTCATGTGCGAAGAGACATTCACTGCAAGCCTTCCACGCTCAGCAACGGACGACGCGCCCTCGGTTTCCGTGTGCATCGGAACGTACAACCAGGCGCAGTATCTTGTCGAATGCGTCGAATCGGTTCTTGCGCAAACGTATCCGGTGCGGGAGATCTGGGTTTCGGACGATGCCAGCACGGACAACACGCAAACGGTCATGGAGGAGCTCTGCAGGCGTCATTCCACAGTCCGCTATTACCGACATTCAACCAACCAGGGAATTGCGAAGAACCTGAGCTGGGCGCTGGCGCAGCCCTCCACCGAGTTGATCGCGCGGATCGATTCAGACGACAAGATGGAACCGCAGTTCATCGAGACGCTTGCCGGTCTGATGGCGAAGTATCCTCAGGCAGGCTACGGGCACGGCGAAGTCTATGAGATGGACAGCCGGGGCGTACGGACCAGAGTAAGGAGACTGCAGCGGTCTTCGGTTTACGAAGACGCGGAAGAATCCCTGAGGAAGAGTGCCCAGGGGTACCGGGTGGCCGCGAATTGCATTCTCTTTCGCGCCGCGGCCTTGAAGCAGGCGAATTACTACCATGCGAATGCTTCCTGGAAATCCGCGGAGGATTGGGACCTGTCGGTGAGGATGGCGATTTTGGGGTGGGGCAACGTGTATGCCGCGGAGCCGCTGGCGAGTTACCGCGTGTGGGACGATAGCGGGCAGGCGCGATTCAAACGAAAAGTTGCGGAGATCGAGTGCGTCACGAAGGTGTATATGGGAACGCTGGAGCCGGAGTACATCCGGCGGGGATGGAGCACCGGCATCCTGAGAAAGAACATGCGCAGGCGGGCCGCCGGATTCGCGGATGCGCTGGATTCGCCGCTGTTCAGCGAGACGGAGCGCGCCATTTATAAAGCGCGCTTGCGCGAGCTGGGGGATTCCGTTGCGTTGTCGGCGGCGATTTTTCTTGCCGAGGCAGGATTTAATCCGATCGTACGGAGGATGCGAAGGGTAAAGATCCGGCTGAAGGACCAGGTAAAGAGCTGGCTTGGCGGGATGAAAAAGCCGGAGCGCAGTGCAGGAGAGGCGGTGAGCGGGAAGGGCACTGCCGCGGGACGGCCGTGAGCGCGCCGGCGAACCATTCCGTGAACAGCGAGAAGCGGGCGGAGAAAAGCCTGCGGGTACTTTTGTCGCACCCTACCGGGAACCAGAATGTCCGCAATGCGCTCGAAGGCCTGGTTGAGCAGGGAATGCTGGCGGAGTTCTGGACGACGCTGGCCTGGAATCCGGAATCGAAGTGGAACCGGATGCTGCCTTCTGGGCTGCGAGCTCAGTTGGCCAAGCGCGCGTTTCCCGAAGCGCCGAGAGAGCGCGTAAAGTGCGTTCCCTCAAGAGAGATCGTGCGGCTGAGCGCCCGGAATTCTTTTCTGAACGATCTGCTCTGTTCCGGGGAACGGCCGTTCTCGATTATCGGCATGTACCGGCATTTCGACGGGAAAGTGGCGCAGCGGGTGAAGGCGATGCCGCTCGATGCCGTGTATGCCTATGAAGGAGGCGCGCTGGAAACGTTCCGCGAGGCCAAGAGGCGGGGCGTTGCAGCGCTCTACGAGTTGCCGAGCAGCTATTGGCATTGGGAGCACAAACTTCTTTCAGAGGAAGCAGAGCGGAATCCAGAGTTTGCCGATCTTCTGCCCAAGCTGAAGGACTCGCCAAAGCACATGGCGTGGAAGGACGAAGAGCTCCGCTTGGCAGATCATGTTCTTGTGCCCAGCCAGCACGTTCGCAACACGCTCCAGGGAGTGGTTCCGGAGGAGCGGATTCGCGTGGTCAGCTACGGAGCGCCGCCGGTGCGGCCACGCAAGCCGGCAGGGAGCGACACAAGCCGGCCGTTGAAGGTTCTCTTTGTGGGCGCATTGTCGCAGCGCAAGGGCATCGGCTATCTGCTGGATGCGATTGAGATGCTGGGTTCGCAAGTGGAACTGACGCTGGTTGGAGGGCGCATCGCGGCGAATCGGCGCGTGGATGCGGCGTGCGAACGCTGGCGGTGGTTCGAAGCCCTGGCGCATTTCTGGGTGCTGGAACTGATGCGGGAAGCGGATGTTCTGGTGCTGCCTTCGCTGGCGGAAGGGTGCGCCCTGGTGGTGCCGGAGGCTTTGGCGTGCGGCCTACCGGTGATTGTCACTCCCAACACGGGAACGCTGGAATTTGTGCGCGACGGGGTGGAGGGGTTCGTGACGCCGATCTGCAACTCGGAAGCGATCGCCGAGCGACTGAATACCCTTGACCGCAACCGGGAACTGCTGGCCTCGATGTCGCGCAACGCACAAACGACCGCGGCGAAGATGTCGTGGGAGAGTTATCGCGCGCACCTGGCGGAGACGGTGGAGGCCGTAACACGCCCGCGCATCGTTCCCAAGGCCAGTAGTGAGCCGAAACCCGATCAGCGATTCGCAACTTAGGACAAGAAATGCTGAAAAAGATTACCGGTCCCGGACTATTCCGGCTTTTTTTGGCGCTGGTCGTGTTCGTGCATCACACGTCGCGCCTGGCCTTGGGCGGCGCCGCAGTGTATGTCTTCTTTTGCCTGAGCGGTTTCTGGATATACAGGATGTATGCCGGCAGGTATTCCGCAACGCGCCAGCCGTATTTCACATATATTGTGTCCAGGGCATGGCGGCTGCTGCCTACATTCTGGCTGGTTACGACGCTTACGCTGGCGTTCTATTGGTTTAACGGAACTTTTTCAAGTTACTTTTCTTCAAGCGACCGGATTCATGCCATTTTCTCGAATCTTTTCCTGGTGGGTTACGATTCGCTGCTGAAGCGCCCGGTTGGGCCGGGTTGGTCGCTGGATTTCGAAGTACAGTTTTATATCCTGGCGCCGTTCATCGTTTGGTTTCTTGCGCGGCGCAAAGTTCCAGCAGTGTTGACTATTTTGGGGGCCGCTGCGGTGTCAGCGGTTTCGCTGCTTGCTGGTCTCCAGTTTCTTGTCACGAGCCAATTGATCTTTTTTATGCTTGGCATGACCGCGGCTTCTGTCGATTGGCGGCCGGCGGGTAAGTTGTCGTTCGCATCTCTGGCAATTACTTCGGCCGTCATCATCGGCTGCCTTTTCTCGCCCTGGCGAGGAATTCTCCTGGTAGGCGCGCATCCCGGGCCGCTTTGGAAGTATACGGACCCCACAAATGCGGCGCTCGCCGTTATGATGACGCCCTTTGCTCTCTATACGACAAGGCAGCCTGGATTTACGAGCGACGGAATGTTCGGCGATCTGTCCTATATCATTTATTTGCTCCACTGGCTTGGCGAAATGTCGTTGGGATCGCGCCCCGGCACAACGATGGTCCGGTTCATCAACGTTGGCGCCGCCTGGGTCCTGGTATTGGGATCGTCGCTGCTGATTTGGAAGTTTTATGACCATCCCATTAACCGTTTGCGCGCAAAATGGGTAGCCGGAAGGAAAGCGCCATCGGCTTCGGCAGGGTTACGCCAACATCCCATTGAGTCCAGTCTGGCAGGATCGCGGGAGCGCGAAGGCATGCGCGGCCCTGAGGAAACAGAAATACGGCGAGAAGGCACGGACACTTCGAGGATTGCCTCATGTTAGTAGGACATTGGCAGGATCCAAATGGCTATTACAGACGGATGCCCACGCTGAAGAAACTTTTCTGGGCGTACTTCCTGCTGCTGATCTTCGAGGGGGCGCTACGCAAATGGATCGTTCCGCAGCTTTCCGCGCCGCTGCTCCTGGTGCGCGATCCGGTGGCGATGCTGATCATTCTGGAGGCGTATCGCACCAACAAATGGCCGGAAAAATGGTCTATAGTTACAAGCATTCTTTCGGCCGGCCTGATCGGCCTGTGCTTCCTCCAGGCCGTGGTGGGCAACAATCCCTGGGTTGCGGCGGTTTACGGATTGCGTTCCTACCTGCTGCCTTTTCCCGTGGCCTTCATTATGGGAGAGAACCTGGACGCGGAGGATCTGCGTAAATTCGGGGCGTGCACGCTGTGGCTCATGCTGCCTGAGACGGTGCTGGAGATCGCCCAATATATTACGCCCGCCCACTCGTTCCTGAACGCAGGCGCCTATGCGGGCGCCGAACAGATTGGCTACGCGGGCGGGCACGTGCGAGCGTCAGGCACCTTCAGTTTTGTGTCGGGACCGGCCATTTACGGCCCTCTGGTTGCGGTATTCCTCCTCTATGGCGTAGTGAACGATAAGTTGGCCAAGAAATGGCTTTTGTGGGCGGCAACGGCGGCGCTGATTCTTTCGGTTCCGATGGTGGGGTCGCGCAGTTACGTTGTTCAGTTGGCGACGGTCGTGGTTGCTGCCGGAGTTGCGGGAATGTTCGGGGTGTCCCAGTTCCTGAAGATGGTCAAGATTGCCGTTCCGCTTATGGCGATGTTCTTCGTGGTTTCGCTCCTGCCGGTTTTTTCCCGGGCCACGAGCACGATGGCGGAGCGCTTTCAGGGGGCAGACGAGGTGGAAGGAGGGGGCAGCATAAAGGCAGTGCTTGCTCACCGTGTCGCAACCCCGCTGCTGACGAGAATAGAAGAGACCGATTACTCAAGCAACCCGATCGGAATCGGCATGGGCCGCGGCGCCCCCGCGATTACGACGCTATTGGAAGGCACCGCGTCGTTCGCGGCGGGCGAAGACGAGCTCGATCACATGATTATCGAGTTTGGACCCTACCCAGGTCTTGCCTTCGCGTTGTTCCGGCTCATCCTGGGTTTGTACATCTTAGGCGGCGCGGTTGCGCGAGCACGTGAAGGAGAGCCCCTCGCCATATTGCTTTCCCCTTTGATGATCACAGGGATCATTTTGAACGTTTTGGAGCAGCCAACCGGACAGGGATTCATGGTGATCCTGCTGGCTTTTTCTCTGGCCGCGGTAAAGCCAAGAGGCGCCGCGCTACGACCCACTCAGGCAATCCGAAATTTGTCCCGGCCTATGCGCTACAGCGCAGCGCGCTGACCCGATGCGAGCGAGCCGGTTCCCGGCTGATCCGGCAGGGGAAAAGGTGGATACTCTCAGGTGTATCCCGCACCGCATTCATGCCGGGCAACACGTCGATCTGAACCTTAAGGACACTCCTTGCTGCCAGCTTCGAACCAGCGAACGGGAAGAATCCATCCATTAACGTCGCTGCGGTTTTTTGCGGCGTTGTTTGTGATGTTCTACCATACGCTGCCCACCGCGCTTCCCGGCTATCCGCCGGGCAGGGTTGGAGCGCAATGGCTTTCCATCTGGCCCGTCTCCGTAAGCTTCTTCTTTTTTCTCAGCGGATACATTCTGGCGGTTGTCTACCTGCGCCCCGGCAAACCGGTGAACCGGCGCAGTTTTTGGGCGGCACGTTTTGCGCGAATCTATCCGCTGTTTTTCGCCACACTGGTCCTGGATACGCCCAACGTTGTTTTGCTGCGCAGCGCATCTCTGGGCCTGCGACACGCTATCCTCAAGACCGCAGGAACGTTCCTGTTCGATATGTCCATGCTGCAGGCGTGGACGCCTCATCTGCTCATCATTTGTACTCCCAACTGGTCGCTTTCAGTGGAAGCCATGTTTTATGCGCTTTTCCCCCTGCTTGCGCCCGCGCTCTGGAGGTTAGAGGGAAAGAAACTGTGGCTGGCTGCGTTTCTGATCTACTCTGCCGGCCTGGTTTTCGTTGGAACAGTTGCTTTGCATCTGGACAAACTTCTTTCCGGTTACTTTCCCCTCTTTCATCTCTCAACATTCCTGCTGGGAGTACTTCTGGCCCGTTGGCAGCAGGCGCAGCAGGAGCGCCCGCGGCCGGCGCCAGCGAGGCCATGGCAGGTCTATGGGGTTCTGCTGGCTGCTTTGGCCGCATATTTTCTCGTAGTGGTGAATGTGGGGATTCACATCCCATTTGTCTTTGTGCACGACGGGCTACTGGCCCCGGTTTTCGCCTGCACGATCTGGGCCTTCTCCTGTTCGGACACCCTGATAGCCCGAGCGTTCAGCGTTTCCTGGCTGGTGGTGCTTGGCGAGGCAAGTTATGGCCTCTACCTGATTCACGTTCCCGTCTGGTGGTACTTCGTGAGGGCACTTCCTGCGCAGGGGATCCACATCTGGTACCCCTGTTACCTGAGTACTTGCATTGGCCTGAGCGTGCTGAGCTTTTACTTTCTTGAAACCCCCGCCCGGAAGTGGGTGCTGCGCCGCATGGCTGTGAGGCCGCGCGAGACGATGGAAGCGGCCTCGGCCGCGCAATAATTGCATCGCGCTCCGCGATGGGAATCTGCCGGGCGATTCGTATTCGCGACCGGAATTGCATTCTGAAGATCCGCAAGACTGTCCAGCAGACTCAACGGTTCCGACTATGCCGCATCTGAAATCTTCGGTACAACCGAGCGCTCCCGACCCCGAACTCAGGGAACAAGCGAGCGGCTCCGCCCCGATACAAACGAGCAAGGAGCCGGAAGCGCGCCGGTTCTACCCCCAACTGGATGGGCTGCGGGCGCTGGCCATCCTTCTGGTTCTAATGAACCACATGGTGGATTTGAAGCTGCCGGTCGCGGTGGCGTACGTTTGTTCGCTGGGATGGATCGGAGTGGACGCCTTCTTCGTTCTTTCCGGCTTTCTGATTACCAAGATCCTGCTGGGCACCAAGCCGGGGCCACGCGGTCTCGGACTTTTTGTGCTCCGCCGCACCCTGCGCACCTGGCCGCTCTATTTCGCGGTTCTGCTCATTGCCTTTACGATCCTTCGCCACGATCTGTCGGGAAGGGAGACGAACTGGCTGCAGCACGTCTTCTTCCTGCAAAACTATACCCCCTGGTTTACTGCGCGCAGCCTGGGGCCAACGTGGTCGTTGTGCATCGAGGAGCACTTCTATTTTGTCTGGCCATTTCTGGTGTTTTTGCTCCCGCGGCGCTCCCTGGTTTGGGTGCTGCCGGCGGTTTTCCTGGCCGAGCCGGCGATTCGGTTCTGGGGATTGCACCAGGCGTTTACCTATAAGCAGCTTTACACCGAAACGCAATTTCATTTAGACGGGCTGGTTGCAGGGAGCTTTGCCGCCCTGCTGGTTTTCCGATACGCCGTTCGCACCCGGATGATGACGTGGATCGGATCAACAGCCTTCGCCGTGGGAATTGGAACGGCGTTTCTCGGCTTCCGGCATAGCTGGGACGTGATCTTCGGCAGCAACGTGGTGTTTGGATTCACGTCGCTCGCCATTGGTTTTGCGGGCCTGCTGCTGCTTCTTCTGCGCGATGAGTCCTCGATTCTGGCGAAGGCCTTCAGCATCGGACCGCTGCGCTACATAGGCAGGATCAGCTATGGGGTCTACCTTCTTCAGGATGGCATGATCTCGCTTGTGAACCGTCTTCCACTGCACCGCCTGCTGGGTGAAGCGGCTGCGTCCTGGATCCTGGTCATTCCGCTGCGCATCGGCGTGTCGATCGGCATTGCAGCGCTTTCTTACCGGTTTTTCGAGTCCCCGATCCTGCGCGTGAAGGACCGCCTGAGGTGACGATGGCGAAAACCTCGCGGCGCGGCTTTGCCCCCAAGATCACCGGGGCCGGCGCATGAAGATTCTCATTCTGAGCATCAATTATTGGCCGGAAGTGACCGGCATCGGCGCTTTCACGACCTATCGCGCGGAGTATCTGGCCCGCGCCGGGCACGATGTGGAGGTGTGCACGTCGTTTCCGTACTATCCGGAATGGAGAGTTCCCAGGGAATATGCAGGCAGGCTGGCGATGACCGAAGAACGCAACGGGGTCAAGATCGTCCGCAGCTATCTTTACGTTCCCAACCCCGTGACCTCATTCAAGCGCATTCTGCATGAGGGGAGTTTTATTCTTTCCTCAGCGATGCGCGCAGGGGTGCGGAGGCGGCCCGACGTATTGCTGGCGGTTTCTCCGCCGCTGGGACTGGCGGTAACGGCCATTCTGCTGAGCCGGTTGCGGCGCATTCCGTTTGTCTTCGACGCGGAGGATCTGCAACCCGACTCGGCATCGGACCTGGGCATGCTGCCTGCCTGGGCGGTAAGGCTGCTTTACGGGCTGGAGAAGGCGGCCTATCGCCATGCACGGCTGGTGACCACCTTGACTCCCAGCATGAGGAAGAAGATTGTTGACAAGGGGATCGCGGAAGGAAAGGTCGAGCTGTTCGAGCCGCGCATGGACGATTCGCTGCTCGATCTCTCGCCCGAAGAGGGGAAGGCATTCCGGCGGAAGTTCGATCTGGGAGAGAAATTCCTGGTGACGCATAGCGGCAACATGGGAGTGAAGCAGGGACTGGACGTGGTGCTGGAAGCAGCGGCGCTGAACCGCGAGGACGATTCGCTGCTGTTTCTGTTTGTGGGCAACGGGGCCGATTGCGGGAGGATCGAGCGGCG
>JBEKXX010000027.1:0-31604 GCA_049511595.1 Occallatibacter sp. | reverse complement strand
GGAACTGGTGGAAGGAAGAGCGGCGCTAGGTGTTTAGTCCCGGCATTTCTCAATGGTGCATAGGGGTTCAAGACCGCAAAGTTGACGCGAACCCAGTGAACAGCAAACTTCTAGAGAATTGGGCATTCTACAAGGCGGGAGAAATACCTGAATGCACCTCCGGAGCGCTTGCCTTGCCGCGTAGGATTACCTGCTGTTGCAGGCACGCCGCCTCGCTGACCTGGACTTGCTGAACCGCTACTTCGCTGCAGGCGCGTCCGGCGTCTCCTCTTCGTCGCCCGTGTCTTCCACCAGCACAGCCGAGCCGGGAACGATCCCGTAGCTGACGTCGTCCTTGCCCGTGGGATGAAAAGTGACGCGCAACGGCTCGCGTTGCCAATCGGGCGGCGCGCAAGCCGGCCTGGGATCACTCCCGGCGTCGAAGGCCGCGAGCTTCTTCGCAAGGACGGGCTTGCGCGCGGCGATCTGCGCCACCACCGCATAGAGGCTCTTGCCGCTCGCCGTCACGCCGCAGTAGGCCGCGTAGTCGCGGAACCAGCTTATCTGGCTCACGCCAGGATCGTAATCGGGCAGGTGGAGCGCAGTCACATGGCCGGTTACGCGGTCCACCAGCAGCCATGGCCCGCGCTGCCACGCCCAGTGGCCAGCCGCGGCGGGCTTGTCGCCGGGCACGGGCTTGTCGGTGGGCAAGGCGTCGTTGAGCCGGATGACGCGGCGCACCACAAAGCTGCGATCGGTGACGTCGTGCGCATCGCCGGTGGTCCACTCTTTCAGGACGCCGTCGACCAGGAGGGCGCGAATCTTCAGCGCGTCTTCCCCAGCGGCCGCGCCAGACGGGTCACCGGCCTGCGAGTATGGCACGTGCTTGACCGCGCCGAGGACGACGGTGTGGGGCTTGCGGGGAGCTGCGTGCCCAAAGACTCCAGCGCCGATGGTTGCCACCAGCACCACAACTGCGAAAACTGCGCCCTGCTTCATGGCCCTTACTCCTAAATCCCCGCAGTTTCCACGGCCCGCGCCACGCGGAAGGCCGTGGCCTCACCCAGGTGGCGAGCTAACACCTGCATGCCCACCGGCAGGCCGGCCCTGGTGGCGCCGCAGGGCACGGTGACGCCGCAGATGCCCGCCAGACTCGCGGTCACCGTATAAATGTCGGCCAGGTACATCGCCACTGGATCGCCGGTCTTTTCGCCGATCTTGAATGCCGGGAAGGGCGAGGTGGGCGTAACGATGGCATCGACCTCGGCGAAGGCACGCAGGAACTCCTCGGCGAGAAGGCGGCGAACCTGCTGCGCTTTAAGGTAGTAGGCATCGTAGTACCCGGCAGAAAGCGCGTAGGTGCCGAGGAAGATGCGGCGCTTGACCTCGGCGCCAAAGCCCTCGTCGCGCGAGTGCGAGTACATATCGGAAAGCGTTGCCGATTTGGGCGAACGGTAGCCGTAGCGCACGCCGTCAAAGCGGGCGAGGTTGGCGCTGGCCTCGGCCGTGGCCACCAGATAGTAGGTGGGAACGGCATATTTGGTGTGCGGCAGCGAGACCGGCTTCACCGTGCATCCGGCGGCTTTTAGCGCGTCGATTCCCTTCTCGATGGCCGCGCGTACTTCTGGATCGAGGCCCTCGCCGAAGTACTCTGACGGCACGCCAATGCGCAGACCTTGGGCAGGAATATCGCTGGCAGCGGCGTAGTCTTCAACCGGAGCCGGAGAACTGGTGGCGTCGTGCGGGTCGTGACCGGCGATGACGCCGAGCAGCGTGGCGGCGTCGCGCACGTTCGACGCGAAGGGGCCGATGCGGTCGAGCGAGGAGGCAAAGGCAATAAGACCGTAGCGCGAGACGCGGCCGTAGGTGGGCAGCACGCCAACCACGCCGCAGAAGCTGGCCGGCTGGCGGATGGAGCCGCCCGTATCGGTTCCAAGAGTCGCCACGGCAAGGTTCGCCGCGACGGCCGCGGCCGAGCCGCCGCTCGAACCGCCGGGAACCCGCTCCGGATCGGCGGGATTGCGCACCGGGCCGTAGGCCGAGTTCTCGTTCGAGGATCCCATGGCGAACTCGTCGCAGTTGAGCTTGCCCAGCAGTACCGCGCCCGCGGCTTCGAGCTTGGCAACGGCCGTGCAGTCGTAGGGCGGCCGGTAGCCCTGGAGAATTTTGGAGCCTGCCGTGGAGGGTGCGCCCTGCATCACCAGCACGTCCTTGATGCCCACGGGAATGCCGGCCAGCGGCGGGAGCGCGTCACCTTTAGTAGCCATGGCATCAATGCGCGCCGCCTGCGCCAGCGCGCGCTCCCTGGTGAGGCTCAGGTAGACGTTCAGCCGCGGATTGAGCTTCTCGATGCGCTCGTAGTAGCCGGCGGCAAGGTCCGCGGCCTTGGTGCGGCCCTCGGCGATCTCGGCGCGCAGAGCGGCGAGCGTCTTCGGCTTCTCAACAAAAGTTTCGGCAATCCCGATCTCGCTCGCCAAGCGCTCACCCTCTTTCTTTCCCTGTCCCCTCGGCTCCTTGTTTCCTGCCCGGCTCCCGGCGGTTGATTTGGGCTCTCCCGGGGTGGCTTGTCCCCTGTTTCTATCGTTCAATCACCTTGGGCACTTTGAAGAAAACCCGGTCGGTCTCCGGCGCCTGGGGCAAGACGGCGGCACGATCGAGCGAGGGTTCCACCCGATCGGCGCGCGGTTGTGGGATGGCGGCATTCTCCAGCTCGCTTACCTGGGCGAGGGGCGCCACGTCCCTGGTATCCAGCTCGTTCAGTTCAGCCACGTAGTCCAGAATCGCGTTGAGGTCGCGCAACATGGCTTCCGTCTCTTCCGGCGCCAGTTCCAAATGCGCCAGTTCAGCCACACGCTCCACGTCTTCGACGGTTACTTTGGCAGCCATTCTCTGCTCTTTCCCACCCCGGCGCGCCCGCAGTGTTCCTGCACGGATTTTGCCGGCGTTTGTCGAAGATTAAGTATAGCCGGTCCCATATTGCGCCCCGGTCTGTGCGAGTAGCTCTGCGCGCTCGCTTAGTCGACCGTCAATGTCAGGTTCACCGACTGCGTGATGCCAGTGGACGTGACGCTGACGGGAATGGTGTACTTTCCCGCCGCCGTGCCGGAGCTGCCGCTTTCGCCGCTGGAACCCCCACCGGATCCTCCCCCGGAACTGGTGCAACTGGAGACCCCACCGGCCAGAACAGCCGCCAGGGCGAGCAGCAAAAAGACCCTCCGGCGACGCTTAAGGGCGAGGGGGAGCAGAAGCAATCCGCAGGCGAGCGGGAGCGTGCGCAAGAAGGCCGACCGTCCAGGATCCGGCTTCTCCAGGCGCGCCGTCGAACTGCTGCCGGTGGAAATTTCCACTTTGATGTTGCCCTGAACGCCGGCGCTCAACGTTTCGGAGGCGGGGTTGAAGAGGCAGAGCGCGTTACTGGGCAGTGTGCCGCACGCGAAGGCGAACGTACCTCCGACGGGCAGGGTTGGATTCTGCACACATCCGCCGGTGCCGCAAATCTGTACGCTGTAGTTCGCGGTCTGACCGCTGGCCACGGTCTGGCTGGCAGAGCCGGTCATGCCCAAGCTGAAATCGAAGCCGGTTCCAGAAAGCGCCACGGTGGCCGGGGTGGCGACGACGGGGGAGCTGACCGTCAACGTGCCGGAGGCCGCACCGCCGGCGCTGGGCTGAAAAACCACTGAAGCGCTGCAATTGGCGCCCGGAGCCAAGCCGCCGGTGCAGGTGTTTTGCGTAACGCTGAACGACGCGGTGGCGGCGAGCGCAACCGAGCCGATGGCGTAGCTTGAGGAGTTGGTGATGGTGACCGGCTGCATCGAACTGGACTGGCCCGCGGCAATCACGGGAAAGGTGATTTGCGACGGATTCGTAGCCAATCCCGTGGCCAGCTGCCCCGCGCCGTTCAGCGGCACCGAAACCGCGGAGACGCCGGAGGTGGAGGAGGAAACGGCCAGCGTTGCCGAGATGGAGCCGGTAGCGGATGGAGTGAAGACGATTTGTGCCGCGCAACTGCTTCCGCTGGCAAGCGATGAGCCGCAGGTGGTGGAGGTGACGGAGTAACTGGAGGCAGCGCTGCCGGTGAAGGCAAAGCCGATATTGGCCATCGACGCTCCGCCGCTGTTGGTCACCATCAGGGTCTGTGCCATGCTGGACACTCCCGGCTGCTGATTGGTGAAGCTCATGCTGGAGGGGCTGACGCTGAAGGCCGGCGGTGCGAGCCCGGTTCCGCTCAACGATACGGTCTGCGTGCGCAGAATGTCGGCAACGGTCAATGAGCCGGTGACTGCGCGCGCCTGCGAGGGAGCGAATTGCACGCTGATGGTGCAGACTGCGCCCGGCGCCAGTTGCGTCCCGCAGGTGCTCGACGCCTGAAACTGCGAGCTTGCCACGATGGAGATTGAGGTGAGCGGCTCGCCTCCTATATTCGTGATGGTGACGGGCTGCGCGGTGGAAAGCTGGCCCTCCGCCGTCGCGGGAAACGAGAGCGATGTGGCGCTCAGCGTGTCGGTAGGCGCGGACTCGCCGGTCCCACTCAGCACTACAGTTTGCGTACCCGCCCCGTCAGTGAAGGTGAGCAAGCCGGAGGAGGCGCCGGCGGCGGTTGGATCGAACTCGATTTCCAACTGGCAATCGGAGTCTGCCGCGAGGCTGGTTGTGCCGCAGGAGTTGCCGGCGATGACAAACGGAGATGTAATGGTGACGCTGGTGATGGCGATGGCCGAGGAGCTGCTGTTGGCGGCCGTCACCTGAAGCGGCGTGGAAGTGGAGTTCACTTCGACATCGCCGAAGCCCAAAGTCGAGGGCGTGAGGCTGACCGCGCCAGCCGGCGCTCCGGTTCCGGTCAGGTCCACCGTGAGCTGTCCGCCGTCGACGTTGGCGTAGATGGTCATTTCGCCGCTCCGCGACCCGGTCGCCTGGGGCGTAAACGTGACCTCGATGGTGCAACTCGAACCCGCGGCGATGGACTCATTCACGCAGCCGTCGGTCTCGCTGAAGTCGCCTGCGATCGAGATGGAGGTAGGCGCCAAAGCCAGGCTGCCGGTGTTTTTAAGGGTCACGGCCAACGGGCTGCTGGACGTGTCGAAGACCTGGCTGGAAAAGGCGAGCGATGCGGGGCTTGCAACCGCGGTGGTCAGGTTCGTGCCAGCGCTCCACAGCGGAGTTTGCCAAAGGCCTCGCCCGTAAGTGGCCGCCACCAGCACCTGCGCGGAAGCCGTGGCGGGAGCGGCGCTGAGGGCGACGGCAGGAGCGGCGGGCAAACCCGAGCCAAATACCGACCAGCAGTTGGAGAGAGACACGGCGCAATTTGCCGCCTGCGTGGTGAAATATACGCCCTGGTCCGTGGCCACGTAGACGGTGTTGGCGTTCTGCGGATCGACGGCCAGGCTGTTGACCGGCACTTCCGGCAGGTTGGCCGTGATGTCGGTCCAGGTGGTTCCTCCATTGGTTAAGCGGTACACCGTCTGAATCTCCGCCTCGGAGCTTTCCATTCCCGCGACGGTCACGTACACCGTTTTGCCGGTGGTGTCGTGCGGATCGACGGTCACGCTGGAGATGTCGAGGCCGTAGTAGTTCAACGTGTGAACATCGTTGACGACGGAATTCAACGTGAGATCGGTCCACGTGGGCGAAGCGCCGGAGGAGGGATTCAAAGTCGCGCTGAAGACATGGCCGGCTGCGTTGCCGCCATTGCCGGCGGAGCCGTACATGCCGGCGTAAATGATTTCGCCGCCGCTCGCAAGAGGCATGGCCGCCATGGAACGGATCAGCCCGTTGCCGTTGCAGGGAAAGGTGACGGCGCCGCTGTCGAGAATGGGGCTGATGGCGTTGCTTGTGCTCCAATCGCCGCTGTTATCGGCCGGGCCGCGCCAGACGCGGCAGGTTCCGATGAGCAACTGAGAGGTATCGAGCGGATCGACGAGAAACGGCGCCGGGGTGGGCATCTCGCTGCCATCGCCGCTTACATCGGCATCGTCAACGACGGGGCCCGTGCCGAAATCGGACGCCGTGCAAGCGGAGGATTGCGCGCACAGATAGATGCCGACCCCTGCCTGATCGTTCACGTACCAGTTGTTGCTGTTGTTGGGGTCGATCGCCACCGGGCCGCCGTAGCCGGAGAGAATCTGCGGCCAATCCGTGGTCACGGAATTGCTTTTCACGCCTGCGGTCCCATTCACGCCCAGACCGGCCATAAGGGTGTACGGCGTGGCGGCGACCGGAGAAAGGCTCACCGCCTCAGCCAGCGAGCCCAGGCTGCCGTTGAGGTTCTGAAAATGGCTGGAATCTGCCGAGGAGCACGCCGGGCCTGTTTCGCCGATGGCGTCGACCGAACGCCAGAGGCCGCTGTCGTTGCCCACGAAAATCTCCAGTGGGTTAGAAGCGTTCCAGGCCATCGCGTGCTGAAATTCCGCCACCTGCGCGCTCATGCAGGTGGTGGAGTGGGTGGTGTTGCGCCACGTGCAGCCTTGCGATACGGGGCACATCGTCTTCCACAGGTCGTGAGCGCCGGCCAGCACCATCGTTTCCTGCCCGGAGGGAATCGCGGCCAGGGTGAGGTTATAGTTTCCATCCGCAATGGTTGCCGCTCCCTCGTTGGTGCTGGTTTCAAGCGCCGTTGTGTCCCATTGTTGGGAAAACGCGATGGAAGAGTTGCCGCACGCCCCGCTGCCGGTCTCGCACAGATCCTGCCACAATCCCTGGTCCTGATCGTCCTCGTCCACGGTCCAGGCAAAGGTGTCACCGGTAGTGGGATTGACCGCCAGGGCGCCGCGATAGATGGGACAGGCGACGGAGCCGATCCGGCCCAGGTTGTTGGGGCACATGGATGTGGTGAGCCGGGAGCCGGGTTGATCGGCCAGGCGTGTCCACGTGACGCCGTCGGACGATTTGTAATAGCCGTGATAGCGTACCGCGGCCAGGAAAAGTTGCCGCACCGGATTCCACACCACCGCCGTGGCAGCGTTGCCGGGCGCGGCGATGGGACCGAGTGGGCTCTGCACGACGTTGCTGCCGTCGGTAATGGTGGCCAGGTGCCACGTGGCGCCGCTGTCCGTGGAGTAGTAAAGGCCCTCGTAAGTCGTGGTGGGCCAATCCGCATCCACCAGTGTGCCTTCATAGGCCTGCGAAACCGCAGCCACGACGATTTCGGGATTGACGCTGCTCCAGGCGAAGCCGGCAAAACCCTGCCCGATGAACGTGAAATCGAAGGCGCCCAGTCCATCCTCCAGATCCTGGGTTTGCTGAATCAGGCTCCAGGTATTTCCGTTGTCGGTGGAGCGCAGGATACCGGCGCCGTAATAGGAATCGAGTACGTCGTTGGGGTCTCCGGTGCCGGCCAGGATCACGCCGGTCTCGCCCGGCTGCACGGTGAGGGCGCCGATGCTGATGGAGGCGTCGCTCGCTCCGCCGAGAGCGGCCACTGCATCGGTGAGCGGAGTAAAGACGATGGAAGACGTGGTCGAAACGCCGGCGTTGTTGGCCATCCATACGCCGCCTCCTGTGGTGCCCAGGTAAAGGCGATTTCCGGTTGTGTCGGAGGGATCGAGGGCAAGAGCGGCCACACGGCCGGTGACCAGCCCAAAATTCGCGGTTTGGACGGCGGTAGGCCCCAGAGCCTGCCAACTGTTGCTCGACGATATGCCGCTTGCGATCTGGCTTCGAGCCGCCGCGCCGGCGGGAGCGCCGGAAAGCACGGCGCCGGGACGAATGGCAGCCCTCGACCGAGCAGACAGCCGGTGGCCTGACGTCCAGCCGCGCTGGGCCAGGAAGCGCCGCGCCTCGATGACCCGGGGAGGAGCGTCGGAAAGTTGCCGAATGGGCTGTGCCGCGGGCTTGGCTGGCGCGTCCGCAACCGGACTTTGCGCCCAGGCCGCCGGGCCTGAAGGGAGATACAGCAGAAGCCACACCGCCAGCGCCATGGCGCCCCATCCGCCATGGCCGGGGTGCTCTCCAGCCTGTCCGGTATGCTTCCCTGCTCTGCCGCTGCGCGCAGAGCTCCTGCATTTCAGATCTAACATTGGATTCGTCACACGCATCCGGAATCGATTTCCGATTTCCCCTTTTGTGAAAATCCTCCAATGGGGACCGGCACAGAATCCACCCGATAATGCTCAACGAAACACGCAAGTTCCGGGAATGAAATTGGGTCCCATTATAGGACAGCATCGTTCCAGCCCGCGTGTGACCGATAACACATCATTTGAATCAGGCGTGGAACTGGATTTGGCCCGGGTTTATAGTGGGTTGTTCGGAATTCCTCAAGAGATCTTGAAGGATAGGACATGGAGGATACATGAATCGTCCTGTGATTTGCGCCTTTCTTTCCGCACTTGTTTTCCTTGTCCCGGCCGGGGCAAATGCAAAGAACAATGCGCCCAAGTACAAAATCGCCCAGGTTAAACCCTTCACCCTTGCCGAGGGAGTCGAATTTCCTCCCGGCGGAAGCGATACACAAAGTTTCCTGGACGCGCTTTACCAGAACTTCTGCGAACAGTTGCAGAAGCAGGGCGTCGCTGCTCAGGTCACTCCGCCTGAGTCAGTAGATCCTGGTGCCGACGCCGCGGACGTAATCGTGATCGAGGGCAAGATCACATCCTTCGACAAAAGAACGGGCAGCATGGCCAACCCTTCCTTGCTCACGATGCAGCTCAACGTCTATCGGCGCAGCGACAACGCGCCACTCGCCACGCTGACGCCGCAACTCAAAATGCCGGCAATGTGGTGGCAGAAAAGCGACGTTTTCGGGAGGGCGTCAGGCGGCTGGGCGGTTTCTCAGATCAAAAAGGCTTTGAAATAGACCTCACCGCAAGGGTGGGATGCGCGGAGGCCGCTCATGGGCGACCCTTCGCACCGGCAGCGGAAAGCCAAGAGCGAAGGGCGGAAGCCTGTTTTTACCACCGTCCCCATGCGCGGCTCATGTAGTCAGACAGCGTCATGCCGATGAGCACCAGAAACATGAAGAAACCCGCCAGCACGGTAAGCTTGGTGAGCCGGGTACTGTATTTGACGTGCATGAAAAACAGCACCACCAGCAGCATCTTTCCGGAGGCGATGGCAAGCGCGACCACCGGGTTCCAGAAAAGGGTGAGGCCAGGGGCGATATGCCACTCGCCCAGGTCGAAGTAGGAAGCAGCCACAGTAGCCGCCGTGCCGATGAGCAGCAATAAAAGAACGATCACGTAGATCCCGGGGCCGACGACGTGGTGTTCCTGCTCGTGTTGTTTCTCGAGTTCGCTCATGCGTTTCAACCCTCTAATGCCTGCTGATCAGGTACAGCAGGGCGAAGAGATAGATCCAGACGATGTCGACAAAGTGCCAGTACAGGCCGAAGTTCTCGACAAACGTGAAGTGGCCCGACGTGAAAGCCCCGGCTTTGGCGCGAAAGATCATGAAGACCAGGATGCCCACGCCGACCACCATGTGCAGCGCATGCATGCCGGTCATGGCGAAGTAGAGAAAGAAATATTCTTCTGTTTTGCCGGCCATCGCCGGCGACAGCGGCTTGTCGCGATACTCCTTGTAGACTTCCGGATCGGAGGCTGGATTCAGAAACGCTTGCTCGCTGTATTGGTGAATCCCGGGAACATGATGCTTCTCCCATTTCTCGTGCCACTCGATGCCCTTGATGCCGAGGAAGATCAAGCCGAATATCAGCGTGAGGCTCAGGAAAAGCAGCAACGAACCTTTGCGCCGCGTCTCCGCCGACCATACGCCCATGGCCATGGTGAAGCTGGAGGCAATGAGGACGGCTGTGTTGGCGGTACCCCAGAAAATGCTCAACTGGTGCGAACCCTCTACAAACGCCTGGTAGTACCAGTTGCGCATGAGCAGGTACGACATGAAAAGCCCGCCGAAGAACATGATTTCCGTAAGCAGGAAGAGCCACATGGCAAAGTTGGTGGCGTCGAACTGCTGATCGACGGACTGGAAATGGTGGCGCTGATAGGGCGGATGCTCGTGATGCTCCTCCGCCAGCGCGCCGTTCGCGATCGAAGTGCTATCCGACACTGACTACCTCTTTCCGTTGCTGCTGCTCCAGCCACTCGTAGTCGTAGGCTTCGTGGTCCATGATGGGAATCTCGACGAAGTTCTCAGTCAGCGGAGGCGACTGGGTCTGCCACTCAAGGCCCGTTGCCTGCCAGGGATTGTTGCCGGCGATGGCTCCGTACTTCAGCGACCACGTCAAGTAGAGAATCGGCAGCAGATAGCCCACGCCCAACACGGTGGCGCCTGCAGTCGAAAAGACATTCAGCACCTGAAACTCCGGCGGATAGGCTGCGTAGCGCCGCGGCATACCCAGCGTGCCCAGAATGAACTGCGGGAAGAAGGTGAGATTGAATCCGATAAAGGTGACCAGCGCCGCCAGTTGCGAGATCTTTTCCGGATACATGCGGCCCGTCCACTTGGGCCACCAGAAGTGGATGCCTGAAAGGAAGGCCATCAACATGCCACCGACCATCACGAAATGGAAATGGGCTACGACAAAGTAGGTCTCGGTGAGGTGAATGTCGGTTCCCGTGGAGCCGAGAAAGACGCCGGTCATGCCGCCGATAGTGAACAGGCCCATGAACCCGATGGCGTAAAGCATGGGGGTCTCAAAGGTGATGGAACCCTTATAGAGCGTGAACGACCAGTTGAAGATCTTGATGGCCGAGGGCACCGCAACCAGCATCGTGAGCAGCGAGAACACCAGCGCCGCGTAGTTCGAGATGCCCATGATGAACATGTGATGGGCCCAGACGAAGAAGGCGAAGACAGCGATGGCCACCGAAGAAAAGGCGACCGCAGTGTAGCCGAAGACTCGCTTGCGGCTGAAGGTGGAGATGACCTCGGAGATCACGCCCATGCCGGGAAGAATCATGATGTAGACGGCCGGGTGCGAGTAGAACCAGAACAAATGCTGGAAAAGAAGCGGGTCGCCGCCATAAGCGGGGTCGAAGACGCCGATGTGCACCGTGCGCTCCAGCACCACCAGAACCAGCGTGATCGCCAGGACCGGCGTGCCCAGAATCATGAGGATGCTGGCTGCATAATTCGACCAGATGAACAGCGGCAGCCGGAACCAGGTCATGCCGGGGCAGCGCATCTTGTGGATGGTCACGACGAAGTTCAGCCCCGTGAAGATGGAGCTAAACCCAGCCACAAAGACCGCCAGGCCCGCGGAAACGACATTGGTATTCAGATAATGCGTGGAGAGCGGCGTGGTGAACGTCCAGCCGGTATCCACGCCGCCCGTGGCCATCGTATAGAGCATCATCCCGCCCGCCAGGATATAGAGGTACCAACTGAGCAGGTTGATTTTAGGCAGAGCCAGATCCTTGGCCCCCACCATCATGGGGATAACGAAATTGCCGATGGTGGCCGGCACCGACGGCACCAGGAATAAAAAGACCATGATCAGGCCGTGCATCGAGAACACCTTGTTATAGGTGTCGGCCGCCATCAGGTCGCTCTGCGGCGTCAACAGCTCCAGGCGGATGAGCCCCGCCAGGGCCCCTCCGATAAAGAAAAAGAAGGTAATGGAGATCAGGTATAGCGTGGCGATCCGCTTGTGGTCGCCGGTAAGCAACCAACTGAGCAGGCCGTTCTCCTTGGTCAGAAAGTTCACCTTGGGGATCCTGGCCGTGGACGGATCGGGAAGGCTGACGATGGTGGGCGCGCTCATGGTTTGACCTCCTTCTGTGCTGCGGGTTGATGGCCCGGAGCCGGCACCTTCTCTTTATTATTCGGCGGCAGTTCTGTGGTATTCAGAGTCTCCTGGAGGCGATAGCCGGAGTGGAGATTCTTGATGTATTCCACTAGCGCGATCACGCCATCCTCGCTAATCTGGCCTTGATACGTGGGCATGATTGGCGTATATCCCTGCGTAATGTGCTGCGCTGGATCGAGGATTGCCTGGCGCAGATAGGCGTCGTCGGCCGTGACCGTCTCGCCGGTCGCTAGCGTAAGTTGCGCGCCGTAGACACCGATCAGACTGGGCCCGCGCGCGTCGGGCTGCGCGTTGTGGCAGGCGATGCAGCTCAGGCTCGCGAAGAGCCTCTCGCCGTCCTGCGCCAGCGAGTTGCCGCTGGTCGAGCTTTCCAGCCACTTTTTGAAGTCCTCCGGCTTCATCACGATCACGTCGCCGATCATCTGCGAGTGGTTGGTCCCGCAGTACTGGGTACAGAACAGGCGATAGGTGCCGGGCGTGGTGGCCTCGAACCAGACCGTGGTGTACCGGCCCGGTATCGCCTCGCGCTTGACGCGAAAGGCGGGGATGGAGAAGCTGTGAAACACATCCTGCGAGATGATCGTCAACTGGATGGCCTGGCCCGTGGGCACGTGAAGCATGTTGATCTCATGCTGGCCGCCGGGATGTTCGATCTTCCACATCCACTGCTTGCCTACCACGTAAATGTTCATGGCGTTGGCCGGCGGTGTGTAGATGCGGAAGTAAAGCAGCGCGCCCCACACGAACATGATCAGGAACAGCCCCAGCGGGATGATGGTCCAGGTGGCTTCGAGAAGCGTTGAGCCTTCGATCTGCACCGCCTGGGGATGGCGCTTCTTGTTGTAAAGGATGGAGAAAGCCACAACCAGCAACACCACGATCGTCAGTCCCACCAGGCTCACCAGGACCATGAAGAAATAGAGCGCATCCGACTCCGGCGCAATCTTCGACGCCTCAGGCGGAAAGAGGGAGAAGTGCGTCAACCACTTATCGAGGAATTGCCAAAGTACCGGGCTGATGTGGTCCATTCCTTTATCCGTTCACTTTCGTTGGCGCCCCGTGAGATCCGGCCCCAGTTACTTCACCATGCCGGTAGTCGCGGCGAAACATCACCAGCATGAATCCGCCCAGCAACAGGAGCGTGAGCACCCCGCCCGCCTGCACCACACGCGAAACGATGAGGTCGTGAGTGTTGGTCGTGGGATCGTAGTGGTAGCAGTAAGTCAGAATGTTGTCCACCGGCGATCCGATCTTGTTTGACGAGGCCTCATCGAGTCCCAGCAGCATGTCCTTGGGCGAGTACTCGACCCCCATGTAGTACTGCGCCAGCTTGCCCTGCGGAGTGACGATCTCCAGCGCGCTGGCATGCGCGAATTGCGCGACGTTCGTTCCCGGCACCTTGAGCTTGACGTACTTGAAGCCCACCACCGAGGCGATCTTGTCGATGTTCGCCTGCGTCCCGGTCATGAAGTGCCAGCCGCCGGCGGTTTCCGGGTGACCGTACATCTTCAGGTATTCCACTTTCTTTTCCGCGGCCATCGCCGTCGTTTCCGTCGGGTCGATGCTGATCACGACGATGTTGAAGTCCTTGCCGGGACGGAAGCCGATCATCTTCAGCGCGCTCGTCAACCCCTTGAGCTCTTCGGAGCACAACATGGGGCAGCGGTAGTAAACAAGCATAAAGATAGCGGGAACTTTACCGAAATAATTGCCCAGCGGAACCAGCTTGCCCGTGTCGTCGGTGAACGTGAGGTCGAGCGGCAGTTGATAGTTCAGGTGCTGGGCGATGCCCACGCTCTTCAGGACGCCCGGCGTCGTGTCCACCTGCCCCCCCGCAGTGCTCATCGCCGACGTCATCGCCGGCAGTCCCTTGGCGCCGTAATTTGAAACCTGCGCGTCCGCAAACGGTGCGGCAAGCAGAATCGCAATCGCGCCCGTTGTGGCCACCGCCGCGGTGCGCCAGCTTTTCCGGATTGTCCTTCCCGAATGCATGATGTCTGCTCCCTTCCTCCCTTCCCCGTTGCGGCCGATGCAAAAACCCCGTTCCCTGCCGGTTCTTAGCGTTTCGCTGTGAGGGCCGGAAAACCAACCATTTCGGCTCCTACTTCTGCTCCTCGAGCTGCGCCTTGACGGCTTCTGCCTCAGCCTCTTCCTGCTCAGAGCTGGTGCGCGCAAACCCGTTGGTCAGCGGCATGGCGATCGCCGGCCGGTTGTCGCCGGTCATGAGCGGCTGCACCTCGACCGGCGGCGCCACCGGCAGTCCCCGTTGCACAATCAGTTCCATGGCGCGTTCAATGGGAATCCTGACCGTCCCGTTCGATTGATCGATCCATGTGTAGTTGCCCAGCAGCATATCCTCGCGCGCATGCAGGTCGGCGATATCCTGGTCGCCGTTGTCGATCTGCACCCGCGGCGTGGGGAAGCTCTGCATCAGTTGCGCGACCTTGTTTTGCATCTCGGGATTTGAGGGCATATTGCCGAGCTGGCGGATATCCACGGTCTTGGTCCACTTACTGTTGGGGCCGTCTTCCTTGTTCAGGTGCGCGTTGATCACCTTACCGATGCCGTAGCAGAGCAACCCGGTGACGGCGGCAAAGATAGCCAACGCGGTAAGAAACACAACGATACCGGTCACATTTGCATCGGTACGCTCGTAACCCAGCGAGGCGTCGACTTCGTGTTTTTCCGGCTCGCGGCCGGGATCGGGTTGGTCATGCGTGGGCATGCTCGGGCTCCAGAATCTCCGCTAAATGCGGGTCGTTCGTCTGCACCAGCGGCCGCGCCGTCAAGTGGGTGCAGAAATAGGCAACCCAAAACGCCGTCATGGCCACTGGCACCGCGATGTACTCGAGAATTCCCCAGCTGAAATGCAGGTTGCGCGCCGCGTCCTTGAAATTCGGCTCGATCAGCCAGAACTGATTCAACGCCACGGCGAAGATCATGATTCCGCAAACCAGAATCAACCGCTTCTTATTGCGTTTCAGGTCTCTCGACAGCAGCAGGGTGAACGGGACCAGCCAGTGGAAGATGAAATCGAGCGTGATGATGACGCCCCAATTGCCGCGGATACGGTCCAGGTACCAATTGATCTCCTCGGGAAGATTCCCCGACCAGATGATCAGAAACTGCCCAAAGGTGAGGTAGATGTTGAGCATCACGAAGGCGAAGGTCAACTTGCCCAGGTCGTGCTGCTCGGTCTGCCGTAGAAGCGTTTTGAACGGTTCGGCCCTGGAGAGCAGGAGCGAAACAATGATGCCGAGAGCAAGAACCTGGAATCCTTGCTCCACCAGAAACAGCAATCCATAGACCGTCGAGAACCAGGTGACGTCCATCGACATCACCCAGTAAATCGATGCCGTCGTCATGGTGATCGCGTAGATCACAATGCCGGGGCCGCTGATGTTCTCCAGCTTCTTGATCCAATATGGCGTGGTCTCCGGCCCAACACTGTCCCGCTTGAGGCCAAGCGAGTTGAGCCGCCATGCGTAGAATCCCCAGATGGCGAAGCACATCAGGCTCACCCAGACGAACGCACTCGGATTGAGCATGGGCCGCTTGAAATCGAGGCAGTGTGCCTGGATTTCGTTGAGAATGCCCGATTTCAGCGCCGCCGCTGTGTCGCTCGCGCTGGTGAACCGCGACCATAGATAGAGCCGCTTCACGAAGATGGCCACGACCGCCCAGTAAACGAAGACCAGCGGGAGCGTGCGGCTCATCGCTTCGAGCGGGCGCCGCAGCAGCAATCCCCACTTGCCTCCCGAGCAATACTGCACCATGAGCAGCGCCAACCCGCCCACGGCAAAGCCCCAGGTAACTATCAGGCCCAGCGTCCAGCCGCGCAAAAGGTGATCCCAGCCCAGATGTTCCGGGTCTTGCGACTGGCCCAGGACTGCCAGAATCACGGCGATCACGCTAAAGATCGCCCCGGTCGTCAGCGCGCGATTCTTCCAGGTGGCGACAAAAGGCGGAGCACCCAGGCCGGCGGGGAGCGCTCTTGCATGCGGTGCCCCATGCGCGTGTTGGTTCGGTTCGTGAGCCATTGCAGTTCGTCCTACTTCTGGGCCGCTGGGGCCGGTTTGCTTACGGGAACCTTGATCGCGGGAGGCGCCGGATAACCCGGCGCCATGCCCGGCGTTCCCTCGCTGGCGATGGGGTTGTTTGCGTTCACCGCCGTTGACGGCATCGGCCACGGCTGCGCGTACTCGGGATGCCCTTCAGCCGCAGCCAAGTCCTTGAGGTTGCCGATCTGCACGCCGGCAGGGACATCCTTAACCGTTTCTGCCTGGCTGAGCTGCAAGGCGCGGATGTAGGCCGCCACGGCCCAGCGGTCCTCCGGAGGCAGTTGCGTGGAGTAGTCCGGCATGGCGCCGTAACCATGCGTCATTACGTAAAAGTAGTGCGAGATGGGCTGCGACATGCGCACCTGGTCGTGGAAATTGGCGGCGGGCTTGAAGCCGCGCTGCACAATTTCGCCCAGGCCGTTGCCCACCCGCGAGTGGCAGGGCGTGCAGTAGATGTTGAAGCGTTCCTGCCCGCGCTTGAGCACATCCATGGTCACCGGGAACGGCATCTCGTCCAGTTCCTGGCGGTAGCCGTTCGGCCCTTGCACGACGCCGGTATAGAAATAGGAGTCCTGGTGCAACTGCCCGCGCGCCACGGTGTTCAGCACCTGCGGACGCGCGCCGCGTTGGTCGGCAAAGAAATCCGAACCTCGCTGCGGATCCATCTTGGGCTGGTCCTGCATGTCCTGGCGGCAGCCAGCGGCGAAGAGCGCCGCGGCAAGGCCGGCAAAAGCAATACCGCGCCGCACGCAGCCGGTGGCTGAGAGCTGAAAGCTGAAAGCTGAAAGCTTCGCGCTCATCAGTACTCCACCTCCACCACAGAATTCGGCTTGAACTGTTGCAGGTAAGCCTTGGTTTCCACCAAGTCGAATTTCGGATCCAGCGCCTCAAGGCACAGGAAGAACTTGTCGGTCGTCGCGCCATCGCGGAAGTTGGGCGCGTTGAACAGCGGATGATAGAGCGCGGGCAATCCGTTCAGGGCCAGCATGCCGAAGGCCGCCGAGAGTCCGGCCCACAGAATCGTCCACTCGTAAGCGGGCACGATGAAAGCCGGCCACGAATAGGTTGGCCGGCCCGCGACGTTGATCGGATAGGCCAGCACCGAGATCCAGGTTTGCAGCGCAAACATGGCCGCGCCGCCCAGCAGGCCGCCGATGAGCGTAAGCAGCGGCACCTTGTTGCGATGGAAACCGATGGCTTCAGCCGCTTCCTCCACCGGGTAGGGCGTGTAGCAGTCCATGCGCCGCCAACCGTCCTGGTGCGCCTGACGCGCGGCCCGCACCAGGTCGCCCGGCGTATCGAATTCGGCCAGCAGGCCGTAGGTTCCTTCGCGTGCGGGCATATCAGTCGGCAGCCTCCGCTACCTTGGGCTTGATCTTGGCCCCTGGCAGCAACATGCGGATTTCGTTCATGGGCATCATGGGCAGCAAGCGAACGAACAACAGGAACAGGAAGGTGAAGAATCCGAGCGTGCCCACGAAGGTCATGTAGTCCCATTTGGTGGCGCGGTACGTGCCCCAGGACGACGGCAGAAAATCGCGCGTCAAGCTGGTGACCACGATGACGAAGCGCTCAAACCACATGCCCGTGTTGACCACGATGGAGATGAAAAACATGAATGCAATATTGGTGCGCAACTTGCGCGACCAGAGCGTGGTGAGCGGAATGAGCAGGTTGCATGTGACCAGCACCCAATACGACCAGCCCATGGGCCCGAATGCGCGATTCCAGAAGGTGAAGGCCTCCCAGTGGTTGGCCGAGTACCAAGCCATGAAGGCTTCCATGCCGTAGCCGTAAGCCACGATGAAGCCCGTTACGAGCATGATCTTGCCCATGTTGTCGATGTGACGCTCCGTGACCAGTTGTTCCAGGCGATAGAACTTGCGCAGCGGAATGGCCAGCGTAAGAACCATGGCAAAACCGGAGTAGATGGCGCCGGCCACAAAATAGGGCGGAAAAATCGTGGTGTGCCAGCCGGGCAGAACCGCGACGGCAAAATCGAAACTGATGACGGTGTGTACCGAGAGCACCAGCGGCGTGGCCAGGCCGGCGAGCAGCAGCGAGGCGGTCTCGTAGCGCATCCAGTGACGGATCGAGCCGCGCCAGCCCACGCTGAGCATTCCGTAAAAATACTGCGCAATCTTCGACTGCGCGCGATCGCGCATGGTGGCGAGGTCCGGCACCATACCGATGTACCAGAACACCACCGAGATCGTCGCATAGGTCGACACCGCGAAGACGTCCCACATGAGCGGCGAGCGGAACTGCGGCCAGACGGTCATGGTGAAGGGCAGCGGAAAGAGCCAGTAACCCAGCCAGGGACGGCCCATGTGGACGAGTGGAAACAGGCCGGCGCAGGCCACAGCAAAGATGGTCATGGCCTCGGCAAAACGGCTGATGGAGTTGCGCCAGCCCTGCTTGAACAACAACAGAATCGCCGAAATCAGCGTGCCCGCGTGGCCGATACCGATCCACCATACAAAATTGATGATGGCGAATCCCCACGCCACGGGTTGCGAAATAGCCCAGATGCCGACGCCCTTCAGGAACAGCCAAGTCAGCGCCACCAACAGCATCACGGCGCCGCCGCCAGCCACCGTGAACAGGCCGAACCACCCCATCGGCGTGTGCGGCGTGAGCACAATCCGCACGATCTTCTCGGTGATCGACCGGAAGGTCTGGCCCGGCGCGATGACCCGGTATTCTCCGGTTGCCGGATCGATCGCGGGATCGTTGGGTTTTATTTCTTTCGTCGCCATGGCTGCCCTATAAAACCTCTGACCAAATCGCTCCCTTGTCCCTACGCCCTGGCCCCCTGCCTCTACCCTTTCGCCGGGTCGTGCTCCACCGGCGTCTCCTCAAGATCGCGGTTCACGTTCAAAACCTCTGCCATATATGTGGTCCGCGGACGCGTGTTCTGGTCGGCGATCACCTGGTAGTTGCGCTGCTGCGCTCTCAGCTTCGACACCCGGCTGTTGGGATCGTTGATGTTGCCGAAGACGATTGCGCCGGCCGGGCAGGCCTGCTGGCAGGCGGTCACGATTTCGCCGTCGCGGATATTGCGGTTTTCCTTGTCTGCCTCGATCTTGGCTGCATTGATGCGTTGCACGCAGTAGTTGCACTTCTCCATCACGCCGCGCGAGCGCACGCTCACGTCGGGGTTGCGCATCAGCTTCAGGCTCTCGGTCTCGTAGTCGGAGTAGAGCAGGAAGTTGAAGCGGCGCACCTTGTACGGGCAGTTGTTCGAGCAGTAGCGCGTGCCCACGCAGCGGTTGTAGACCATCATGTTCAGGCCTTCCGGCGTGTGCACCGTTGCGCCCACCGGGCAAACCTGCTCGCACGGCGCGTTCTCGCACTGCTGGCAGTTCATGGGCTGGAAGTGCGCCCGCGGCGCCGACAGGTCGCCCTCGAAATAGGTGTCGATCCGGATCCACTGCATGTTGCGGCCGATGCGCACCTGCTGCTTGCCCACCACAGCGATATTGTTCTCGGCATAGCAACTGACGATGCAGGCATTGCAGCCCGTACAACTGTTCATGTCGATCGACATGGCCCAGGCGTTGGCTTCGTTGTACGGCCAGTTGGGGAAGAGCGACGTGTCGCGGCTCGGCGTCTCGTACCGCTCGCCCTCGTGAGCGAAATTCGGATTGGCCCTGAACTCGTCGAGCGTGGCGTAGCGAACGATGCCACGTGTGCCCAGCGCTTCGTCGCCCTCGAGAGAGTTGTTGCCATTGCCCTGCCCCTCGAGGAACCTTGCGCGATGGTCCTGGTAGTGGCTCTTGGTGATGGCGATGCCCCACTTGCCCGGCATCTGCCGGATCGAGCCTGTCGCGTAAAACGGCGCCCATGTGTTGCGGATCAAGTAGGCGTTGAAACCCTGGCCGGAGCCTACACGGCCCGAAAACTCGCGGCCGTAGCCGAGATAAACCGTCACCGAGTTGTCCGGATGGCCGGGCGCCACGATCACCGGCGCCTTCACCATGCCGTTGCCAACGCTCAGCTCGACGATGTCGTCCTCTTCCAGGCCCAGCTTTGTCAGCGTCGCGCCGGAAACGATCGCGGCGTTGTCCCAGCTCAGGCTGGTAACCGGCTTGGGCAGCTCCTGGAGCCAGCCCACGTTACTCCAGCGGCCGTCGTAGATATTTGGATCGGGCCTGAAGATAATCTCCAGCGAATCCTTCGGCGTGGGCGCGGGAACGGCGGGAACCGGAGTGCCCGTGCCTGCCTTGGTCGTCTTGTCGTACGCTGTGCCCTCAATCCAACCGTCGTGCAGCGCCTTGCGCCAGGCGGTTTCGAAATCGCCCTTGATGATAGGCTTCCAGGTCTCGCGCACCGCATCGTAGGGGCTCACCATCGGATCGTTGAGCAGCGTCTGGAAGACATGGTGAGCGGTTCTGCCGCCGTAGAGCGGATCGATCATCGGCTGCACGATGGAAACCGTGCCATCGTAGGCGCGTGCATCAGACCACGACTCGAGGTAATGCGCGGCAGGAATGTGCCAGTGCGACTGTTGTCCGGTCTCGTCGTAGTGCGAGCCGAGGTGCGCCACGATGTTGGCCTTGTTGAAAGCGTCGGCAAAATTCAGGTCCGCAGGCGCATCGTAAATGGGGTTCGAATTCAGAATCACCAGCCAATCCACCTTGCCGGCGTTGAGATCGGCGACCAAACCCTTCATATCCGCGAGCTGATCGGACGAAAGCGGCACCAACGGATCGGGAGGGAAATTGACCTTCGGTGGCTCTGGTGGTAGAAAGACGGTCTTGCCTTCATTCCCGAGTGCAATATTGATCGCGAAGGCCAGCGCGGCAACCGACGGATCCTGATACAGCCCCGGAAGCACCGCGCTCTTGCCTGCGTTGACCTTCAGGTCCTTCGACGCTACTGCGAGAAACTTCTTCTGCTCATCGGTCCACGCGTAGCTCGGTGCGCTGACCCCCGGCACACTTACCGCAGCAGCCAGCGCCGCCGCAAATGCCGGCACTTCGCTCGCGCGCAATCCCAGCCTGTGCTCGGCCTTCATGCCCGTGGTCGTCGTCGTACTTTCGACTGCGTACAGCCGATTCATCCCGTTTTCCGGCTGCTTGCGCCGAGAAGCGTAGTCGCGCACCAGCTTGTGGAAGCCGGGGTAGCTGGCGCCGGAAAGAAAATCCGCGTCCAGCGAGACGATCACGTCGGCACTGGTCAGGTCGTACTGAACGTTCATGCCGCCGTCTAAGAAGGTACCAGCTACTGCCGGATCGTACTGCGCAAGCTTCGCCTTGGGCCACGCCTTTTGCAATTCCTGCCACTGCCGCGCCAGCGTGGGCGACAGAATCGTCGCGCTCAGGAAGTAGATGCCCGTCCCGTCTTTGGTCGAGGTCACCTTGTCGCGAAGCGCCTCGGCAAACTCCGCCCACTCGCGGCTCTCGCCGCGATAGGTCACATGCTGCGAGCGGTCGGGATCGTAGAGATCGAGCAGAGTACCTTGCGAATACGGATCGGAGCCGCCGCGGTTGTATGCGTGCTCTGGATTGCCGTCAATCTTGATCGGCCGGAATTCGTCGCTCTTGACCAGCAGCGGCACCGCGCCGGTCGAGAACGGATGCGCCGTGGCGAAGTACATCGGCTTGCCCAAAATTAGATCTTCCGGCGCTTTCACGTAGGGATAGATCGGCTCGTCGGGTTGCTTGGTGCAGCCAGCCAATCCGGCCAGCGCCATGGAAGCGCCCATCAGTTTCAGGAAGCCGCGCCGCGAGACCGGGTCGACCCACTCCTGCGCCGCCGAGGGAAACTCACGCTCCACCGCGGCCTGAAAATCCGGCGTGTTGGCCAGCTCCTCCAGCGACCGCCAGTACTTTTTGCCCTTCGCGCCCTTCAGTCCCTGGCGAACCGCTTCGAGAGTCATCGGCTCGGAACTCGTACCCTGAGCGACAGCAGCCGGAATCGCATTGTGCTTAGCGTAGTTCACTTCGCCCCTCATAGGCTTCTCCACCGCGGACGAGTTGCTCTTTTCTGCGCTCATCGGTGGCACACCTCGCAACTGGTCAGGTCCTTCGGCGCGCGAATCTTGTAGTGCTCGACCAGGAAAAGGCCCAAACCTTCCTGGCTGGTGAACTTCGAGTAAGTCAGAGCAGCCGCGGATACGTGCCCCGTGTTCGTGGCGCCAGGTGGTATCAAAGTTTCATTCAGCACAGCACCAGCCAGCGGGTCCATCGTAGTGCAGCTCACGCTTTGCGCCGTGGGCACGCCCGGCTTGTCGCCGGCTGCCGCACACCATACCGGATGGTCGTCGGCCGGAACCTGCCAGTTCATGTTGTAGATCGCGCTTGTGGGCCGGAGATTCTTCGCCGGATTGCGATGGCAGTCGAGGCACCACTCCATCTGCAGCGTGTTCTGCGCGTACATCAGAGGCATCTCGTCCACACGTCCGTGGCACGTCTCGCAGCCGATGCCCTTGTTTACATGAATCTCATGGCTGAAGTAGACGTAGTCGGGCAGGTCGTGCACCTTGATCCAGGGTATGGACTGGCCGGTGTACCAGCTCTGGCGAACCGGCTCCAATAATTGAGCATTGGTCCATATCTGCGCGTGGCAGTTCATGCAGGTGCGCGTAGGAGGAATGCCGGCGTAGCTCGATTTCTCAACTGTGGTGTGACAGTACTGGCATTGCAGGCCCAGCCCCTGCACGTGATGCTTGTGGCTGAAGGGCACCGGCTGATCGGCGCGCTGGCCCTGCCGCGTGACCCATGGCGAGCGCTGCAACTGGTCCAGAGTGACACCCAAGGCAATGACAATCAACCCCGTCAGCACAAGGCTCATGCGAGCCAGTGCATTGGAGCTGCGGTCGAAGATTTGTGCCATGAACGAATCCCGATTTGACTTTCGTTTTGCATGCGCCGCGTGTGCTGGCGGTCACATAGATCATGTACAAGAAACACTCTTCGATAGAACTCTCATACGGGGGCGGGGAAGCCCGAAATTTCAATATAGCAGCCGGAGGCCCTTGCGCATCAAGCACGGCGTGCCACATCGCGAGAATATTTTATGGGAATCCAACTCTGCAATCGCTTGTTAAGAAATTTGCTTGTGACAAGCCGGATTGTGGGGTAACCACCACCTTTCCTCTGGCAGCGAACGAGCCAGTGGCCGGGATATTCAACGAAAAAATATCACACCGGAGCCGATGCTTGGAAAGCTCACTTGGCCCGGAAAGGCTCACGGTCCGGTCAACCTGGCTCTACTGCCGCTGCCCAGAATCCGATCAACCGGCCGACGGCTGGTCTGCGCAACACCGTTTTTCCTTGCATGATCCCCCGCGGCATTTGGCACATGATTCCTGCCGGGCCTCAGCAAAAGAGCCGTCCGGAGACGACCGCCGCCGGCCGGTAATCACCAGAAACAGGTCGAAGACAAACAGAGCGATCGCAATATCGTTGCAGAGCGTCGCCTGGGGCAAATCCGGCCATAACTGATTGGCCGCCCAGAAGAGAAACGCAAAAGCCAGCATGATCGCCTTCAATAACTCCATTGCAGGCGGCCGATGCGGAATCTGGTACGTGAGGTATGCGATCGCGATCATGGCCAATGAAAAAGCCGCAAGAACCTTATGACTTCCCGCCGGGAACAACCCCGGAAAGGCGTCCCATGACAGCAGAACGGCGACGCCCGCAAGCGTGGCGGTTCCGAGGATTGCCGGAATGAATCTCATGCTTCGGTCAAAGCGCGTGTACATAGGTCATGATCGCCTGCATCGCGAAAGGGAACCGTAAGGGCCTGCAGCATCATTGCGCATGCCTGCACCATCAGATGCTAACAATTGGATCGTTTAGAATTCATAAGGACGGTTCAACCACTCTTAACAACATCTCAAAACGCGGGACTCGATCGTTCGGTTCGCTGGACGATCTTTCTCGATCGCTGCCGATCGAGTATTCGCTGGGCACGTCAACCGCCGATAAGGGAAGCAACGATGAAATACGCCGGACTGCTGGTAATGCCCGCCGGGTTCTTACTCACCGTCGCCGCACTGGTGCTGTTTGCCGACCCCCCCCGTCGGCTGGCGTTTGTGTTCTGCGGCCTGGCTGTTGAGGTCATGGGCTTGATCGTGGCGGTGCGCGGTCACATGCCGCAGCGCGGAGCGGGCAGGCCATGAACCCGATGCCTCCCATGACGCCCGCCCCGGCTGCTGCGATGAGCGACGTCGCGATCGCGGTCACGCTCGTGCTTCTGCTACTGGCGCCCCTGGCAATCGCCGGGTTGACACTGATCAATACCGGACTGGGGCGCTCGCGTTCGGCGGCGCAGGCCATGCTGGGCAATTTGTTCCTTGGCGCTGTTGCGGCGGTTGTGTTCGCCATCGCCGGCGCGGGGTTTGCGGGGCTGCCCGGGAACTGGGCGGTGGTTCTGCACGCCTACGGCAAGTCATGGTACATTCTGGGGCTGGGCGGTTTCTTCCTGCACGGGCTTGGATCGGCTACGCCGCAGGCCCAGCTTAAGCTGATCTTCGAGTTTCTGGCTGTCGTCATGGCCGTGCTGGTGCCGTGGGGCTCGGGAGCGGATCGCTGGCGGCTCGCGGCCGGCGGCGCGTCGGCTGTGGTGCTTGCCGGTTTCGTGTTTCCTCTTGCAGCACATTGGATCTGGGGCGGCGGGTGGTTGGCGCAGTTGGGAGTGAACTTCTCGCTGGGCGCGGGCTTTCTCGATGGAGGCGGCGCCGCCACAGTGCATGCACTCGGCGGCCTGAGCGCGCTGGTCCTGGTTTGGATCGCCGGGCCGCGCCGCGGCAAATTCCCCAGGGAAGGCCTCGCCACCGCGATTCCCGGCCACAACGCGGTGTATGTACAGTTCGGCTGCCTGCTGGCGCTGGTCGGTTGGCTGGCCTGGAACGCGGCGGGCGCGGTCCTGTGGCTGCACGCTCCGCTGAGTGCGCTGCCGGGCACGGCAATCAATACTCTGCTGTCGGCGGCGGGCGCGCTGGTGGCAACATTCACAGTAACACGCGCGCGCTTCGGCAAACCCGACGCCAGCCTTTGCGCCAACGGCTGGATGGCAGGACTGGTCGCCTCCAGCGCCTTCGCCGGCCTGGCTACGCCTGCCGAGTCGCTCTTAGCCGGAGCCGTAGCCGGAATCTTCACTCCGCTGCTGGTCGAGGGTCTGGAGCTGGCGCTCTCGATCGACGATCCCTCAGGCGCCATCACCGTCCACGGCGCTGCGGCCCTGTGGGGATTGCTGGCCGCTGGCCTCTTCGCGCCAGAACCTGGGCAGATGCTCGCGCAACTCGTGGGTATTGCCGCGCTGCTGGGCGTGATTTTCCCGCTGGTCTACCTGCTCTATGCGCTGCTGAACCGCATCGTTCCCTTCCGCGTGGACCCCGACGGCGAACGCATGGGCATGGACCTGCACGAACTCGGCGGAGGCGCCTATCCGGAGTTCGTGATTCACCGCGACGAATCGTACCGGTAAATCGACCCATTCGACTGAGGCCGGTTCCGAATCCACTCGGAACGCGGCATTCCTGCCGGCAGCTTGCAACATTTTGGGTGCAGCGGAGCCGAAATGCACTGTTTTTGGTGCGGCCTATCGGAGGAAACCCGGTTATTTCAGCTGAAAACCGGCAATTTGGGGTTACTCATGCGTAACGGGGGGCGCCTCCCCCGGCGTCTGTAAATAAGTGCATTGGTTTCATCAGGTTGGCGCAGGTTTGGTCCGCCAAACGTTTGATTCAAGGCCGCTTATCCGCAGATATGTCTCAGCAAAGGGTTTAGAAGCAGTGGTCAGTGGTCAGTGGTCAGTGGTCAAGGGTCAGGGGTCAGGGGTCAAGGAACAGGGAACAGGGACCAGGGATCAGGGATCAGGAAACCGGTAGCCAATAGCCAATAGCCAGTAGCCAGTAGCCGGTGGCCGGCGAGGGAGACCTGGTTGAACACTCATGAAGTGATTATGCGGGAAGAGGGCGAAATGATCGGCAAACTTGGGAAGGAGTTTTTAGCGAGTGTTTTTAGGGTGTTAGGGTCAGACGTGCGTCGAAGGGCTCTTGACATTCGAACGGCGCAGGTTTCTGTGAAGGGCGATATGGGCGTTTGCCGGGGTGAATCAGAGGAAACCTGCAGGCAGATCGCAATGGACCCAGCGTTCGACAGGCTTTCCTATTGTTCGCTTTAGCGCTCTGTGATTCTGGATATTCGCCTTTTGTTTGCTTTTTGCCTAGACCTCAGATAAGCTACTCTTCATGGGCGCACCAGAGACAAACTTTAATAACAGTCCAGTTTTCCCCAGAAATCTCCAGGTGCAGTGCAACGAGGGCCACTTGCCGGGAGCGCTTGACTGCCCCAATATGAGTGTTGGCGTTAATTCGCCTGCACAGAAAGGGCCAATAGGTGATCGAATGGAATCTCCTTGGGACGAGTGGGCGCCCGGCGCGCTGAATAGGCGCCAGATGGGTCAATTGCTTCACGTTCACGATGGTTTCATAACATATTCCGGCAAAACGCCCAAGGTCGGCCATTCTTCCATGGACCTCTCGCTGGCCGACGAGGCTTACGAGATGCTTAGAGGATCCGTAAAGCCGCATACCTCGCCGTATATCTGGTCCATCACTAGGTCCGCTGAACTCGCAAAAAAGCACGAACCTTTACCTGACGGTAGCTACGAGCTGACACGGCAAAAGACCTATGTTTTCAAGCTCGAGCAGAGGCTCGAAGCTAATTTGCGCAACTCAAAGGTTATCTACGGGCAGGCGACGGCAAAGAGCTCCGTCGGCCGCGTCGACGTTCTTGCCCGGCTGATTGTCGACGGGATGAAGACTTACGAGAAATTTGAACCAGCTGGACTTGAAATGGGCTCGGGCGAGATGTATCTGGAAATCACCCCAATAACTTTCAACGTCAGGGTCAAGCCTGGCGAGCCGCTTTCTCAGCTCAGGCTGTTCTACGGGAAGCCCAGCGACGCAGTTGTTCAGGGCAAGGAACTCTGCAACACAATCTTCCGGGGCGCCGGAAACGAGGATGGGAGCCTTGGGGTGAATTTATCTGTGGCCACGATCGGAGATTTGAGCGGATCCCCTCATGCAGGCGTGGCATTTCGTTCTAAGCCTTGGGTGGACGGGCAAACGTCGGTTCCACTCTGGGAGGTAGATGAGAAGCCTGATCCCTGCAAATATTGGAATATCGAGGTGGCTGACGATCTTCATCGCCTTTATATCGAAAAGGACAGCTTCTACATCCTAAGGTCTAAGGAGAAGCTCTACGTGCCGAAGGGGATTGCAATCTACTGCAGGGCCAGCGACGAAACGATGGGGGAGATGCGAATTCATTACGCAGGCTTCGTACATCCATACTTCGGCCTCTTCAGAGAGGACGGAACGCAAGGTACTCCCCTAATATTTGAGGTGCGGGGCCACCAGGTTCCAGTCATCCTTGCCGATGGGGAAAAGATGGCAAACCTAATTTTCTATCGAATGTCAGAGGACGCCCCCGAACTTTCAGACAACGAGAAAGAGAACGAGGCGAAGGGCTACAGTAGCCAAGGCCTCACCCTTTCAAAGTTTTTCGCAAATTGGCCTTAACAGCACAAGAGAGGAGTTGTGATGATGTTAAAGCAACAAAGGTATGAGCAACCCGTCTCTTTATTTCCCCTCGCGCCGACGTTTCGGGTCGCGAAGCTAGGCGAAGCTGACGCCCGCCGTGATTCGGACGAGCTCAAGACCCTCACAAGCCTCGTAAGCGCCAGCGAGGAGATGTACCCAAGTATCCGCCGATGGCTAAAGGAAAAGGTTATTCCGGGCTTGCGGTCCTTAGAAAGAGTCGCATGGGTCGCGTACGAAGCAGAAGAGCCTATTGCGGCAGCGGTCTTGAAGTTAGGAAAGGATGCGAAGTTCTGCCACCTGAGAATCAAGCACGGCTTTCAGGATCTGGATCTTGGGCAGCTCTTCTTCACTCAAATGACGCTAGAAGCCAGGCATGACGCCAAAGACATCCACTTTACGCTCCCGGAAAGCCTTTGGGAATCGAAAATGCCCTTCTTCCAATCGTTCGGGTTTGCACAAGCAGCCGAGTCGTCCAGGCAATATCGCAGCGGAGATACAGAACTCGTTTGTACAGCCCCCCTGCGCGTGGCCTCTTAGTAAGCATGAAACCCAAATACGCGGAGCGCATCCTTTCGGGATCCAAAATTGTCGAGATTCGGAAAAAGTTCTCGACGAAGTGGGTCGGATGCAAAGCATTGCTCTATTCCTCCTGCCCCCAGCAGGCTCTTGTAGGGGAGGCTACAATTCGCTCAGTCTCCTCTGGCGCACCAGAGGATATATGGGCTGAGTTCCAGACAGGCCTTGGGTGCTCTCCGAGCGAGTTCTCGGCATATGTTGGCCCAGCACAAGTGGTGAGCGCGGTTGAACTCGACGATGTTTTCCCCTACAGGCAGCCCATCCCTTTGTCTCAAATCTCCCACTTACTTGGTCTGGAGGAGGATCTAAGACCGCCCCAATCCTATTGCGATCTCAGACTCGACAAAAGCCAAAGCCCCTGGGCAAACGCTGCCGCCGTGGCGAGCGTCCTGCATGGGCGCATCTCCAGCGCCAGGTCGATCTCATCTTGATCTTAATTGCACTAATCGACCTAGCACCTGTCACTTCATTACGACCCGGCTTGTACAGATCATCTTGAGGGCGCGCAAAAAAGGAGCGGTCATATGGGAGTACGACCAGTAGGAGAGCGAAATGCCAGATATAACGATCACCGACTTTACTGACTTTGTGCTTCGGACCGGCCCGCCTAAGATCGCGAAAGTGGTTGAAATCTTCAACAGGGGCGAGTACGTCCCGGCCCACGATTTTTGGAAACTTCTGCGAGACCATATCTGCGAATTTCATGAAGGGGCTTCTAGTCAGCTGGCTTTTGGATTAACTGGAGCACACGAGAAGAAGAAATTCCGCTACGATGAAGCAATAAAAGGTTACAAGAAGTTTCTCAAGTCGGACGAGCCTGAATGGTTTAAGCCGCATCACGCTGAATGGCGGTTTGAAGACTTGGCCGTTCGGATCAATCCGGAAGTTGGATTCCTGCTGGGCGGTGAGTCGGTCTTGGTGAAGCTCTATTTTAAACAAGAACGCTTGACAAAATATCGCGTTCAGGTTGTGCTCGCTCTAATGATCGCGGGACAAAAGAGCAAGAAACACTGCGTAGGGGTGTTGGACGTCGTTCGTTCGAAGCTTTTCATCGGGACCACACAAAATGCTCAAATGGAAGCTCTTTTGAGAGGTGAGGCCGCGACTTTTTTGGGTATTTGGAATTCCCTGACCCAGCAGGGATGAGTCAAAATATGTGCACCGGCCGAGCCTGCCACCTGGGGCTCCTCGATATTGGTAACGCTATTTCGGCTTTTGGGAAGCGATTGTTGGCGATGCCGGCAAAGAGCTTCCTCAGCGGCGGGCCAGCAGCAGCATCACGACGAAGAGCAGCGCCGGAATCAGCGCCAGCGCCGCGTAGAGCGCCAGCTTACGGCTATTCAACTGAAAACGCCCATGCAGGACCGTGCGGTGATGGCCGGTTTCGACGCCGACCAGTTCCTGATGCTCCAGCTCCCAGGCCATCTCGGCGGCGGTCGAGTAGCGGTGGCGCGGGTCGCGCTGAAGAGCGCGAAAGAGGATTTCCTCGATCTCGGGCGAGATCTCGGGGTTCAGCTCACGCGCCGGAGCGGGATCGATCAATAACCGCTCGTTCATCACCGCCAGCGGATTCGATCCGGTGAAAGGCGGCTGGCCGGTAAGCATTTCGTAGAAGATGGCGCCGAGGGAGTAGACGTCGCTGCGCTGGTCGCCGCGGCGGCCCTTGACCTGCTCGGGGGAGATGTAGTCGGGCGTGCCCAGGGCGGGCGTAATCCCGATGGGCGTGATGCGCCGCGCGTCTTCCTTCAGGGCGATGCCGAAGTCGATGATCTTGATGCGGTCGCCGCCGCACACCATGATGTTTTCCGGCTTGAGGTCGCGGTGCACGACGCCGTGCTTGTGCAGGTTGTCGAGGGCGTCGCAAATAGCCAGAGTGAGCGAGACGGCGCGCTCAATGGGGAGCTTCCGCTGCTCGTTGAGGCCCCGCTCGTTCAGGATCGTCCGGAGCAGGCGGCCCTCGACCCACTCGATAACCATGTAGCGGCGGCTGCGCTCTTCGCCGTCGTAGGTTTTGACCACGCCGGGGTGGTCGATTTCCTGGCCGATCTCCTCCTCGCGGCGGAAGCGCTCCAGCAAGACCGGGTCGGCCTCCATCTCCGGATGCGGAACCTTGACGGCTACCTGCCGGCCGTTGCGCAGGTCAGTGGCGCGGAAGAGCGTGGACATGCCGCCGCGCGCAACCTCAGCGTCAAGCCGGTAGTGGTCCAGGGTGTCTCCAGCTTCGAGCGTGGTCATGACTGCGGTCAGCATCGCAGTTCCGATTGTGACATGCAATTTGTAAGAAAACCGCAAGGAAACGCGGCCAGGGGACCGAAATCGAACGCCGGCGCATGGTCTGCCTGTCGCGTCTGGAGGGGGGTGCGGCGGCTGGGGGCCCTCTCTCGCAGTCCCGCGCCGAAGATCCGGTAGTGGGTCAATTTGGAGAAGCTTTCCCTCAGGGGCTAAAGCCCCGATTCATTTGGCACGATTTGCGGCACGCGACCCACCCACTGGGTGGGTGCCCCGGCCGTGCCCTTTCAAGACACAACCAAGCTGACTCACTACCGAAGAGCCCGATTGACCGCCGGGATTCATTATGATGGAGGACAAGATGTCCCGAAAATTTTGCATCATTGCGGCTGGCCTGGCGCTGGCTTGCGCAACATGGCCTGCTGGGGCCGGCGCAACCGCATCCAAAGCTCGCTCCGCCAAGCCGGAGCCGCCGCAGGACACGGGTTTCCTCAACCGCCGCATCGAGCTGCACGGGGTCACCTACCGCTTTCAGGTCTACCTGCCCGAGGATTGGCGGCGCGACGACGGCAGGCAGTGGCCGGTCATCCTGTTTCTGCACGGCCGGGGCGAGCGCGGTTCCGAGGGCATGTGGCAGACGCAGATCGGAATTGCCGAGGCGGTGCGCAACCATCCCGACCGCTGGCCGTTTGTCATCGTGATGCCGCAGTGCCCGCAAAACGCCCACTGGACCGACGCCGCCATGATGGAGCTGGCGATGGCCGCGCTAGATCGGGAATCGGCCGAGTTCCACGGCGACCCGGCGCGTACTTATTTGACCGGCCTTTCGATGGGCGGCTATGGGGCCTGGGAGCTGGCGCGCCTGCATCCCAATCGCTGGGCCGCGATCGCCATTGCCGCAGGGGGCGTCTTCTGGAGCTATGAGCCGGAGCGCTGGCAGGAGGCCTCGACCCTGCCTGCGGAGTACGCCCGCGCCGCGGGGCGCACGCCGGTGTGGCTCTTCCACGGCAGCCTCGACGCCGTGGTGGCGCCGCGAGAGAGCGAATCGATGTTCGACGCGTTCAAGGCCTCCGGGGGGAACATCCGCCTATGGATTTACCAGGGGCTCAAGCACGATTGCTGGACGCGCGCCTACGACGAGCCGGAGCTGCCGCGCTGGCTGCTGGCGCAGCGCATTCCCGCCGCGCCCGAGACCATGGCCGAATTCCTCATGGTTCCGCTGCGTCCGCCTACCATCAAGCTGTCTGCAGCGCAGCTCGACAGTCTGGCCGGCGATTACCGCGAACCCAATGGGCACGCCTCCGAATCCATCTTCCGGCAGGGGGATCAGCTCTTCGAAAGGTGCACCGGCGGAGAGATCATGGGGCTGGAGGCGGAAACTGCCGATACGTTCGTCCGGCCAGGCGACACGACTGGCGCGCGCAACGTCCACTTGACCTTTGAACGCGATACGCAGGGCCGCGTGACGGCATTCATCCTCCGCGACAGCCGCCAC
>JBEKXX010000026.1:0-28243 GCA_049511595.1 Occallatibacter sp. | reverse complement strand
AATGATTCCCAATTCCTTAGATCGGTAAACATTCTACTCCACTGCCACACCATGACTCAGCGATTTCGGCACGCGATGCGCAATGCAAGCGCGCCGGTGGCCCGACTTTGCGTCTATCCGGCAGAGTGCGCGGATGCATGTGCTGCCCGATCATGGGCGCCTCTTTCCAGTGATGCCCCAGATCAACTTGGACATGGCGCCTTGCCAAGAGTTTCGGAAGTCCACCCACGAGCGGCCGCGGAGCATCACTGGAAGGTCTGGCGGATCCGGGCTCCCAGGGAGGAGGACGGGGATCACAGGAATCTGCCTCCTCACGCACTCGGTAAGGAACGCATAGATTTCGACGTCCTGCCAAGGACCAACCCCGTTTCCGCCGACAATGACGGCCGCAGAATGAACGGAGGGAATTAGCCGCTCTATCGCCTGTAGGATCGGGACGCCTGGCCTCAATTCCCATTCGTCCAACCAAGGAATCACCCTACGACGCTTTAACTCCCGCGCGATGCGAGCAACCGCAGGCTTGTCTAAACTGTTGTGACACAAAAAGACATCGTACCCTACCGACTTTTTCCTCTTCTTTTTTGGATAAGGCATCGTAGACCGCCCCTCAGCGCACCAGAGCATCGGGCAGCGACGGCGACGATAAGCTGCACACCTTGCCGCGAGACACTTGGAACCAGTTGAAGACCCTGGTCAGGCGTCAGGAACGAGGGAACTTGAATGTCGGGGAGCACTCTTGATCCAAGGTAGGTGACATTCGGCATAGCCCTCTCCCAACGCAAGGAAATCGCGTCGAGAGAAGTGCCCCTTGGAGTGCGGCCGAACCCGTAGATAAAAGTCCACCTAAGGACTAAAAAAAAGGGCGCTTCTTCTCGTGTTTTTTCGCACTGTTACGGTGGAATCCCGATTAAACCCACAAGCCCCAATTACGCCTGCGGTTACTACATTGCCTGGTTGGTAATTCATTGCGTGGTTTGTACTGCTATTTCGGTTGATACTGTTGGCGACAGCAAATTGCACTACATGAACTAAATCGCGATAGGGATCCTCCTTGCCGGAAAGATTCGATGAGAGAGCAGATGAGACAGAGCCCGAATCGGCGATGCTCAAGGCGCTACGGGTCGGACTTGATTCGAATTCACCCCGCCTAAACGCGGCTGCTCTTTCCTAGCCAGATTCTTAATTCGAGCCTGGTTGGATTTAAGATACCTCGAATCTTAGATCGCATGCAAGCTCTCTACCTCTGGAAAGCTCCGGCGAAGCGAGCTCCGGGGCGGTTCACCTTTGCGTCCATCGAAAGCCCCATGCACCCCGCGCGGCTTCGCCGCGTAGTTTATTTCTCGAAAAATGGGGGGGGGAAAGGCAGCTTCTAGCCGCTAGCTTCTAGCTTCTAGTACCGTGTCGATCGGGTTTCGTGCAATCCCAGGTTCCAAAAAGCGGGATCTGGGGCACCCAGCAGGGATCAGGGATCAGGGATCAGGGGTCAGAAAGACAGGGAATAGGGAGTAGCCAATAGGGAACAGGGAGACAGGGGGCAGAAAGACAGCTTCCAGCCTCTAGCTCCTAGCTTCCAGCTGCGGGAAAAGTGTCAGGTATGTGCCCGGTCTAAAGTGTCAGACATGTGCCCGTCCGTACAGAAGCGCGGCTTTCGGCCGTCAGCCTTCAGCTTTCAGCAACAATCCCACCCTAGCCACAAAAACGTGGCGAGGGTGGGGGCACCCAAGTAATCGGCTCAACTGGATTGCAGTTTAGTGGTGGCCGCCGCCATGGTCGCCACCATGGTCACCGCCATGATCGCCGCCGCCGCGATATCCGGGGAGGGCGTGCTCATTGTGCGCATCATGATCGCCGTGGCCTGCATGGCCGCGGCCATCGCGCGCCTCGTTGCCGTGGAAGTGGTTGAAGGGCTCTTCGCCGCGCTCGGGGAACGGTCCGTGGTAGCCGTGGCGAGGGTCATAGCGGTTATCGACATGGCCGTAGAAGTGGCCGGGGCCGTGGTACCAATGGCCGGCCCCGATAAAAATTCCGTTCACAAACCAATCGGGCCCGTAGTAGCCGTAAGGCGCGCAGTTGTAGGGAGCGTAGTCGAAGTAGCCATAGGGGCAGACAGGCTCCGCACCGAAGGTGATGGAGATTTGGGCTGGCGCTACGCGCGCAGAGCAAAACAGCGCAATGGCGAGGGCTGCGAGAGCGAGGGATTTGAGCTTGAACATGATCTCTCCTTGATTCGTTGGAGTGGGGAGGAAGCCGGGGAGTTGTCTCTCCGGGGAGGACTTGAAGCCGGGGAACCGAGCGGGATTCATCATAGCACCGAGGGATCGGCCGGAGGCAAAGGGGAGTTGAAAAGCAGCTTCCAGCTTCTAGCTACTAGCTACTAGCAACTAGCAACGAGGTGCGGCGCAAGCCGGGTCCTGGAGCGGGACGCGTGGGGCGGGTGCGCAGCAATTCGGCTCTCAGCTGTCAGCTATCAGCAGGCGGGGTCTGCCGTTTCATCCGGTGGGTTGCGGCGCGGGGCGCTGGTCCTGAATGTGCCGAGAAAGTAACGAAAAAGCGAAAACAGCGGTTGCAATTCGCTTTTTATTCGCTATAATGCGCCCATGGCTGTTACACGCAGGCAAAAAGAGGTTCTGGATTTTCTGGAAGCGTTTGTGAGCCGCAACGGCTATTCGCCTTCCTTTGAAGAGATTGCACGGGGCATGAGCCTGAAGAGCCTGGCCACCGTGCACAAACACATCACCAACCTGGAAAAGAAAGGGATGCTGGACCGCGTACACAATCGCAGCCGGTCGATCGACGTGCTGCCGCCGGGGACGCGGACGCGGTCGAGCCTGAAGCTGCCGCTAGCGGGGCGGATTGCGGCGGGGACTCCGGTGGAGGCGATGGAGAGCCCGGAGACCATTTCGCTGGCCGACGTGGTGGGCAACCGCGATGTGTTTGCGCTGGAGGTGCGCGGCGACTCCATGCGCGACGAGCACATTATCAACGGCGACTACGTGCTGGTGGAGAGGACGAAGACGGCGCGGCAGGGCGAGATCGTGGTGGCCCTGGTGCACGGCTCGGAGACGACACTGAAGCGGTTCTACCCGGAGGGGAATGTGGTGCGCTTGCAGCCGGCCAATCTGGAGATGGAGCCGATTTACGTTCCGGCGGGGCAGGTGGCCATTCAGGGGCGCGTGCTGGGCGTGCTGCGCAAGTATAAGTGATCAGTGGTCAGTGGTCAGTGGTCAGGGGTCAGTTGCTGGCTGCCATAATGAGTTATGCGCACGGTGGTGACGGCGGCGAGGCTGTGGGACGGACGCGAGGCCGTTGACGAGCCTTCGATTGCAATCGAAGACGGACGGGTTGCCGCGATCGCGCGGCGCACCTCCGCCGAACCGCCGGATCCTCTGGCGGGCAGAGGCTTCCAATCCCCGGCTTCCATCATTTCGCAACATGGCGCACTGGCCGTCGCGATCGAAGGGGACGGGAAGACGTTCCATTATCCCGGCGCGACGCTGGCGCCCGCATTTTTTGACGTGCATATCCACGGGGCGGCCGGGCACGACGTGATGGAGGCGACGCCTGAGGCGCTTGGCGCCATCGGGCGGTTTCTGGCTTCGCGCGGGACGGCGCATTATCTCGCGACGACGGTGACCGCACCGGTGGATGCGACGCTGCGCTCGCTGGAGGGGCTGGCCAAGCTCATCGACGATCCTCAACGGATCGAGGGGGCAAATGGAGGTCACCAGCCTGTCGCGCGTCCGATCGGCATTCACCTGGAAGGGCCGTTCCTGTCGCACGCCAAGCACGGCGCGCAGCCGGAGGAACACCTGCTCGCGCCCGACATCGCTCTGTTCGACCGGTTCCTGGACGCGGCCGGAGGACACGTGCGGCTGATGACGCTGGCCCCCGAGCTGCCCGGCGCGGCGGAACTGGCGCGGCATGCGACCGCGCGCGGCGTTCGCGTCTCCCTGGGTCACTCCGATGCGACGGCAGACGAGACCCGCGCCGCGATTGCCGCCGGAGCCGTGAGCGCGACGCACACCTTCAACGCGATGCGCGCGCTGAACCATCGGGAGCCGGGAATCCTGGGCGTGGCGCTGACCGACGACTCTCTTTACGCGGAGCTGATCTGCGACGGGATCCACGCGAAGCCGGAGATGGCGAAGCTATGGTGGCGCGCCAAAGGGCCGGAGCGGGGGATTCTGGTGACGGACGCGATGAGCGCGGCGGGCATGCCTGACGGCGAGTACATGCTGGGCGAGTTGGCGGTGCAGGTGGCGAACGGGAGGGCGTTGGCGCGCGGCGTTCTGGCGGGAAGCGTGCTGACGCTGGATCGGGCGATAGCGAATTTCGTCGCGTTCACAGGCGCGGCGCTGGAAGAGGCGCTGCGGCTGGTGACGGTGAATCCGGCGGCGATGACAGGGCTTGAGGATCGGGCTGGCACTCTGGCCGTGGGTGCGCCAGCGAACCTGGTTGCCGTGGATGCGAACGGGAAATTGATTGCGTCGATGATGAGCGGCGAGCCGGTTTTGAACCGAACCTCGGCCTGAGTTATCAAGGCGATTTCCCGTCCTGATAGGATTTCCGACGCCCCTACGGGGCTGATTCGGAATTCATTGCGTGCTTTCCCAGGATTCCGTCCGCTGCGCGGACTCCATCCTGGGCTATTTTCTATCGCTCCCTACGGGAGCATTTGAAGTCGCTGCCTCCGCCATGCGTTTCGCGCGCCAGATTGCGCCATCGAGAGGGACAACAGCTTCGTTTTTCACCGGCATCTGCGGCGCGGCGTCATGCAGGCCCGCGAAAAATGACTCGCGAACGATTGCCATCTTCCCGATTACGCTGCCGGTCCACGCGACGGGAACCTCGCCGGCGATGGAGTGCTTGCGGCGCAGCTTGGAGCGCACCAGCAGAACATTCTCAACCAGGTCGGCCGCGGCCTGGCGCAACACTCCCACGGCGACGGGGTCGCCCGCTTCGGCCAGTTCGTTGATGGCAGGGGCGAGCGCGGCAAAATCGGGCCCCGGCGTGCTGTCGCCCAGGTTGATGAGGTCTGCAATGGCGGGTGTGCCCCAGATTTCGCCCACCTTTTTCAGAACCTCTGCCGGCTCCTCGCGGTCGTAGGCATGGAGCGCCCGGCGGATGGCATGCAGACCGATCCAATAGCCGGAGCCCTCATCGCCGAGGCGCGAGCTCCACCCGCCTGCGGACTCGATGGCGCCGTTGGGCGCGCGGCCAATGGTGTTGGTGCCGGTGCCGGCGATCTGCAGGATACCCGGCCCTCCGCGAAAGGCAGCATCGAGGGCGATGACGTGATCGCCGACGACCTCGGAGCGCTCGACTGCAAAATCAACCAAAACCGCCGCGATCCACTGCGGAATGCCGGGCATGCTGGCGCTGGCCACGCCACACGAGGCCGCGCAGACGCTGTTCACGCCAGCCTGCGCAAAAACATCGTGAAGCAACGCGCGCAGATTCTCTTCGGCAGCCTGCGCACCCACCCGCAACCGCTTGATGGAGCCGCTCTCAGCAAAGGCCAGCACACGCTCGCCGTCGACGATTGAGGCACGCGTGCGTGTTCCGCCACCATCGATTCCCAGGACCACGCTCATTTCTTTCGTTCCCTTTCTACAGTGTGTCTCAAAAATGGTTGCGTAGATTTCAGTTGTCGTCCCTCAGTGGCTAAAGCCCCCCGTATTTTCCTGCATTTTTCGGCCCGGCTAAAGCCGTGCCCTTGTTACAAAACTTAATTTTGAAACACTCTCTAGTGTTCGGGCGCGGCGCCGCCATCGCGCAGCGTTCCTGACAGGATGTTCAGGCTTCCGTCGGATTTTGGCGCCTGGAGACCGAGCATATGGGCAAGCCATGGATACAGATTGACGTTTTCAAACGGAGCAACGGTCTTTCCCGCAACGAGATCGGGTCCGGCGGCAAAGAAAATGGCTTTCATTTCGGGCACCCCGCGCACATCGAAGCCGTGCATGCCGACTGCGGGCGGGCGATCGGGCTGCCCTGCAGGCGGAGTGCGGGCGCGGATCGCGTAAGGCCCGGCGGCCACAATCACGGGGTCGCCCGCGCGCGGATTCCGGTTGAAATTGAACCCGGCTGGAACATCCTTGAGGCGATAGACGACGAACTGCGAAGACGCGTGCTTGAGCTGGTTGTACACACGAGCGCGATCGTCTTCGGTCTTGCCGTAGAGGAGCGAGCCAACGGTTTCAAAGCCCGCCAGATCGGCGAATTGGTCAAGGTCGATCCAGTCGCCCTGCGACTTGACCATGCCGTGATCGCTGACGACCACCAGATCGATGGGCAGGCGGGTGGATTTGAGCGCGGCCTCCAGCTTGCCGACGATCGCGTCCATCCTGAGGACCGCGGCTCGCGTTTGCGGAGCATCGGGACCGAACTCGTGTCCCTCATGATCGGGCTCGGAGAAGTAAATGGCGATGAAGTGCGGGCGGCCAGCGGCGGGCAGATGCAAGAGCGCGAGCGCATCGTCGATGCGCGCCTGCTCGGCCTGGGACGTGGCCTGAGCATCGCTATCGAAGGTGGCATAGTAGGACGGGCGGAAACCGGCGATCTTGGCCTCAGAGCCGACCCAGAGGAGACAAGCCGTGCGCATTCCCTGGCTTTCGGCCAGGCTCCACAGCGGGACGCCACTATACCAGGAGCCGTCGGTGACGGTTTGCGAATCGACCATGGAGTAGCGCGCGCCACGCGCGGGATCGAGGAAGCTGTTGGCCACCAGGCCGTGGTGTTCGGGATAAAGGCCAGTGACCATGGTGAAATGGTTGGGAAATGTGAGCGAAGGATAGCTGGGCAACATGCCGTCGGGCGCCCACACGCCCGCCTTGCCGATTGCCAGCAGGTGCGCGGCATTGTCGCGCCTGGCGTAGTCCCAGCGAAAGCCGTCGAGCGAGACGAGCACGACATAATGCTGCCCCTGCGCCCAGGCCGTGTTGGGGCCGTTGTCAACGTGGGTGAGGGGCAGCGCCGGATTAAAGGCAGTTCCCTGCCCCTGGAGGGTTTGAGAAGCCGCAGCCATCCCCAGGACGAGCAAAAACAGCGCAGAAACGGCACGACCCAGGGCGCGAACTTGCATCGAAAACACCCCCGCACCAGCTTATCGCATGGGGAGAAAGAGAGGCGGGATGGAATTCGTCAGCCGAACACGCGCGCCCAGGCCATCCACACGAGGCCCACGGCGAGGATGGCGAGCTTTTGCAACAGCGGCACGCTGGCGCGCTGTGAGAAGACATCGTAGTTGGCGCGCTCGATGCGCTTGAGCAGCGCGTGGTAGATGGTGACAAGCACCCAGAGCGCAGGACGGCTTACGGGATCGACCAGGGGCAGCAAAAAGCGCGACACGGTGTAGTAGTGCTCCGCGCGGCGGGCGATGGCGGTAAAGAGATCGCGCTCGCCGGCTGTGAGCGGCGCATCCTGAGCGCGGTGAAGCAGAGAATCGAAGGTGACTCCGTGGCGGGCGAGATCCTTGAGCGGAAGATAGACGCGGTTACGCGCGGCGTCCTCGGCCACGTCGCGCAGAATGTTGGTGAGCTGAAAGGCGATGCCCGTCTCCTCAGCCAGCTTTTCCGCGCGCAGGTCGCGGTAACCGAAGATGCGAATGCAAACGAGGCCGACGACCGACGCGACGAGGTAGCAGTAGCGGTAGAGATCGGCGAAGGTGGCGTAAGTTTCCGGCGCGCCGGTGGAGGCGTTGTCCAAATCCAAGGTGACGCCGGCTACGAGCTCGTCGAGCAGGGCAAGCGGAATTTCGAAACGCCTGGTTGCGTCGCGCACGGCGACGAAGACCGGGTCGCCCGTGGGCGCGCCTTTAGCGGCCTCGCGCCACGCGGTCAGCCAAGCATCCAGCCGGCGCCGGCGCTCCTGGCGAGGCAGACTCTCGTCGTCGGCCAGATCGTCGGCCTGCCGCATGAATGCGTAGATGGCGCAGATGGCGTTGCGGCGCTCAAGCGGAAGAGCGACGAATGCGTAGTAAAAGTTTTTGGCTTCGCGTTTCGCAATTGCCCGGCAGGCTGCGTAAGCGCCGTTCAAGACGAGGTCGTGCGATGGAGCCATTTGCGTCAAGCCGTCTTTCCTGCCGATGGGGAGCGGAGCCGCAAGAACGGCAGCGCCTTGCCACCCAGCGCGCGCAACAACAGGGCCAGTTTGGTGCGCTGCGAAATGTACGGACGCGCGCCCAGCACGTCGTAGCCACGGCGTTCGATGGCACGCAGAATCTCCATGCCGCCACGGCTGAAGAGATCGAGGTCGGGGACAAGGCCGCGGTTCACCCTGCCAATCAGGGGAAGCCCCTGGTCGAAGAGAGCAAGCGCGTAATCGACTTCGTGGCGCATGAGCGCGCGAAACTCGGGCGTTGCGACTCCGCCGGCGATGGTCTCGTCGGAAACGCCGAAGCGGAGCATGTCGTCCTGCGGCAGGTAGACGCGGCCCTTGGCATAGTCCACGCGCACATCCTGCCAGAAGTTGGCGAGTTGGAGAGCGGTGCAGGTGGCGTCAGAGAGGCGGAAGTTTTCGTCTCTGGATTCGGGGCTCACTTCGCCGCAGGCGTAGAGGACGAGACGGCCCACGGGATTGGCGGAGTAGCGGCAGTAGCCGAGAACCTCGTCCATTGTGGCGTAACGGGCGACGGTCTGGTCCTGGCGAAATGCGGTGAGCAGATCGGCGAAGGGTTCTTTCGGAATCGCACAGGCGCGGATGGTTTCAGCGAGCGCGACAAAGACCGGGTGGCGCGCGCGGCCCTCGTAGCAGGCATCGAGTTCCCTGCCCCACAGATCAAGGAGGGCCAGGGCCGCGGATTTGTCGGGAACTTCGTCGCCGAGATCGTCGGAGATGCGGCAGTAGGCGTAGATGGAATGGAAGTGCAGCTTGAGCGCTTTGGGCAGCAGCCACGTGGCCACGTGGAAGTTTTCGTAGTGCGTTTCGGCGAGATGGCGGCAATACGCAAGCGCATCTTCGAGCGTGGGCGCAACGTCAGGAATGCGATAGGCCGGCGGAAGCGAGGCCCAGCCGCGGGCGAGGAGCGCTTTGTTCTCCAGTGCCTGGTTGTCCGGATGCACGCTTGCCGCATTCATCGCCTGGCCTCAGGGCACAATGGCCGTCTTGATCTCGGTGGAGCGGTTCATCAGCTTCTCAAAGACGCGGTTGAGTTCGTAGAGGTGAGCGCGGCCGGTAATGAAGGCGCCGGCCTGGAACCGGCCGCCGGCGATCAGATCGAGCGCCTTGCGGCACATGGCCGGAGTGTGATGAAACGTGGCCTTGAGCGTGATGTCGCTATAGTGGATGCGATTGGTGTCGAGGTTGACGTGGGTGTTGACGGCGCAACCGCCGAAGAAGTTCACCGTGCCGCCTTTGCGCACGAGTTCGACGGCTTCCTGCCAGGTTTCGGGCAAGCCCACGGCTTCAATGGCGATATCCACGCCGCGATCATTGGGCGTGAAGGCGCGGGTCTCGTGGATGGCTTTGCGAACCGACGCGCTTTGCACCACGTGGGCCGCGCCGAGCTGTTTTGCGGCTTCCATCTGGCCGTCGTGCTTGACGATGGAGATGGTTTCGTATCCGGCCAGCGCGGCGACATGGAGAATCATGAGGCCGAGCGGTCCGCCGCCGATGACGGCGACGATGTCGCCCTTGCGGGGACGCGAATCTTCGAATCCATGCACGGCGCAGGCCAGCGGCTCGGTCAGCGCCGCGTGCTCCAGCGGGACATTTTCCGGCACCAGGAACGTGTTCTTGGCCACGATGCGCTGGGGAATGCGAATGAACTCAGCATACGCGCCATTGTTGAAGAGGAGGTCGTCACAGAGATTTTCCTGGCCGCGCAAACAGAAGTAGCATTGGCCGCAGGGCGCGGAGTTGAGCGCCACCACATGGTCGCCGGACGCGAAATCGGTGACGCCATCGCCCGCTTCGACAACGGTCCCCGCCATCTCGTGCCCGAAGAGCGCTGGGGGCACGATCATGCGCGCGTGATAGCCGCGGCGGAAGACCTTGAGGTCGGTTCCACAGGTAAGCGCCGCGCCGACTTGGACGATCAGCTCGCCCACCGCTGCTTTGGGAATGGGAACCTGCTCGATGCGGATATCTTCGCGGCCGTGGAGAACGGCGGCCTGCATGGTGCTGCGCCCGTGGAGAAGCGCGTGCTCGACGGTCCTGCGGCCCAGGCTGACGGCGGATTCGACCTTGCGGCGGCCTTTGACGACTACCGTTTCGACGGTGTTGAGGCCTACCTCGACGACCGTCTCGACTGTATTCAGGCCTCCCTCGACGACGTTCTCAACCGTTTTGCGGCCCTCTTCGACGACGGTTTCAACCTTTTTACGGCCGCGGAGGATCGCATCTTTCACCGTGCTCGCCATCGAATCTCCCTACTCCGCGCCGGCCCCAGGCACAGGCTCCATCATAATCTTCATAGAACCCGGCCGGGGATTGGATGCGATTTCAATTGCCTCTGCCGCGTCTTCGAGCGGGAAGCGGTGCGAAATCAGATGCGTGAGGTCAAAGCCGTTGCAGTAACCGCCGAACACGATGTCCGTCACTTCGTTCAGAATCGGGAACGATGAAGAGTAAGAGCCGAGGAGGGTCTTCTCGTCCACACAGACGGCGGCGGGGTCGAATGTGGCCTCGCCGTGCTGCGTCTGGGCAAAGAGCATCACCTTGCCGCCGGGGCGCACCGCGTCCATGGCGGTGCGGATGAGAGCATTGCCTCCGACGGCTAAAATCACTGCATCCGCGCCGCGGCCTTCGGTCTCGGCAAAGACGCGCTCGACGACGTTTTCCTGGCCGGCGTGGATGGGATTGGTGAGCCCGAAGCGAGCGGCGATGGCATGGCGCTCCGGGAAGAGGTCGGAGGTGAGCACGCGGACGCCGATGCGCTTGGCGAGCGCGGCATGCATGAGACCGATGGATCCCTGGCCGATGACCAGCACGGTGTCGTCGGACGCCAGGTTGAGCAGCTTGACGCCTTTGAGTACCGTCATGAGGGGCTCTACGAAGGCTGCCTGCTCGAAGGGTACGCCGTCAGGAATGTGGACCACGCCGCCCTTGGCGACTAAAAAGTCCATGACGCGGACGTACTCCGCAAAGCCGCCGCCGGAGGGCTCAAAGCCCGCGGTGGCGCCGGTTTTTTTGTAGAGCGGACATTGCGCCGGCGTCTGCTTGCGACAGTAATAGCACTCGCCGCAGGGGACGTGATGGAAGCTCATCACACGGTCGCCGACAGCAAATTGGGTCACGCCCGCGCCCACCTCCGCAACTACACCGGCCATCTCATGGCCGAAGATGCGAGGCGCGGAGTGCGAGCCCATGTGGATCTTCTTGAGATCGGTGCCGCAGACGCCACAGGTGGCGATCTTGATCAGCAACTCGCCGGGGCCGATCTGAGGAACGGGGACGATTTCCAAGCGCATGTCGTTGATGCCGCGATAGACCACGGCACGCATGGTCGAAGGGGTCGCGGCTTCGACGCGCAATCTAGGGTTGGAGATTTGGGTAGCCATTCCGCTTTCCGATGTGACCTCGCTCATCGAGAAAATCAAGTAGCGACTCCGCGATGTTTTGGGAAGCCTGTCTACTATTTTCGCCCATCCGGTAGAGAGCGGGCCAGTACCACGGATGAAGCATGGCAAAAAGAGCAAACCGAGCCAAACGGAACCGACCGCCGGGCGAGAGGAAGCGATTGAAGTCAGGCAGGCGGTCGGTGAGTCCGTCGCTGACGCCTTTGATGCAATAGAACGGGATGTTGCGCATGGCGGCGAGGCGGGCGATGGCGGCGGCCTCCATGTCGACGAGGGCGGCCTGGTACGCGGACGTGAGGCGGCGCTTTTCGGTGTAAGGGGCCACCTTAGGGCTGGTGGCGAGCCAGAGCTCGCCCGCGCCGGCATCGCAGTGGAAGCGCTCGCCGGTGCAAACGTCGATGACTCCGGCGAGGTTGTAGGCCGCGCCAGCAGGGATTTCGGCGCGCAGCGCGCCGGCCCAGCCGACGGAAAAGACGAGATCGATGGGACCACCCGCCTCGATGGCGTCGAAGGCGCGCGTGGCGGCGGATTGGCCGGCTCCGGCGCAGGCGGCGATCCACTCTTCTTCTTCGGTTCGCTGCGCCCAGAAGTGGATGCCGTTGCGCGTGGAGTGCGGCCAACTGCGAACGAGTGGCTTCAATTCGCCCGGTAGTGCGGCAACGATGGCGACGCGGGTCATGCGTGGGCCTGCGGGATCATTGCGGGCGCGAAGCCGTTGGAGCGGAACCAGTCGATGGCGGCACGCATGGCGGGGTAGACGGGCGCGATGCGGAAGCCGAGTTCAGCTTGAGCGCGCGCGCTGGAGGCGTACATCTTCTTGCGGCCCATGCGGACTTCTTCGAGCGTGGCGCGCGGCTCACGGCCGCGAATACGGCCCGTGATCCACTCCTCGAAGAATGCGTACGTTGCGGCAACAGCGAAGGGGATTTTGACGGTGGGCGAGGGGATGCCGGTGATGGCGGACATCTTGTCGAGAATCTGCTTGAGGGTGAGGTTTTCGCCGCCGAGGATGTAGCGGCGGCCGGGCGTGCCTTTGGAGAGCGCGAGAACGTGGGCGCGGGCGACTTCGGAGACATCGACGAGGTTCATGCCTGTGTCGATATAGGCGGGGAATTTGGCGTTGAGAAAGTCGACGAAGATGCGGCCGGTGGGCGTGGGCTTGCGATCGTTGGGGCCGATGGGGGTGGTGGGATTCAGGATGATGACCTGCTGGCCGTTTTGAGCGGCGGCGATGGCCTCCTGCTCGGCGAGGAATTTCGACCGTTTGTAGTGGCCTACCATGTCGGCGAGCGAAACCGGCGTGTCTTCGTTGATGACGATGCCGTCGGTGCGGAAGTGCATGGTGGCGACACTGGAGGTGTAAACGAAGCGCTTGACGCCTGCCTCGCGGGCCAGGCGCAGCAGCTCGCGCGTGCCGTCGACGTTGGCGCGATACATGGCCGCGGGATCGGGAATCCAGAGGCGGTAGTCGGCGGCCACGTGGACGACGGCGTCGTAGCCGGAGAGCGCGTTTTTTATTGGTTCTGGATCGGTGAGGTCGCCTACGAAAGCGTCGCCGGGAATGCCTTCGAGATTGGCAAGATTGCTGGTTTTGCGCGTGAGCAGGCGGAGATTTGCGCCTTCGGCGGCCAAGGCTTTGGCTACGTGATGGCCGACAAAACCAGTGGCGCCGGTGAGGAAGATTTTCATGGACGAGCGGAGCTAGCGGGGTCAGCGGAGCTAGCGGAGTTAGGAGCGTTCGCGGCAGTTATGGCGTCAACTGCTTTCCTGCCATGCGACTTCACGGTGGTGTCACGTCCGAGAGATGAAATGAACGCATTCAGCAATCGAGCCACTTCGCGCCCCAGTTCCTTCAGTTCCTGAACCGAATCAGGATCGAGATAGCCGAGATCATTTGCCAATTCGAGTTGTGTCTGCATTTCGTATAGCGATCCACGAGCATTGCCCAGGAATTGCCTGAACTGAGAGTCGGTCAATCGGCCATGCCCTTCTGCAACGTTGCTAGGAACGGACACCGCTGCCCGCCTGATTTGGCTTACCAGTCCGTACGATTCGTTTTTGGGGAGGCCTTCAGTCAGCTTATAGGTCAGCCGGGCGAGAGCCATTGCCTTCTGCCAGAGAATCAAGTTCGAATAGCTCTTTGGCCTCGCCATCTTGCTGCCTCGATCTAGCTCCGCTAACTCCGCTAACATGCGCGAAGCGCAGCTGACTCCGCTAGAAGTTTACTCCAGCGCGTCCGGGTGCAGGCCGATGTTCTTCTCGCCGGCGGCCTTCTTTTCGTTCCAGGCCTTGACCCAATCTTCCCAGTGCTTGCCGGCGGCGCGGTCTTTGCCGAACTCGAGGCGCGCGATCTGGTCGTAGGCGAGCTTGCGCTTGCCGGCGGCGTTGGGCGCGAAGTATTGCACCCAGGAGTCGGCGAGCGTGGCGCCGGTGTGGCGATTGAAAATGTAGGCTTCGATCTTTTCGCCGGACTTGAGGGTGATAGTCACGTCGCCACGATAGTCGAAGGCCTTCTCGAGAGCGATCTTCAGATCCTCGTCGGTGGCGAGCGAGGGGACGGAGCCTTCGAGCTGCTCGTGCTCGAAGCCGGGAGCGAGTTCGAGGGCTTCAATCTGTTCGCGGGTGTATTTCTGGACTTCGGCGGTCATGGTTTCCTTAGCGGAGCTAGCGGCGTTAGCGGAGTTAGCGGAGCTAGTTCCTGCCCTGCGATTTCGTGGATTCCCATGTCCCCGAAGACAAGGGACCTGGGGCACCCAGCGGGTTAGCAAGTCAGCTTAGTTTCCCATGTCCCCAAAAGCGAGGGACGTGGGGCACCCGGCACCGTCCCTACGGGACTGCGTTCCACGGTTGATTCAACCTACCCCACGCTGAACAGGCTGTTACAAAACTCGAGGAATTTCGGAATTCACCACAAGATGTTGGGCTCAGCGAAATGATCTGACCCAAGATGTGCCCTCGATTTTGAGTTTCGTAACAGCCTGTGAAGCGCGGGGCTAACAAACTTTGCGCCGCCGGCGCGTGAAGCTCGATTGCTATCCGGCCCAGCGGAGCCAGGAGACGGCAACCCAATGCAGTGCTCAGGCGGTCATGCGCGGGTCTCCTCGTAGGCGCGGTCGGGGTGCGCGATCTGCACCAGAGACGTCGGGCCGACGGGCATGGGCTCGTTGAGCAGGTCGAGCGCGTGCCGATCGGGGTAGAGCGAGAAGCTGCCCTTGACCATGGCGAAGAAGCCCTTGAGCGAGCCGAAGCCGTCGAGGACCGCGGAAGGCTCATAGCCGCAACTGACCATGCAGTTGGCGCACTTGGGATTGCCGCTGCCGACGCCGTATTCTTCCCAGCGCGTCGTCTCCATCAACTCCTTGAAGGTGTCGGCGTAGCCATCCTGCAACAGGTAGCAGGGGCGCTGCCAACCAAAGATGTTGAAGGCAGGGGAGCCCCAGGGCGTGCAGTCGTAATTGCGGTCGCCCATCAGGAATTCGAGGAACAGGGGCGACATGTTGAACTTCCACGTCTTTTTGCGGTTGGAGAGGATGGCGCGGAAGAGGCGGCGCACGCGGGCGCGGCCCATGAAGTGCTTCTGATCGGGCGCCTTGTCGTAACTGTAACCGGGCGAGAGGACGATGCCTTCGACGCCGATGGCCATCATTTCATCGAAGTGCGCGCGGACGCGATTGGGGTCTGTGCCGTCAAAGAAGGTGGCTTTGGGGGTAACGCGGAAGCCGCGGCGGACAGCCTCCTTGATGCCTTCGACCGCAAGATCCCAGCCGCCCTCGCGGCAGACGGAGAAATCGTGCTCGTCGCGCTGGCCGTCGAGATGGACGGAAAAGGTGAGGTACTTGGAGGGCGTGAACTCGGGCAGGCGGCGCTTGAGCTCGAGCGCGTTGGTGCAGAGGTAGACGTACCTTTTGCGCGCGACGAGGCCGTTGACGATTTCGACGATCTGCGGATGCAAGAGCGGCTCGCCGCCGGGGATGGAGACCATGGGCGCGCCACATTCCTCGACAGCTGCGAAACACTCCTCGGGCGTGAGCTGCTTCTTGAGGATGTGGGGCGGATACTGCACCTTGCCGCAGCCGGCGCAGGCCAGGTTGCAGCGGAAGAGCGGCTCAAGCATGAGCACGAGCGGATAGCGCCGGTTGCCCTTGAGCCGGTTCTTAAGCACATAGGCGGCGACCGTAGCCATCTGGGAGATTGGAACTGCCATATTCGGGTAAACCCTCCGTGTCAGCCTCTAGCGACTAGCCTCTAGCTTCTAGCTCCTAGCTTCTAGCCAAAAACCAAACCAAAGATCAAAAATACTCGACAACGAGCCGAAAGCCAGCAGCCAGGGGCTAGTAGCTAGAAGCTGTCCTTCCGTTCCATCGCCCGCTTGTAGGCGGTAAGCGCCATCAGCGGGAAGTAATGGCGGTACATGGTGTAAGCCAGATAGAAAACCTTGGGGAATCCGGTTCCGGTAATGATGGCCTGGCGCGCGGCCCCCTCGCCCATGGATTCGTCCCAGCCCCCCTCGGGCAACTGGCGCTCGAGCAGCCAGCGCACGCCCTTGGCGATCGAATCGGAGCGGTCGTCACCGGCGGCCAGCAAACCGAGCAGCGCCCATGCGGTCTGGGACGGGGTACTTGGTCCCACGCCGCGCGTATCCGGATCGTCGTAGCTGCCGCAGGTCTCGCCCCAGCCGCCGTCGGGATTCTGCACCATGCGGATCCACTCCGCCGCCTGCTGAATCTGCGGCTCGAGGCGATCGACGCCGATGGCGTCGAGCCCGCGCAGCACCAGGAAGGTTCCGTAGATGTAGTTCACGCCCCATCGGCCGAACCAGCTTCCGTCAGGCTCCTGCTCGTTGAAGATAAATTTGATGGCCCGCTCGACGCGCTTGTCGTCGCGCGTGTAGCCGTAGACGGCCAGCATCTCCAGCATGCGCCCCGTAATGTCCACGCTGGGCGGATCGAGCATGGCGTTGTGGTCGGCGAAGGGGATGTACTGAAAGATCATTTTGGTGTTGTCTTTGTCGAAGCTGCCCCAGCCGCCGTTGCGGCACTGCATGGCGAACTCCCATTGGATGGCGCGCTCGGCCACCTGGAGCTGGTAGCGCTCGCGGGGATGATCCACTTTGCCGAGGGCGAGCAGAACCTGGGCGGTGTCATCGGTGTCGGGATAGAACTCGTTGTTGAACTCGAAGTACCAGCCGCCGGGGTCGGTGTTGCGCACCTTCACGGCCCAATCGCCCTTGTGGCGAACCTCCTTGGAGAGCAGCCAGTCCGCCGCCTTCAACATGCGCGGGTCGTTGCGCGCGACGCCGGCATCGCCCAGCGCCGCCACGGCCTGCGCCGTATCCCACACCGGGGAGACGCAGGGCGTCATGCGGAAGGTGGGCTCGGGCATCTCCGGCGTCGGCTCTTGCTCGATTCCCAGCTTCTCGAACTCGTCACGGGCGCGGATCACCTGGGGATCGTCCTCGCTGTAGCCGAGGCAGCGTAGCGCAACGATGGCGTTGAGCATGGCGGGATAGATGGCACCGAGGCCGTCTGTCATCTCCAGCCGTTCGAGCAGCCACTTTTCCGCGCGCCTCATCGCCAGTTTGCGCACGGGGCGCAGATGCACGGCTTCGGCGGTATGCATCAAGCGGTCGAGAACGATGAAGAAATTGCGCCAGGAGAAGAGCCGCTTGCGGTCCCAGCGCAGGCGCAGGATGGAGTTGGCGCGACCGCCGACGAACAGCTCGTCGATTCCCTGCTCCGCGGGAATCTTCTTGAAAGGCTTTTTGGCGTACATGATGGCCAGCGGCACGAGAATGCTGCGCGACCATGCCGAGATTTCATAGATATTGAAGTAGAACCACCTGGGAAAAAGAACAATCTCCGGCGGGATGGCCGGAACCGCGTCGTAATCGTACTCGCCCAGCGCGCAAAGATACATCTTGGTGAAGGTATTGCACGCCGTGACGCCGCCATGGGCCAGGACCCACTCGCGGCACTTGGCCAGGCGCGGGTCATCAGAGGGAACTCCCATAAGCTTGGCCGAGGAATAGCACTTGACGGAGAGCGAAATGTTGCCCGGCCCGCCGGGATAGATGCTCCAGCTCCCATCCTGGTTCTGATAGCGCATCATTTCAGCGAGCGCGCGCTTGAGCCGGCCCGGGTCGCCGCTTTCCAGCAGCGTGTGGAGAAAAATATAGTCGGCCTCGAGCATGGCGTCGGCCTCGAGCTCGGCGCACCAATAGCCGTCGGGATGCTGCAGAGAGAGCAGGTATTCGCGCCCACGCACGATTGCCGATTCCACATCGGCCATGTCCGCGTCTATACGGCCAAACTTCGGCCGCCCGAAATGGGATACCGCAGTTTGCGTTTTCTGCTGCTCAGAATTCATTCGGGGTGAAATCTCTCAACTCTTTCCGGGAACACCGAACTCTCTCCCAGGTTCCGGCGCTATCCAGCAAAACCGGAGTTGCTGTGCCGTTTTCCTCTCCGTGAAGGGCCGCCGCTCCCGTTTGGCCGCGCCGACCTTGTGCCGATGCCCGGGGATGCGCTACCTCTGGTTTTGCGATGGCGCATCCGATGGCCGAGTGCATCGTTGCCGATCCATCGGCGGCGTCACCGTACCGGGACAGATTCGGTTCCACTGGAACTGCCAATGGCCTGCACGATCTCAGGAGGCAGGCCGAAACGTACATTTTCCGGCATGACCTCCACTTCTTCGACGTTTTCGAAGCCGTTCTGCCGCAGATAACTGACCACGTCTTCGACCAGGACCTCAGGGGCCGACGCGCCGGCGGTGACGGCGACGGTTTCAACCCCTTCGAGCCATGCGGGGTCGATGGCCTGGGAGTTATCGATGAGATACCCAATGGTGCCGAGGTTGTGCGAAACCTCGACGAGGCGGTTGGAGTTGGAGCTGTTGGTGGAACCGACTACGAGTACCAGGCCGGCTTTGTGCGCCACGTTCCGCACGGCTACCTGCCGGTTTTCCGTGGCGTAGCAGATATCCTGCGAGTGGGGTCCGACGATGTGTGGAAACTTCAGCTTGAGAGCGTGGATGATGTCGCGCGCCTCGTCGAGCGAGAGGGTGGTCTGGGTCAGGTAGGCTACGCGGTCGGGGTTGGGCAGCTCAAGCGCCTTGACCTCGGCAACGTTTGAAACCACATGAGTTACGTTGGGGGCCTCGCCCAGAGTGCCCTCGATCTCGTCGTGGTCGCGGTGGCCGATGAGCACCAGGGAATACCCCTGCCTGGCAAATTTGACGGCCTCGAAGTGCACCTTGGTTACCAGCGGGCAGGTGGCGTCAATCACTTTGAGATTGCGCGCTTTGCTGCGCTCGCGGACGGCCGGAGACACGCCGTGCGCCGAGTAGATGACGCGCTGGCCTTCGGGCACGTCGTCGATTTCGTGGACGAAGATGGCGCCCTTCTCGGCCAACTCGTTCACGACGTAGCGGTTATGCACGATCTCGCGGCGGACGTAGATGGGCGCGCCGAAGGTCTCGAGAGCGATCTTCACAATGTCGATGGCACGCACCACACCGGCGCAAAAACCGCGTGGTTTGAGCAACAACACCCTCTTTTTGCTGGGGGAAGGGCCGGCGGAGCCGTGATGGGGAATGGATTCGAAAACAGTTGCAGTCACATCTTCAAGTATACCAACGGGCGGGATAAAGGGACAGGAGAGAACGGCAAGCGGGTTAGGCATCCGCAACAGCAGCGCCGCCGGCGAACGTGCCAGTCCGCCAATCCTGTGCAGCGGGGGCTAACTTGCTGCATTTGTTCGCTCGCCTTCCCAATTCAGAGCCTGTGCGCAGTGGTCATAGTAGCTCTGTATTTCGATTTGCCGGGCTGCATACTGAGTTATGAAAAAGATTCTGCTCGGACTCGTGCTCATCTTCTGCTTCGCAGCACCCTATGCGGCGCAGGCGCAGATCGTGGTGGTAGTTCATCACCGCCACCATCACCACCATCACCATCACCCCTACCTTCAAATCAACCGGTAATCGGTTGAGAATCCCGTTGTCCCACCCTTGACGCGATTGATTCCTCGCGAAGAAACGTCAAGGACGGGGCGCGGACCCGAGGGCGCGTGCGCTGAATCAGAACGGAGAAGGCTCTCCGGACCCCTCGCGAAGACGCAGTTGAAGGACGGGAGAATCCCGACTAACAACCGAGCGAAGTGGAAGATCCCTTCCTGACAAAAGGGACAGAGACAAGCGCTAGCGGCGATTGGCCGTTTCGGTAGCGAGCCTGATTTCCCGCTTAGCCTGCTCGAGCAGATCTTTCGCGCGAGCGGCATGGCCGCCCATGTCCCACTCATTGGCCTGCTGCGCAGCAGTAATCCGGTCAAAGGCCTGGTTGATAAGGTCCTGCGCCGCCCTGAGGTTGGGATGCCGGGGCCCCTGCGCGACAAGCACGCCGCCCGCAAAACTTGTCAAACAGAGTACGGAGCCCAAAACGAATTTGCTTCTTGTCATCGGGAAAACCTCCGGCAGTCACAGTACCAGATGGGGGTAGATTGTTGGCAACAAAAATTTGTGAAGATTCGGGGCGGTTCGAGGCCTGAAGGCGCGAAACTTCCGCCGGGCGGACAAAACCAGTGGTAAGCTTAAGGACCGTACGGACCGAGGAGGGGATTCATGGCAAAGGCAAAGAAGTGCGCAAATCCCGCCTGTAGCTGCGTTCCGGCCGACGGAGCCAAATACTGCAGCGCCCATTGCGAAGGCATCGGAAACGGGACCGAGGTGGTTTGCCGGTGCGGCCATCGCGACTGTGCCGGGGATGTGACGAACGGGTAAGACGCGGCCCGCCGGGAGCCTGCTGGCTGAGCTTTAGCGCGGCGCGGTTTGACTACGCGCTCAATGCGCAGTAATGATAGCCTTTATCCAGGCAGGGTGTTCTTCTATGAGCGAGATCATCTTTGAGGTGCGCGAGGACGATGTGGACGGGGGCTATACGGCTTCCGCCCTTGGGTACGGCATCCACACGCAGGCCGAGACGCTGGAAGAGCTGCGCGCGATGGTCAAGGACGCCGTGAACTGCTATTTCGATGAAACAATGCAGCGCCCGAAGGTCATTCGGCTGCATTTTGTGCGGGAAGAAGTCTTGGCCGCATGAAGCTGCCGCGCGACGTGGATGGACCGCGGCTGGTCAAGGCGCTCAGCGTTTTAGGTTATGAGGCGACCCGGCAAAAGGGCTCGCATATCCGCGTGACGACGCAGCGTGACGGCGAGAACCACGAAGTCATTCCCTATCATCATCCGATCAAGACGGGTACACTCTCCAGCATCCTTAAGCACATTGCCGCACACCACGGGATGAGTGTGGACGAGCTTCTAAAGATGCTTGATTTGTAGGCCCGGGAAAATTCCGCTTCCGCTGCAATGTCGAGGGGGGCGGCGGTGAGCTGAAGTCTTCGTTGCCCAAGAGGTCCAAACTAAAGTTGCCCATCTTCGCGCATTTTCTGCCAGGATGCGAGGATTATTTCGAGCGGGGCTATGTCCTCTTTTGAGCGATCTACTGAATCAAGAAAGCGCCCGAAGAACGAAGCGCATTGCTGATTTGTGGACATGATCATTTGGGTCAAATCTTCGGGGTTGAGCCGATCTCCGAACGCAGGCACCGCCTTGATGAGCGCTTGTGTTGTAACAAGTATGCAGTAGATCAGGATGCTGATTTGTCGGGCGGGTTCCCTTTTCCCGCCAAGCGTGATAGCAATCCCGACGTCTTCGGAAGAAGGGGCCTTCTTCATGCGGAGGCGAGGCTGTATCGCTGTGAAGGTGGCGTGGGAACCTTGCTCCGAGAAGTATTTGTACATTGGATCGCGGCTGTCCCTCCCTAGCCTTTCTCTGACACGCGGAGGTGCAAGTTTCTCAAAAATCTCCTTTTCGTTACCTGATCCCCATATTTCAACTAATTCGGGAGACTTGGTGAACAGTTCAATCTTGTCGAGGATTTCCAGGCTGACCCGGAGGTGCGTATAGGCCTGCGTGGCGTATCCCCGGCGTGCGAGAAACTGTGCGGCGGTCAATTCGTCGACTAGCCAGTAAAACAGGCCGAGAATTGAGATCATAGCGGGTCCTTTGTGGGATTCTTGGGTCGCGTCGAAAAGAAGGTCGAGCAGGCATTGCAGGACGGCGCAGAGAACGCTCTTTGCTTCTTCGATGCGCTTATCCGCTTGATCCCTAAGGATATGGAAGTTGTCAATTAGATTCTGAGACTGAGGGTGCTCCCCCTTTGCGCGCCCAATTGTTCGCCTTAGTCGGCGCACGTCTGGAGTGTCCGGTGCATTTCTGAGGATCAACTCGAAGACCATGGGGATTTTTGCCATTTTGTCATCGACGTAGGCTTTTCCGTCGGCAGTGGCATCGTCGTAATGCGCAAACGCCTCCTTGAAGAAACTTTGCAGGCTTGGAAGCAATGTGCCCGAGGCCATCGCACCCCCCAGGCATGATCGCGCCAGCTCCTCGAATTCTTCCTTGCCCCACCCGTCGGCCATATGTTCAAGGGTAGTCTTTATCGTCCGACCGCACCTGACCCCGAGAGTGGAAATCAAAGCCAGCAGTGATTCCGGACTCGTTTTCCTCAAGTGAAGGTTGAAACTCCATTGCTCGCGATGAACGGGTGCAACTTGCCCGCTAAAATCAAGTCAGCCATGTCGGAATTTACGCACCTGCATCTGCATACCGAGTATTCCCTCCTCGACGGCGCCTGCGACGTCTACAAACTCGTCGATCGGGTGGCGGCGCTGGGGCAGAAGTCCGTGGCGATGACGGACCACGGGAACATCTACGGCGCGGTGCACTTTTTCGATGCGGCCAAGCAAAAGGGCATAAAGCCGATCCTGGGGTGCGAGCTCTACGTGTGCAAGGCGGAGGATCATCGCGTTGAGGCGGCCAGAAGCGCGAACGGCTCCGGCTCAGTGAGCCTGCCGTCGGCGGGCGACGCGCGGAGCAGCGAGTACAACCACCTGCTGGTGCTGGCCGAGAACGAAGAGGGGTACCGGAACCTGATCCGGCTGACGTCGGAGGCGAGCCTGAACGGGTTTTACCGGAAGCCGCGGGTGAGCAAGAAGTATCTGGCGGATAACTCCAAGGGGTTGATCTGCCTTTCGGGCTGCCTGAGCGGTGAGTTGTGCGAGGCGCTTGGCGACGAGAAGCTGGACGCCGCGGGCCGATACCTGAAGGCCAAAGCGGTGGCGCAGCAGTACCGGGACATCTTCGGCAAAGGGAATTTCTTTCTGGAGATTCAGGATCAGGGCCTGGAAGCGGAGAAGAAGATTCGCGCCGACCTGCTGCGGCTGGAGCGGGAACTGGAAATTCCGCTCGTCGCTACAAACGATTCGCATTATCTGTGCGGAGAGGACAGCCACGCGCACGACGTGATGCTGTGCGTGCAGACAGGCGCAAAGATTCACGAGGCCAACCGCTTCAAGTTCGACTCGGACCAGTTCTTTGTGAAGAGCGCGGACGAGATGTCGCGGCTGTTCAAGGATTCGCCGGAGGCGATCAGCCGGACGATGGAGATCGCCGAGCGCTGCAACCTGACGCTGCACAAGGTGGAGAATCCGTTTCCGGATTTCGCGGTGCCGCAGGGACACACGGCGGAGAGCTACTTTGAGGAGGTGTGCCGCGCGGGATACAAGAAGCGCCTCGAGACCTCGGTCCGGCGGCTGGAGACGCGCGGAGAATTGCGCACGCCGATCCATGAATACGATGCGCGGCTGGAGCGGGAGATCGCGATCATCCAGCAGATGAACTACTCGGGATACTTCCTGATCGTGTGGGATTTCATCAAGTACGCGCGCGACCACGGAATTCCGGTGGGGCCGGGGCGCGGATCGGCGGCGGGATCGCTGGTGGCGTACGCCATGGAGATCACGAACATCGATCCGCTGCAAGGCGGGCTGATCTTCGAGCGGTTTCTGAATCCGGAGCGCGTGTCGCTGCCCGATATCGACGTGGACTTCTGCATGAACCGGCGCGGCGAGGTGATTGACTATGTGACGCGCAAGTACGGGCGCGAGCAGGTGGCGCAGATCATCACCTTCAACACCATGGCGGCGAAGGCGGCGATCAAGGATTGCGGGCGCGCGCTCGATATGCCGTACGGCGACGTGGACCGGATCGCGAAGCTGGTGCCGGCCACGCTGGGCATGACGCTGGACAAGGCGCTGGAAGAAGCGCCGGACCTGCGCAAGGCATACGACAACGACAAGCAGGTGCGCGAGCTGATCGACACGGCGAAGAAGCTGGAGGGGCTGGTGCGGGGCTCGGGGGTGCACGCGGCGGGAGTGGTGATTGCGCCGCGGAAGTTGATCGAGCTGGTGCCGATTGCGAAGACGAAGAACGACGAAATCGTGACGGCGTACGACATGAAGTCCGTGGAGAAGATGGGCCTGCTGAAGATGGACTTCCTGGGCCTGACCACGCTGACCATCATCGACGACTGCGTGAAGCTGATCGAGCAGCACCGCGGCGAAAAGCTGGACATGGAGGCAATTCCACCGAGCGACGAGGAGACGTTCAAGAAGGTGTTTCACGCGGCGCTGACGTCGGGCGTGTTCCAGTTCGAGTCGGGCGGGATGCGCGACGTGTTGCGGCGCTACAAGCCGGATACGGTGGAGGATTTGACGGCGCTGAATGCGCTCTACCGGCCGGGGCCGATCCAGGGCGGGATGATCGACGATTTTATCGAGCGCAAGTGGGGGCGGCGCAAGGTGGAGTACGCAACGCCGGAGCTGGAGCAGATTCTGAAAGAGACGCTGGGCGTCATCCTCTACCAGGAACAGGTGATGCAGATCGCCAACGTGCTGGCGAACTATTCGCTTGGCGAGGCCGACCTGCTGCGGCGCGCGATGGGCAAAAAGAACGCCGAGGAGATGGCCAAGCAGCGCGACCGGTTTGTGAGCGGCGCGGTGGCGCATGGAGTGGCGAAGGACACGGCGGGCGACATCTTCGATCAGATGGACAAGTTTGCCGGCTACGGCTTCAACAAGTCGCACGCGGCGGCGTACGCGCTGCTGGCTTACCAGACGGCGTACCTGAAGACACACTATCCCGTGGAGTTCATGGCAGCGCTGCTGACGTCGGAAACTTCAAAACCCGAAAGCGTGGTGAAGTACATCGGCGAGTGCCGCGAGATGGGGATTCGCGTGGAGCCGCCGGATGTGCAGGTGAGCGGCGCGCAATTTACCCCGCACGGCGAGGCCATCCGTTTCGGTCTGGCCGCGGTGAAGAACGTGGGCGGCAACGCCATCGAGTCGATTCTGAAGGCGCGCGCGGAGGCTGGCGGGCGCTTCAAGAGCTTGTGGGAGTTCTGCGAGAAGGTGGACCTGCGGCTGATGAACAAGCGCGTGATCGAGTCGCTGATCAAGGCGGGAGCGCTGGACTCGCTGGGCACGCGCGGGCAACTGATGGCGGCCCTGGATAAGGCGATGGAGCGGGCACAGAAGACGCAGCGCGACGCCGAGCAGGGACAGAGCGGATTGTTCGGGCTCTTCGACGAGACGCCGGCGCGCGGGCGCGAGGCCGATGCCTTGCCGGCGGCCGCCGATTGGGAAGAAGGCGAGCGGCTGGCGAACGAAAAAGAAGTGCTGGGATTTTTTGTGTCGGGTCATCCGCTGGATAAATATGCCGAGAAGCTGCGCAACCTGACGGGCGCGATCACAGTGGCCGAGGCGCTGGAGCGCAAGCCGGCAGAGCGGCGCTGGGGCGGACAACAGGATTTGGCGGATGAGATTCAGGCGGCGGGAATGCTTCACGGAGTGCGCGTGCAGAAGAGCCGCCGCGAACAGCGGCTTTACGCGCAGGCATCGCTCGAAGACGCGACGGGCAAGATCGAGCTGATCTGCTTCGCGCGGGATTATGAGCGCCTGGCGCAGCAGTTGAAGATTGAAGCGCCGGTGCTGGTGCGCGGAACGCTGATGGGAGACGAGGATGCGGCGCCGAAGATCGCGGTGAGCCAGGTGCAGGCGCTCGAAGACGTACAGGTGAAACTGCCGGCGGGCGTGCGCATCCGCATCAATCTCGACGGCGCCACCGAAGAGATGCTGGCCGGGCTGAAAAGCGCCGCGGATGCCGCGCCGGGTCCCGGAAAAGTGATGCTGCAACTCGAAAAGAAGGGCGAGTACGCGGTGATCCTGGAACCGGAAGGCATGAGCGTGGCTGCGGACCGCGGCTGGGTGGAGCGCGTGGAGGAACTGGCCGGTAAGGGATCGGTGCAGGCGGTGGGATAGAGCGGGGTCGTAGACTTGGCGCGGACGGGCCGGGAAAAGCGATGCACAGGTTTTGGTGCATCGGGCGGAACAGCTCAGCGGAGGGCCTCTCTGGCGCGAAGCGGGCTGGACGAGCGAAGTTGATGCGGCCGTTTTATGGTCCCCAGATGCCCCAATTTCCTTGCCTTCGAAGGCGGCATGAAATTCCGAAGAAAAGACTTTTCAGGACGCTGAATGTTTGCTACTCTCGATCTACGCGTGAGCAGATCACCGAAAGAGGTGGTCGTCTTCCCTGTTCTTGCTGCTCTAGCTCCTGGCGATTGCACGCCCCGTTCGATGAAAAGCCATTCTTTTCCCTGGCGATGAAGCATCGAGTTGCAGGCGCGGCCCATCATACGCATTGATCTTTTGCGAAGAAGCAGGAATGTGAGATAGCGGTAGAGCGCGAGCCATTCACGGATCGCGGTGTTTGCTTACCGCCCGCCCCTTTACCGGCTCCGCACGCAGAAGATACCCGACATCCGGGCCGGATGGTCACAAACTAAAGGGGTAGTCACGATGAATTTCCCGCATCGTTTCGTCCCAGTTCTTGCCGTGGTCCTGCTTGTTCTCGGGGCTTGTAGTGTCGCGCGCGCGGCCGAACCGGCATCGCCCGAAACCTCCTCGCCAGGCGCAGAGGCGGGCGGCGAGGCGGACCAGACCGTCATCATTCCGGGCCCGCTGCGGTCGTTCCTGCGCATGGCAGGAATCAGCCAGGAGAGCAAACCCAGCGAGGTGCTGCCGCTGCTGGCCCGTAATGCGTTCCTCTACGGCCATCACCTTGGGCAGAAGACGGAATACCTGGTGCTGGCAGACCGGTATGTGCAGCAGGCACGGCAACTTCAGCCTATGGCCGCCGAGGATGGCGCCATTCACGTGACCGGCTGCAGCGATGCGGGCCCGCTGATTCAGATTCTGGGCTACCACTTTGAGAATGGCTGCGGCCACGATAGCGCGACTTTGACAACGGCCAATGCGGAGCGCGCATTTCTTACTCTCGACTCGGGATTCCCTCTCACCAGGCTGGAACAGTCTCTGCAGGCAGGCGCGCCATTCACCTATGCCTATCCGGAGACTCGCGTTCCGATCCTGTTTCGCGAAGACGACTGGCTGGCGCTGATGCCGTCGGCACAACGCGCCGGCGCGACGCTGCTCGATCTTTTGATGAACAACGAGAATGCGGATCGGCTCTATTCGGGTCTTGCACGGCTCGATCCCGAAACCAGGCGTGCTCTCTATCAGTCGCCCGGGCTGAAGCGGCTACTTTTTTACGGTCCCATACTCGACTTTTATGGGAGCCGGTTGTGCATTCAGTCCGGAGCCGTCGAATTGCCCGGAGGAGAGGCCGCGGAGCGCGCCTGGGGGGAATTGGTGGGGGTCAGCTCCCATTCTCCAGGCGAATTCGTCATCCGGCTGCTGGCCAGGGACCAGGGCTGGCTGGCGGCATTTTTCGATGCGCTGGCGCGAGTGAGCCCCGAGCAGCAGGCTCGCCTTACGCAGGGAGGGCGGCTGAAGAGCCTCTACGAGGCCTACCGGTCAGGGGTCCTCACCGCGGACGCGGCGAGCAGCGTTTTTACAAATAACTCCACGCTTCTGCTGCTCTTTACGCGCTTGCAGTGGGACGCGGCGGGCGAGCCGCTGGTACCGGGCAACCTGGGAGTTTGGCAGGAGGTCTTCGCGCGAGGGAACAAGCTGCCCCACCCGCACGGTGGGACGCGTCGCTTCCACGCCGCGCAGGGCCCCGAAGGCTTGCTCGAAGCCCTGGCGGCCTATTCCAGCATCGAGACTCCCGATGGGCCGGCGCAGATTTATATGACTCTGAGCGCGATCGACAGCGCACGGCCGCCAGAGCGGCGCCTGTCAATCGATACCGCGCGAATGCTTACCGGCAATTACTTCAAGCTGAGCGACTGGTATCCGATCTTCGTCGAATTCCCGGCGCTGGACGATGCATCGATCGGCCAATTCATCGATACAGCCGATCGCATCGATGGCATTTCGAACCAAGCGCTGCGATCGAATGCGCTGGGAGCCATTCAGGCGGAGTTGGGGATCTGGCAGATCCTGGCGCGGCAAAGTCAGATCGCGAGGGACAATCTGAATTCCTCATGGCAGGCGACGATCCAGCCTTATGGGGGGATCGCCTCGTCGGCCGGGCTATTCGATGCGGCGCGCAAATCCCTCAGCTCCATCGTGGCGGCTGCGGGAGGCAGACCGGACCTGACAGAGGATGAGGTGGTCGACCTGCTGGCGGGCCCGCCGCGACAAAGCCCAGAAGCTGCGCGGGTTCACGATGAGCTGGCGCGGCGAATACGCGCCGTGCTCGACGACCAGCGGCTGGTCTCTCTGGATACGCTCTTCGGACTGTACGACGGCCTGGGCGAACTGGCCAAGGGAGCGAAGATCGGCGACAGCCTGCTGCCGCTTGCGGGCGCGTTGCGCGAGTTCGAGATGCCGCAGCCCGTCTTCACCGAGGGCGAGCGGGTGAGCTGG
>JBEKXX010000025.1:0-36249 GCA_049511595.1 Occallatibacter sp. | reverse complement strand
CGCTATTTCAGACCATGGTGCACTGAGGGCAGGGCCAAGAGACCAAGCAAATGTTGAGTGGTTGAACGGGCGGAGATTCCGGAAACGGGCTCCGCCTTTTTGCGTTTGTCCGGAATGATGAACGTCTGCGGAGGGAGCGGATCAGGAGGAAGGCGTGAGCCGGGGATGGAATTCGGCCTTGGCGTTGGGCAAAAGGACAATTTCAAGCTGGCCCTGCTGGCGCTCGACCAGCGTTGGGCCGGCGATATGGACCTGTTTTTCGTTAGCGCCGGTGTAGGTGATCTTGAGCGGGCCGCTGCCGCTGACCTGAAAGCGATAGTGGAAGACGGCACCGGAGGCTATACGGTCGGCGCCAAAGCTGGCGTCGGGGTAGTCGACCTCGAGGAGCTGAACGTCAGCGCCGGTACGATTCACGATGGTCGAGTCGATGTGGTAGGAGTGGCAGGCGGAGACAGCGAGAGACGCAGCGCACAGGAGGGCGGCAAAGGCCGGTCTGCGGGCGGCGGCTCGGCCCGTCATTCGCTGTTCCGATCTTTTTGCGACGGGACTTGCGGCGGAGACTGAACGGGGAAATGTTTTTCGATGAGCCTGGCGAGCTCCTTTTCCAGGCGATCGAGGCGCTTGGCGAGCTCGGGCAGGCGCTGAAAGATGGCGACCGCGCGCAGCCAGATGCGATTGTCGAAGCCAGGCGAGCCGGAGATCATCTTGCCGGGCGGGACGTCGTGAGAAACGGCGGATTGCGCGGTGAGGATGACGCCGTCGCCGACGGTGCAGTGGCCGGCGATGCCCACCTGGCCGGCGAGAATGACGTTGTTGCCGATGACGGAGGAGCCGGCGAGGCCGGTTTGCGCGCAGAGGAGCGAGTCCTGTCCGACGCGCGATCCGTGACCGACCTGGACGAGGTTGTCGACCTTGGTGCCGTCGCCGATCTCGGTTGCGCCGACGGTGGCGCGATCGATGGTGGCGTTGGCCTGCACGTCGACGCGGCTGCCGATGCGGACGGGGCCGGATTGCGGGATTTTTTCCCAATGGCCTTGATCGTTTTTGGAGAAGCCGAAGCCATCCGCGCCGATGACGACGCCGTTTTCGAGCGTGACGTAATCACCCAGAATGCAGTTTTCGCGGACGACGGAGTGCGCGTGCGCGAAAAAGTGGCTGCCGATCTGAACGCCGGGATAAAGCACGACGTGGGACAGGAGAGTTGCGCGAGGGCCGAGGCGAACGTTGGGGCTGACGACCGCGTAGGGGCCGATGTGCGCGCCGGGGCCGATGACTGCCGAGGGATCGATGATGGCTGTGTGATGAATGCCGGGCGGGTAAGACGGCGGCTGGTAGAAGAGGCCGAGCGCGCGGTTGAAGGCGTGATAGGGATTCTTGATGCGGATTGTTGCGGTGGAGATTTCCTGAAATTCAGGTTCGACGAGTACGGCCGCGGCGCGAGTGGTGCGGGCGAGCGCGGTGTAGCGAGGATTGGCGACAAAGGTGATTTCCGTAGGGCCGGCTTCTTCAATGCCTTTGACGCCAGTGATTTCGAGATCGGGATTGCCGCGGAGTTCCGCGCCCAGTTGCGTTGCCAATTCGCCAAGCTTCATTGAGGAGATTGTAAAGGAAAGTGAAGATCGCCGTCTCAATGTGCGCCGCGATCAACAGATGTACCGTGTTGGGTGACTTAGGTTGTGTCGGAGCCTTGATCTGTGGCGATTTTTGTGGAGCTTTGTGGATTGTCAGTTCGAGAGAAAACTACGATTCCGACGACTCCGATCACAAGCGCGCCCCAGTGACGGTCCCAAAGGGGACCGGAAGGGAAGAGGAATGCCCGGAGGAAAATGAGGACGCTAATTCCACTTGCGATGAGTGCCCAGAACTGTGCTAGACGCTTCTTTTTCCAAATCGTCCACCAAGCGAAAAAGGCGGAAGTGCACATTAGGGCTGAGATCAACGCGGTGACGAGCACGCCGCGGGAATATGGCGGCGCGCACTGATAGCGAAGGAGGTAATGAAGGCTTCGAACAAAGACATACAAATGCAGCAGTGATGTCGCTGCGAAAATCCACCACAAGACTTTCCTGATGTCGCTCATATTGCGCTAACTATACCGCGAATTGAGGGATGTTCGTAAGGCTTTCATAAATGAAATTAGCGATGGGTTGGCTAGGGCTGGACTGCGGGAGTGGGAATGACCGTCGGCCAGGTTTGCGGCGGCGCTTGCAGTGTGTGCGCGGCGGATTGCGCGGCGCCGAGAGTTGCGCCGGGAATGATGCCGAGAACCAGCGTGGCGGCGACGGCAAGGAAGAGCGCGGCGATGACCGCGGGTCCGACTGCGGGATGGGGAGCCGTGATTTTATTGTCGATACTCTGGTCTGGAACCGGCTTCTGCGCGGAGACGAGCGCGAGACGGAGGTAATAAGCGGCGGCTAATCCCGAGTTGAGCAGGCCGATGATGGCCAGAGCGATGGCGCCGCCGCCGACTGCCGCGGTGAAGGAATAAAACTTGGCGAAGAAGCCGCCGGTGAAGGGAATGCCGATGAGCGAGATGAGAAAGAAGATCAGCAGGCTGCCGAGAATGGGCGAGCGATAGATGAGGCCACGGAAATCGTCGATGAGAGAGAGCTGCTCGTCGTAACCGGAGACGACGGTGACGACGGCGAAGATGCCGACGTTCATGGCGGCGTAGGCGGCGGTGTAAAAGGCGGCGGCGGCGATGCCTATTTCGCCGATGCCGGCGAAGGCGGCGAGCAGATAGCCGGCGTGGGCGATGGCGGAGTAGGCCAACATGCGCTTGACGTTCTGCTGGCGGAGGGCGGCGAGGTTGCCGACGGTCATGGAGAGGACGGCGACGATCCAGAGCAGCGGCGCCCAGAGTGAGCGGAGATTGGGGAACATCTCATAGACGACGCGGAGGAGCAGGGCGAAGGCCGCGGCTTTAGGCGCGGTGGAGAGCAGCGCGACGACAGGGGTGGGTGCGCCTTCGTAGACGTCGGGGGTCCAGACGTGGAAGGGCGCGGCGGAGACCTTGAAGAGAATGCCGACGAGCATGAGCGCAAGCGCGGCGAGAACGAGGGATTGGTTCTGCGCTGCGGGAGTGAGAAGCGCAACCTGATAGATCTGCGTGGTTCCCGTGGCGCCGAAGATGAGCGCGATGCCGTATAGAAGAAAGGCAGTGGCGAAGGAGCCAAGGAGGAAGTATTTGATGGCGGCTTCAGGTCCGCGGCCGGTTTGCTTGCGCCAGCCGGCAAGAATGTAGGTGGAGATGGAGGAGATTTCAAGGGCGATGAAGACAAGCAGGAGCTCGACTGCGGATGTGAGCAGGCACATGCCGACAGCGCCGAAGACGATGAGGGCGTAGAACTCGCCCTGGTGGTGGCTATTCTCGGGGAGGGTGTCGAGCGAGAGCAGAAGGGCCACGAGGACGATGCCGCAGATAAGGACGTGGAAGAAGATGGTGAAGGCGCTGGTCTCGACGGTAGAGAAAAAGGCTGATCCTTCAGGCAGAGAGAGTTGCCAGAGGCTGGCCCAGAGAGCGAGCGTGGTTCCGATGGCGGCGACCCAGCCGAGGGGACGGCGTGGCCATGCGGGAGGTAGCGAAGCGTCGAGGAGCATAACGGCGACGCCGGTGAGGGTGAGGATGAGCTCGGGGAGGATGCGGTAGATGTCGGGGACGGAGGTCATTGGTGGGCCTCCGGGGTTATAGGCGAGAAATCGAGATCGAAAAGAGATGCACGAATGGCAATTGATCGCTGAATACACCCCTCAGCGGCTAAAGCCGTCCGATCTCCTGCACCCCCTTCGGCACGACTAAAGTCGTGCCCTTTCAAGGCGGTAGGTCCTTCGACTACGGCGGTCCGCGGCGGACGGCCTCCGCTCAGGATGACAGATGCGTGTGCAGCAGGCGAGGGCGGCGGCGGATGGACGCCGGTGCGGATGGAGTTGAGCCAGAGCGATGGCGCAAGGCCCATGACGAGCATGAGGACCACGAGAGGCGTGAGCACAGCAAGTTCGCCGAAGCGGAGATCGGCGGAGGGTTTGGAAACGGTGAGCTCGCTTTCAGGGCCGTAGAAGAGGCGCTGCACGAGCCAGAGCATGTAGGCTGCGCCGAGAATCACACCAAGAGTGGCGGCGACGGCCCAGACGCGGCTGACCCCGGCGAAGGTGCTGGAGAGGATGATGAACTCGCCGATGAAGCCCGAGAGCATGGGCAGGCCGATCATGGCCAGCGAGGCGATGACGAAATAAAAGGCGGCGCGGGGCAGTTTGGCGGCGAGACCGCCGTAAGAGCCGATGAGGCTGGTGGCGTAGCGAAGTTCGAGCGCGCCGAGGAGCAGGAACAACGCGCCATCGACGACGCCGTGGGAGAGGATCTGATAGACGCCGCCAGCCCAGCCGAGGAAGGTGAGGCCGTAGATGGCGAGAACGATGAGGCTCAGGTGGCTGAGGGCAGCGAAGGCCATGAGACGCCAGAAGTCGCGCTGCACGAGGGCGAGACAGGCGCCGTAAAGGATTCCAATGACGGCGAGGGCGATGAGAAGCGGCGCGATGGCGCGGGCCTGGACGGGGAAAAGTCCGACGTGAAAGCGAAGCATGGAGTAGAGGCCGAGCTTGCCTGCGACAACCATGGCGAGCGCGACAGGAGCTTCGTTGTAGGTGTCGGCCAGCCAGCCGTGGAGCGGAAATACGGGAACCTTGACTGCGAACGCGAAGAGAAATGCGAGCGCAACCCAAAAGAGCGCGCCCGCGGGAAGAACACCGCTGGCGGTTTGGTACTGGAGTTCAGCGAAGTTGAAGGTGTGGGTGCGCGCGTAGAGCCAGAGGATGGCGACGAGCAGAGGCGCAGAGGGGATGAAGGTGAAGAGGAAGAATTTGAGCGCGGCGCGCGGACCCTCTTTGCGTCCGTACATGGCGATGAGGATGGCCATGGGCACGAGCGAGAGCTCCCAGAAGCCGTAGTAGAGCATTAGGTCGAGCGAGACGAAGACGCCGAACATGGCGGTCTGCTGGACGAGGAAAAGCGAGTAGAAGACTTTGCGGCGGGTCTTTATGGCGTTCCAACTGGCGATGACGCCGACGGGCGCGAGCAGGCCGACGAGAACGACGAGCCAGAGACTGAGGCCGTCGACGCCGACGTGATAGAAGATGGCGGGGCTTTCGATCCAGGGAATGTTGCGCTCGAACTGGAAGCCGGACTGGCCGGAGATGAAGTGCGCTGGAAGATGAAGGGTGAGAACGAAGGTGGCGAGGGTCGCGAGAAGCGCAAGCCAGTTGGGCAGCTTGAAGCGGTCGGGAACAAGCGCGATGAGGACCGCGCCGGCGAGAGGAACCAGCAGGATGAGGGTGAGAATCATCGGATCGATGGCTCGGATCATCTCAATGCCCCCGTCCAGTGAATATCAACTCCGCTCGCGGCGAGCAGTAGCGGAACAATCATGAAAAGCAGCACGGCAGCAGCCGCAGCAGCCAGCCACGCGGCGTACGAGCGCAGGTTGCCGGACTGCCAGCGCTGAAGAATCATGCCGCTGAGGCTGGCGACACCGGCGAGAAGCCAAGCGACGCCGCCGAGGATCGCTCCGTCCACGATCCAGCCCAGAATATATTTGGAAAAAGCGAGCAGCGGTTTGACGATGACTGCGCCGTAGATTTCGTCAACGTAGTACTTATTTGCGAGCAGATTGTAGCCGGCGGGAAGCGCGGCGGCGAGCTGGCGGGGACGCTTTGGTTTGCGCCGATAGTATTTGTCCGCGATCAGCCAGCCTTCGAGCGCCACAAGAATTGCAGCGATGCTCAGGATGAATTCGAGGCCGGGATCGCCACTCGGCATGGGGCGATGCGCGGCGGCAGCGGGAGCAAGGTAGGCGCTGAAGCTATCGATGCCGATCCAGCCGCCGCAGACGCAGAGCAGAGCAAGGATCACCATGGGCGCGCGCATGGACCAGGGGCTCTCATGGGGATGCGCTTTCGGCGAACGGGATTCCCTGAAGAAGGTGAGATACCAGAGGCGAAACATGTAGAGCGAGGTGAGCAGGGCGGTGACGAGGCCAACGAACCAGAGAATTTTGCCTCCAGTTCCCTGAAGAAATGCAGCGTAGAGGATGGCGTCTTTCGAAAAGAAGCCCGCGAAGGGAGGGAACCCGGCGATGGCGAAGACGGCCGCGGTCATGGTCCAGAAGGTAACGGGAAGTTTTTTGCGCAGCCCGCCCATTTTTCGCAGATCCTGCTCTCCCCCCATCGCATGAATGACGGAACCTGCGGCAAGGAAGAGTAAACCCTTGAAGAACGCGTGCGTGACGAGATGAAAGATGGCGGCGGAGTAGGCGGCGACGCCGCAGGCGAGAAACATGTAACCGAGTTGGGAGATGGTGGAGTAAGCAAGCACACGCTTGATATCGTTCTGGACGAGACCGATGGTGGCGGCGAAGAGGGCGGTGGCGGCGCCTATGATGGCGACCACACCAAGCGCAAAGGGCGAGCGGTCGAAGAGCAGATGAGTCCGGACGATCATGTAGACGCCGGCTGTGACCATGGTGGCGGCGTGTATGAGCGCGGAGACGGGCGTGGGGCCTTGTAAAGCGGAAGCTGCGCGCTTTTGCCGGCCGCGCCGAAGAGGAGGCAGAGACAAATCACGGTGAAAACGCCACTGTGCAACGAAGGACTGAGGGCAAGCCGGGCGGCGATTCCGCCGAAGCTGAGTGTGCCGAATGTGGAGAGCACGAGGAAGATGCCGATGAGGAAGCCGAAATCGCCGATGCGGTTGACGATGAAGGCTTTCTTGCCGGCGTTGGCGGCGGAGTCACGCTGAAACCAGAAGCCGATGAGCAGATAGGAAGCGAGGCCGACGCCCTCCCAGCCGACGAACATGAGAAGAATGTTGCCGGCGAGCACAAGGACGGTCATGAAGAAGAGAAAAAGATTAAGGAAGCTGAAGTAGCGCGCGTAGCCGGGGTCGTCGCGCATATAGCCGACGGAGTAGATGTGGATGAGGAAGCCGACGCCGGTGACGACCAACAGCATGACCATCGAGAGCTGGTCGAGTACGAGGCTGAAATCGACGTGGAGCGCGCCGATGGCGAGCCACGGGTATGGAAGTGTCTCCACAGAGGGCAGCGCTATCGCGGTCACTTGCCCGCAACCCGGGCAACTCGTAGCGGCAAAGATGTTGCTCGCCAAGAAAGCGCTGAGAACCAGGACGAGGGATGCGAGAGGCGCGAGCACGCCGATCACGGTGACGAGCCGCCTGGGCAGCCGCGGGCCGAGGATTCCGTTGATCAGGAATCCGGCGAAGGGCAGCAGCGGAATCAACCAGAGATGGGCGGACTCGTTCATAGCTTCATCAGGTCGATGCGGTCGACGGCCAACGTAGAGCGGGCGCGGAAGACGGCGATGATGATGGCCAGACCGACGGCGGCTTCAGCGGCGGCGACCATCATGACGAAAAAGACGAAGATCTGGCCCCGCACCTCGTGCCACTGGTAGGCGAAGGCGACGAAGGAGAGGTTGACGGCGTTGAGCATGAGCTCAATGGACATGAAGACAGTGATGAGATTGCGCTTGATGAGGAAGCCGACTACTCCGAGCGAAAAAAGTATGGCGCTCAGGAGCAAATACCAGGAGAGCGGGACATCGTGCTGAAGGAAGCTCACTTTTCGGCCGTCCTTTCCGAGCTGCTCATCTTCGAACCTTCGGCGTGGGCGAGCGCGACCGCGCCTAGAACAGCGATGAGAATGAGCACCGAGGTGACCTCAAAGGGCAGAAGCAACTCGTGAAAGAGTACCTGGCCGAGAAGGACAAGGTTGGATTGACCGGGCGCATTGCTGAGCCCCTGGCCAAGGCGCGCGGCGCCGAGTCCCTGCGCACGCAGAACAATCGTGGCCAGGACGGCCAGCAGCGCGGCGACGGCGGGGAAGCCGAGCGTGACCGCGGCGCGGCTGCCGAGGGTGCGCTCTTCGCGGCCGGCATTCAGCAGCATTACGACAAAGGTAAACAGGACCATGACCGCGCCGGCGTAGACGATGATCTGGGCGATGGCGAGAAACTCCGCGCCGAGCAGCAAATAGAGGACTGCGAGCGACGTCATGACGACGATGAGCGAGAGGGCGCTGTTGATGGGATGGGTCTGCAGCAGGAGATTGATGGCTCCTGCGAGGCAGAGTCCGGCAAAGAGGAAGAACAGAATCAAGTGCATCGCAAACGACCCTGAAAAATCAAGCGCTTACATTTCCACTAGCCGGCACAGTTCGAAAGATCCAAGGGATAAGCTCAACTTCATGAAAGAGCCTACGGAAGATCAAGAATATCATGGCCGAAGAAGCGTGAAAGGGATGAGAAAGGGCTGCACGTGGGCGGATTAGGGCCGTGGTTCCGACCGCTCCCGATGCCTGCGATGCGAGGCATGAGCCTGAGTTTAGGGATACTCAAGGCGGTCTTTTTGAGGGTGTCGGCCGTCATCAGTTGTAAGAGGCGGGATGGCAAATAAGGCCGCTTCCCGGAATAACAACAGGAGTGAGCAGTTTCCCCCTCCGATCGTTTTTCCCGTGGCGTGGAACAAGTTCTTTCGCAAGAGTTTTGCACAAATTTCGCTGGACAATACGCCTCGAGTGTTTTAGCTTTGGCGTCAAGTCAGTGCACCTGGATGGCGCTTCCCCCCAGATCCCTTGGCCAACCGCGGAATTTGTTCGGCCAGGCCGAACCAGCTAGGTCGGTTCATCAGAGCAGAATCCCTGGAGGTTTCTATGACAAAGAGGGGCAAAGTCCTTCGCGACACAAGTGCCGGCAACGGATTGGTCGTGATCGAGGGTCAACAGTATTCCTTTACGCTGGAAGGGACTTGGAAGTCAGAAGTTCTGCCAGCTGTCGGAACGACTGTCGATGCGGAGTTCAACGATGCGGGTCAGATTGCGTCGCTGCGCGCGGTGACGGATTCGCAATTAACAAAGGAGCAAGCGCAGGCTGCATTGACGGCAGCAAAAGGAAAAGGCGCGGAGATTTTCTCGGAGATTGTGGGACGATTTGGCGCGCTCAATCTGGTTGCTTTGTTGCTGCTCCTGATTGGGTGGTTCTTTTTGAGCGCCGTTTCCATCCAGAGTCCGATGGGTTCGGTGAGCTTCACCTTCTGGCAGTTGCTTGGTTTCCTGAATGCCAAGAATGCGCTTGATGTCTTGATGCAGGCAGGTACGGGTACGGTCAGCACGGGGATTTACGGATTTCTCGCTGTTCTGTCGCTGGTTGGTCCGTTTGTTTATTACCTTTGGAAGGACAAGCGCGCAGTGCTCCTCGGGGTGTTGCCGCTGCTTTTCATGCTGATTGTTGGGCTGATTGCCCACCACAGCGTTAACTCCGCGCAGGGGATGAGCGGGGCAGAGGCCCAGAACAATCCGTATGCGCAGGAGATCCAGCAACAGGTGTCTCAGGCGATCTCGATTGGTTTTGGGGTGTATCTGTCGGTGCTTGCGAGCCTCTATTTCGCGGGCATGAGCGTGAAGAAGTTTTTGGTGGCTGAGAAGAGGGCTGCCCCCACGGCATAACGGAGCGGCTCGCAGTTTCGCGAATCCGATCCTTGCAGCGGCTTACCGACGCGCATTCATTGATGTGCGTCGTTATGCACACACGCGTGTATTCCTCAGCGGTAGGCCAGCCAGAGGCTTGTTCCCACAATGTTGAGGATGGCGAGCGGAAGCAGCACGCGCCATCCGAAGTTCATTAATTGGTCGTAGCGGAAGCGGGGCAACGTGCCGCGCACCCAGACGTACAAACACAGGAAAGCGAAAACTTTGATCACAAACCAGAAGATGGGGAGCAGGGCGTTGACCAAAGTACTCTGAAGCGGCGGCATCAGGTTGCCGAGCGGGCTGGTCCATCCGCCGAGAAAGAGCAGAGTGGCCACACAGCCCACGTTGATCATGTTGCCGTACTCGGCCATGAAGAACATGGCGAACTTCATGGAGCTGTACTCGGTGTGGTAGCCGCCGGTGAGCTCGCTTTCGGCTTCAGGCAGATCGAAGGGCGAGCGATTCGTTTCGGCAAACGCTGCCATGAGGTAAATAAAGAAGGCGAGAAACTGGAATCCGCCGAAGATGTTCCAGGTGGCGAGGCCGAGGGTGGCTTGCTGCTCGACGATCACACGGAGATTGAGCGAGCCGGCGCGAAGAACGACGCCGACGAGTGAGAGACCGAGTGCCAGCTCGTAGCTGATGAGCTGCGCCGAAGAGCGGAGCGAACCGAGCAGGGAATACTTGTTGTTCGAGGACCAGCCGGCGAGGGCGATACCGTAGACGCCCATAGAAGTGACGCCGAGGATGACCAGCAGCCCGATATTGATGTTCGAGATCTCAAAGAGATCGAAGCCGTGAGGACCCATATTTGCGCCGAAGGGAACGACGGCGATGGAGATAAGCGCGCAGCCGAGCGAGAGAATGGGCGCGAGGAGATAGATGGGGCGATAGACGGCGGTGGGGATCAGGTCTTCCTTGAGGAAAGACTTGGCGCCATCGACGAGCGGCTGCAAGAGGCCGAAGGGGCCGACGCGGCTGGGCCCCCAGCGATTCTGGATGCGGCCGACGAGCTTGCGCTCGAGGAGCACGGTGTAGGCGATGCCGAGCAGCATCACCACCGTGACAACGGCGACTTTGAGCAAGCTCCAGAGAAAGAATTCAAGGATCGTCACGTGCGTTTGGCCTTTTTTGAACAGCGAAGCAGCGGCGGCTGAATGCAATATCTCAGCCGGTTGCGGATTTTGCGAACTCCTTTGATTGATGTTCTTCAAGCTGCTTGAGCCCCTGGCTGTAACGGCCCAACGTGCCGGAGGTGAAGAGAGTGTCGTGCGCGGGAACGACGAGATCTGGCGAGACCAGCGCGGAGACGGGAACGAGGCCGGACGCGAGTATAGGCGAGGCCGGCTCGGTGTGCACGTCGTTGCCCGCGAAGAGATTGATGCGATCGAGAGTGTAGCCGGGGACGAGGCGCTCGATCTCGTCGAGGACGGCCAAAGGATCGAAGGGACTGAGCCTGGGTTCGAGGCAATTGGCTTCGAGCCAGACGGAGTGCCGATCGGCCTCGCCGGACTGCGCGCCGCGCGATTGGCCGAGATCGCCGGTGACGCCGCGCTTGCCAAAGGGAACCAGCGTGCTGACGTCAATGCCCATGCCTCCGGCGAGGCGGACAAGAATTTCGAAGTCGGGTTTGACGCCAGCGCGGTCGGCGGCCTTGCGCACGATTTGGATGTCGCCGAAGGTGTTGGTGACGGTGCCGGATTTTTCGTAGAGGCTGGCGGCGGGGAGGACGACGTCAGCGAGAGCGGCAGTCTCGGTGAGGAAAAGATCCTGCACGACGAGAAATGTGTTTTGCAGTACAGAGGGATTGAGCTTGAGGCGCGAAACCGGATTGGCGCCGACCACGAGAAGCGCGTCGAGATCGCCCTTTTCCGCGGCGGCGAGCATTTGCGGGAACGATTTTCCGGGCGCGGCGGGGAGGTTGGGGTACTCGGCGAAGGCAGCGGGCGCGGTGACGGGGACGTAGCCGGGGAGCAGGTCGGGAAAGAGGCCCATGTCGGCGGCGCCGCGGGAGTTCGAGTGGTCGCCGAGGTAGGCGAAGCGGACGTTACCGCGTTTGAGACCCCAGGTAATGAGGTCTTCGACAGCGGCGCCGCGAAATTCTTCGCCGAAGATGACGATGAGCGATTCTTCGGCTGCGATGGCTTTGCTGAAGTCGGATTTGCCTTCGTCGAGCAGGGCAACGAACTTGCTGTAATCGGTAGACTTCAGATCGAGCGTGGCCTTGGCTTGGCGCGCGAGATTGATGGTCTTTGAATTTGCGACGTAAAGGCGAGCACGGTTGAGCCGGACGTTGGTGCGCAGCAGCCAGGCGAGAAGCGGATGCTCTTCAGTGGGATTGCCGCCGACGAGGAGGATGGCGCAGGCGGAGGCGATGTCGCGCAGGCTGGCGGTTTTGCCGGGGTGGCCGGCGAGGGTGCGTGCGAACGAGGCGTAATCGGTGGTGCGCACGTGGTCGATGTTGTTGGTCGCGAGGACGGAGCGCGCGAACTTCTGCAGCAAGTAGTTCTCTTCGTTGGTGGTGCGGTTGGAGCCGATGACGCCGATGGCCGAACCGCCGCGTGCGTCGCGGATCTCTTTCAATTTGACTGCGGCGACGCGGATCGCGTGCTCCCATGTGGCAGGCTCGAGCTTGCCTTGCGCGTTGCGGACGAGCGGCTGCGTGAGGCGGTCGGGGCTGTCGACGAAGTCGAAGCCGAAGCGGCCCTTGGCGCAGAGGAAGTCGCCGTTGATGCCGCTCTTGTCACGATTGTCGGCGCGAACGATCTCGGAACCGTCATTGTCCTGGCGCACGCCGAGCGTGACTTTGCAGCCGTCGGCGCAATGGGCGCAGATGGTGGAGACATGGTTCATCTCCCAGGGGCGAGTTTTGTAGCGATAGCTGCCGCTGGTGAGCGCGCCCACGGGACACACGTCGATGCACATGCCGCACTGCTCGCAATCGAGCTGGTGGCCATCGTTGGGGACTATGACGGAATCCGCGCCGCGGTTGTGAATGCCGAGCGCCCACACGTCCATGCCTTCGCCGCACATGCGGATGCAGCGGTAGCAGAGGATGCAGCGCGGGCGGTCGTAGAAGACGGCTGGCGACCATTGCTGCTCGTCGCGATGGTGCTTGATCTCGACGAACTGGCTTTCGCCTGCGCCGTATTTGAAGGTCATGTCCTGCAACTCGCACTCGCCGCCGGCGTCGCAAACGGGGCAGTCGAGCGGGTGATTGCCGAGAAGCAATTCGATGGTGGCCTTGCGCGCCTGCGCGATTTCGGGCGAGTCGGTGATGAAGACCTGACCCTCGGCGACCTGGGTCGTGCACGCAGTCTGCAGCTTGCCCACTTTCTCCATGCGCACGACGCACATGCGGCAGGCGGCTTGCAGCGAGAGGCCGGGATAGTAGCAGAAGGCCGGAATCTCAATGCCGGCCTTGCGGCAGGCGTCAATGAGCAGCGTTCCCGCGGGCGCGGTGAGCTTTTTTCCGTCGACGGTGAAGGTTACGTCGGGCATTGTTCCTTATTCGATCGCGACCCGGACTCCAAGGAATCCGTCGGCGCGTCCCTTAGTTAACTTTGCTGCTGTTCTCGCTCTGCTTGTGAAGTAGTTCACGATTCACGTCGGCTCTGATAACTGTGCCAACAAGTTCGTGAAACCACGCCTGCGAAACTTGCAAAACAAATTCCGGGGCACCGCCTGCACGAATGCCGAGCAACCCTGGCTTCGAGTCCGGAACAATCTCCACGTCAACAGGCAGCTCCCCTTCGTGGATAAGTTCGCATCGAAACCACTTATAAAAAATGTGACACATGGGGTGCAGATCCCCGCGGTATTCAACATGCATCTTCTTGAACCATCCCTGATCCAGAAAATCCTCGAATGCCTGCCTGTCGCTTTTCTGACTCGGAAAGGAGCGGCGCGCAGTCGCAGCCACTGCGATCAGGGCAGAGACGAACGCGCCCTCTAGCCGGCCTGCGTTCCACAAAATCTGCGCGTCTTCCAAACGATTTCGTATGCTCATGTTTACACGACCGTCAATTGCGGCACGCCTTCCTTTGCAAACGGGCACGGCATGCCGTTCAGGTGATCTTCAAACTCCTTGCGAAACTTTTTGACGAAGGCGATGGTCGGCATGGCGGCTGCATCGCCGAGCGGGCAAAAGGTGCGGCCCAGCATGTTTTCGGCGAGGTACTGGATGTTGTCAATGTCTTTGGCGGCGCCGAAGCCGGCGTGGAAGCGGGTGAGGGATTTCTTGAGCCAGTCCGTGCCTTCGCGGCAGGGAATGCACCAGCCGCAGCTTTCGTGCGCATAGAAGCTGATGGTGCGGAGGGCGAATTCGACGATGCAGGTGTGGTCGTCGATCACAACCACTCCGCCGGAGCCAAGCATGGAGCCGGCCTTGCCCACCTGATCGAAGTCCATACCGATGTCGATTTCTTCTGGGAGCAAAACGGGGGTGGATGAGCCGCCGGGAACGACGGCCTTCAATTTGCGCCCGCCGCGGATGCCGCCGGCAACGTCGTAGATCATCTTCTTGAGGTTGTAACCCATGGGCAGCTCGTAGACGCCGGGGCGCTCGACATGGCCGCTGATGGAGAAGAGGCGCGTGCCGCCGTTGCGCGGCGTGCCTAGGCCCGAGTAGGCTGCGGCGCCCATTTGAATGATGTGAGGCACGGTGGCTATGGTCTCAGCGTTGTTGATGACTGTGGGACCGCCGTAGAGGCCGACGACGGCGGGGAAGGGAGGCTTGATGCGCGGAACGCCGCGCTTGCCTTCGAGCGACTCCATGAGAGCGGATTCTTCGCCGACTTCGTAAGCGCCCGCGCCGGTCTGCGTAATGATTTGAAATTCCTGATCGGAGCCGAAGATGTTCGTGCCCAGAAAGCCGCGATCATAGGCATCGGCAACGGCGCGCTCCATGATCTCGAGAAGATAGCGGTACTCGCCGCGCAGGTAGATGAAGCCCATCTTGGCGCCGACGGCAAGGCCGGCAATGATGGTTCCTTCGATGACGGCATGGGGATCGTGGAGGAAGATGAGGTGATCCTTGCAGGTGCCGGGCTCGCTTTCGTCGCCGTTGACGAGGATGTACTTGGGCTTGGTGGATTGCCTGGGAACGAAGGACCACTTCATGCCGGCGGAGAAGCCCGCGCCGCCGCGGCCGCGCAAACCGCTCAACTTCATCTCGTTGATGATCCACTCGGAGCCTTGCGCGAGGCATTTCTTCACGGCCTCGTAGCCGCCGAGCTCAAGGTAGCGGTCGATGTCGGTAGCTCCCATGCCGAAGCGGCGCGAGACGATCTTGACCTCATCGGGATGGGAGACAAGCCTAGGCATTTTTCCCCTTGTCTTGGACTTGCTTCCGGTACTGGTCGAGGATGCCGGGCACGAGATCGGGCTTGAGCTCGTCGTGGAAGTCGTAGTTGACCTGGATGGCGGGCGCCCAGCAGCAAGCGCCGATGCACTCGACCTCTTCGAGAGAAAAAAGGCCGTCGGCGGTGACGCCGTCGGGGCCGACGCCGAGCTCCTCGCGGAAACGATCGAGGACTTCGTAGGCGCCGCGCAACATGCAACTGATGTTGGTGCAGACCTGGATGTTGTATTTGCCCGCCATCTTGAAGCGGAGCATGGAGTAGTAGGTGGCGACGTTGCGGACTTCGAGTTCTGTGATGCCGATGCGGCGGGCAACCTCGGCCACGACGGCATCGGAGAGATAGCCGACCTCGTCCTGCGCGTAGAGCAGCATGGGAATAAGGGCGGATCGCTTGACAGGATATTTCTGGACGAGCACGTCAAAGCGCGAGGAGAGCTTGGGCGAAAAGACAGGCATGGATTCGGCGCTCATCGATCGATCTCCCCTAAAACGATGTCGATGGAGCCGATGACGGCGACCAGGTCGGCGATCAGGCGGCCCTTGCACATGGTTTCGACGGCTTGCAGTGTGGCGAACGAAGGATAGCGCATGTGTACGCGGTAGGGCTTGGATGTGCCGTCGGAGACCACGTAATAACCCATCTGGCCGTGGCCACATTCGATGCCCTGGTAGACCTCGCCGACGGGTACGGCGAAGCCTTCAGTGACGATTTTGAAGTGATGGATGAGGGCTTCCATCTCGGTCTTCATCTTTTCGCGGTCGGGCAGCACGATCTTGGGCGCGTTGGCCTTGACAGGACCGCCGGGCATGCCGTCGAGGGCCTGCTGAACGATCTTTGTGCTCTCGCGCATCTCGACCAGACGAACTTCGTACCGCGCCCAGGTGTCGCCGACGGTGGAGGTGGGGACCTTGAATTGGAACTTCTCGTAGCCGGAGTAGGGCATGTCGCGACGGAGGTCGATATCGACGCCGGAAGCGCGCAGAACTGGGCCGGTTACGCCGAACGCAATAGCATCTGCTGCAGATAGATAGCCAACGCCCTTCAAGCGATTGATGAAGATCGGATTGCCCGTGAGAAGGTTGGAATATTCGTCGATTTTTTCGGGGAATGTGGTGATGAAAGCCTGGACGCGTTCCAGCCAGCCGAGCGGCGGCTCCATGGCGAGGCCGCCGATGCGGAAGTAGCTGGTCATCATGCGCTGGCCGGCGACGGCTTCGAATAGCCGGAGGATTTCTTCGCGCTCACGGAAGGTGTAGAGGAAGACGGTGAGTGCGCCAATGTCCATGGCGTGCGTGCCCAGCCAGATGAGGTGCGAGTTCAGCCGGCTCAGTTCGGTGAGCAGGACGCGAATCCACTGGGCCCGCTCGGGAATTTCGAGGCCCAGGAGCTTTTCGACCGCGAGGCAGTAGCAAAGATTGTTGGAGAGCGGGTCGAGGTAGTTGATGCGATCGGTAAGCGGGACCACCTGTTGGTAGAACTTGGCCTCGCAGGTTTTTTCGATACCGGTGTGGAGGTAGCCGATCTCGGGCCGGACGCTGACGATGACTTCGCCGTCGAGCTCGACGACCAGGCGCAACACGCCATGCGTGGCCGGGTGCTGCGGGCCCATGTTCAGAACCATGAGGTTCTCGCCGGTGCGTTCGGCAGCGGGGAGCTCAAGGGCGGGTGCGCCGGGACGCTCGCTCATCAGCGGAATCCCTCCACCGGGTAGTCCTTGCGGAGGGGATGGCCCTGCCAGTCGTCGGGCAACATAATGCGGCGGAGGTCGGGATGGCCTGCGAAGTGAATGCCGAAGAGATCGAAGACCTCGCGCTCGAAGAAGTTGGCGCCAGGCCAGACGGGGGTGATGGAATCGACGGAGAGATCGGATTCGTCGAGCAGGACACGCAGCCGGATGCGCTCTTTGAAGGCGTGCGAGAGGATGTGGTAGCTCAACTGGAAGCGAGGCGAAGCGGGGAACCAGTCGACGGCGGTCATGTCTTCAAAGAAGTTGTAACCCGCGGCCTGCACGGCGGAACAGGCGGCGCGAATCCCCTCGGGCGCGATGGTGAGGGTGAGCTCGCCGAAGTCGAATTTCGCGTCGATGAAGGCCTCGGGATTCCACGCCTGGAGGACTTGAATGGCGGGGTGGTCCGGCAATCCGTGGAGGACCGCTTGCTTGCCGGAGAGGGTGGGTGGTAGTTGACTCGTCATCCTTGGGTTCTGCCTTCTCAGGGATTTGCCTGATGGCGGATCCGAACGATCCAAGATCAGTTTTTCACAGATCCGCTTTATCCTGACTCCAGTTGAGGATGCCCTTGCGCACGATGTAGAAGAGACCGACGGCCACAAAGCCGAGGTAGACGAGCATCTCCCAAAAGCCGAAGAGGCGCGAACCCGTTAGCGCAGGCAAACGGCGATAGATGACGGCCCACGGCATCATAAAGACCATCTCCACATCGAAGAGGATGAAGAGAACGGCGACCAGATAGAAGCGAACGCTGAAGCGGCCACGGGCGTCGCCGACGGCCTGGATGCCGCACTCGTAGGCGTCGAGCTTGACTTGAGTGTTGCGATGGCGGCCGACAAACCACGAGGCCGTAACCATTGCCGCGCCAAGGAGAAACGCGGCAAGAATCTGCAGGAGCAGAGGGAGATATTGCCAGTCGTATGGAGTTGGATTCATCGCCGCCCAGCCCTAAGGAATTCGATTGCTCTGCGTTGGTTTTGTCCCGGAGAAAAACAGCTCCGGCTACGGCTAAACCTAGCTTGAGATTAGGTTTTCAGGCTCGTCACGTCAAGGCGGAGCGCGAGATACGGAAGCGAAGTGCTTTGCTGCGCACAAGATGCGGGTGTCGATCGGCAGGCGGTGCGGGGAGTGCGAGCGTTTTCAGGCCTGGGTGAGTTTCGTCACCTGACTTCACGATCCGGTCCTTGATAACCAGGTGTGCGCCATTTTAGGGCAGCACTTTTGTACTCTGATCGATACCGTCCGAAGCGCCGAAGAACCGGATGAGGATAAACTGCATGGGCTCCTGTTCGGCAATGAGCGATTTCCCTGTTCCGGCTCGGGTTTCCATAGCAGAGGCAAGCCGCAGCCGCTTGCGCCGCAGGCACATCTCGCCGCAGGCGGGCCGCGCCTTAGAAATTCTGGGCCATGCGATCGAGTATCTGACCGACGAGTTCGTGCGTGCAGGAGAACCCGTGACCGTACACGATGCACGCCTGGATGCGGTGCAGTTGCTGATGGGAATCAACCGGCAGATTTACTTTTCCTGCCCGCCGGTCCCCACACTGGGAGAACGATGGCGCGCATTGGTGCACATGCGCACGGCGTAAAAGAACAGCTTCCAGCTCCTAGCTTCTAGCCTCTAGCTTGTTTGTGCACCGACTGGCGGCTGCGGCTCCAGCCAGTGCCGAGTCAAAACAGAGAATTTGATTTGAGCTGTCCCGTCCTTGGCAAAAGATTCCGCCGCGGCGGAGGCCAGGGATGGGACAGCCAACTCCGCCGCAGACTAGCCGGAATACGGGAGTGGCTTTCGAGGCAGTTTGCTCTATTGTCCCAAGAGCAGAACCGCAAACAGGACCAGCCAGGCGAGTGCCATCATGTGCCAGAACCAGGCAGCGGAGTCGACAGCGATCTGGCGGGATTCGACGCGCTTGAGGCGGCCGAGCGCGCAAAGGCAGAAGAGCAAAGCCAACACACCCAGAGCCAAGTGGGCGGCGTGCAGCCCAGTGATGAGATAGAAAAAATAGCTCGCCGGGGTGGCCCAGCGATCGAATGCGAAACCCTGGGCGGTGAGTTGACGCCAGGCGATGACCTGGCCGGCGAGAAACAAAAGGCCGAGCGCGAGCGTCGTAGCAATCCACGGAATCGTGCGCCGCAGAGCCGGGCGGCCGAGGCCGAGCCACTCCTCGAGTACGTCGAACTCGCGGAAAATGTGCCGGCGCGCGCGCTCCATGGAGAGGCTGCTGAGCAGAAGGACAGCGGTGTTGAGGAAGAGGATGGGCGGCAACAGCACGGGGCGCCAGTCGCCGATCTGGCGGAGGGTTTGGGGATCCATGCGCGTGCCGGTCTGGCGCGCGTAAAACAGCACCAGAAGCACAACGAAGAACATCATGTCGCCGGCCAAGGCGCAGAAGACAAAGGCGCGGGTGCGAAGCAGAACCTGACGCGGGCCGCCGCGTGGACTTTTCCAATCGTCATCGCCTCCGCCGCCGCCACCACCGGTGGGCCGCCGAGCGACGGGCGGTTTGCCTCCGGTGCCTGGAGATTTGCGTTCGACCTCGGACGGGATTGGGGTAAAGATCGGGGGCATGGGGAACCCTGTGAGGATGAATGTACCTCACCTTTCGGTTGGACGCACCGAAAATCGGAAGAGTGGGCTGGGGTGCCCGGAAAAGAATGCCGGCCCGAGTTCAGGACGGAAACGGGCGTAATGACTGTACCCGCTTATTTTACCTGCCTGTAAACGGATTGAAGACTCTGACGCCGAAAGATGCGAAGTCCTTGACGTTTCTGGTGACTACAATCAGGCGATGAATCCGAGCTGTTGCAGCGATCATAGCGTCTTCGGTCCGGTCGCGGGATTTGCCATGAATCAGCCGCGCCCACTCCCGAAAAATAGCGGCATCTAATGAAACGATGGCGTATGAGAAGAGAACTTTATCGAGAAAGCGCTCGATCTCAATTGCTTTTTCCGGATACTGTGACCGGGTTCGCTCAGCTCCTGCCTGCATTTCTCCGATGACAACGGCGGGAATGAATAGGTCGTTGCTTTCCACCGAGCGGAGCCATTCCACCACCGCGCCGTGAGGTTTGGTCTTGCGCAATTCAGAGATGACATTCGTATCGAGCAGATACATTGGCCCTACTCGAAATCAGGTGGTGGACGAAGGCGAAAGACCCCGCGTGGTGGGATGTCGAGGTCATGTGGCCCGTTTGGGTCGAGGAGAATGTCTTTGATATTCGGTCTTGCCGTGCCCTTCAGACGCTTCCACTCGTCGATGGGAACAAGGACGGCGGTTTCCACTCCACGACGCGTGACCACCTGCGGACCATCTTTAAGCGTGGCGTCGAGGAGCTCGCTGAAGCGTGCTTTTGCGTCGTAGACCTGCCAGACCATTGGGACCGTGCCTCCTTATATAGTCATATGACTAGTCAGGTGACTATGTCAAGGGCCTGCAGTGGGGCGGACGCGCTTTGGAGAGGCGCACCGGGGACAAAATACCTTCCTTGAGAATTTCACCCGGATGAACCGGTGGCAGTCCGCTCTTCCTCCCCATTTGTTCCTCTTAGGACAACCGCGCCGCAGGCAGGCAGCATTTAAGCCGGCACGTACCGCTCGATGGAGATGTTCTTTGCGTCTTCCCTGGTCTTCGACACGTCATAGGCAAGTTGCATGCGAAGCAGATGATCCATCTCCGGGCCGAATGCTTTTTCGATGCGCAGCGCCATGTCGGGTGTGAGAGCGGACTTGCCGTTTAGCAGATCGGAAAGCGTAGCGCGGCGCACCTGCAAAATCTCCGCGGCCTTTGACACGCTGAGGCCAAGCGCTTCGATGACTTCGGTCTTAATCAGGCTGCCTGGATGGGGTGGGTTCTTCATGGGCATTTCGGCCTCCTCAGTGGTAGTCGATCAGGTCAATGTCGCTGGCTACGTCAGCATTTTCGTCGTAGCGGAAGATCAATCGCCAATTTCCGGTTACGGTCAAACTCCAAAACCCCTTCCGGTCGCCCTTGAGCGGATGCAGCTTCCAGCCGGGAAATTTGCCGAGTTGTTCCAGCGTCTCGGCGGTTTCAATGGCAAAGAGCAGCTTACCTAACTTGTCAGCCATTGCAGAGGGCAAAGAACGGGCGTTTCCGTTTTCGTAGAACTGCCCAAGGCCCTTGTGACGAAACCGGACCAGATGCATGGCGCCTCACGGTTCCATGATGTACGGTATTACCGTACATGTCAAGTGGTGCGGCGGAGGCCTTCGGGCGCCTGCGGTGCACCAGCCGTATCCGGCATGGCGAATCGAAGTTCGTGGTCTCCCAGGTTCGAGAACCCGAGTCTGGGGCACCAGCCTCTATAATGCTTTTCAAATGAAGCGCTCTCAGCTCGAAATACTCAGTGAGCGGATCAGGCATTCCGAATCTGAGCTTGATTCTGCCCGTTTCCGAAAAGAAGAACTGACGAAGAAGTTAAAGACTTGCGGTATTCGGGGACGCGGTTCTGTCGAGCACGAGATCGCTGCACTCCAGACCCAAATTGACTATCACGCTCGTCAGGTTTCGGATGCCGAATCTGAAAAATTTGAGTTGGAATGCCGACGATCCAGAGGGCGCTAGCCGCCCCCTTGACTCTCTGTCATATGGTGCCATGATGAGGCAAGTGAGTTATTGCCCAGAATCAAGACCTTGGGCACCCGGCGAGGTCAGTACTGCGTAGTGCGCGTTACTCCCCGGAGAAAACATATTCTTCACTTAGTGGCCAAATGCCTCATCCATGCAAGTATTTCTAACGGTAAGTATCCTCCGGCAGAGCCGGAGGATACTTACGGTTGCTGGCCCCTCAAAGGTACCTTTTCGCAACCGTTGAAAGCAAAAGCAACCGCAACTGCAAAAACGATGTGATGCGATCGGTTCGGGTTATGCATACGCCAGTGCAAGAGGCATACTCCCGGAATGTCAAACTTCTACTGCCACCCCGGCAGAGCCGGGGGGCCTCCCATGATTAGCTAGGATGAGACGCAACGAAACCCGTGCGAGCGAACAGCGAGCGTGTGCCTGGACGGCTAGTCCTCACCAGCCGCGAGTTTGGAGGAGTTGCGACTCTTCGATGGAGGCGGCGGCGAGGCCCTTCATCGTGCCAGTGACTTGCTCGCTGACCTCGGCGAGAATCTTGGGGTCGTTGTAGTGCGTGGTGGCGATGACGATGGCCTTGGCGCGGGAGACGGCTTCTTCGCGCTCCTTCGAGTCGTTCTCGACATCGAGCGGAGTAGCGCGCTCCTTCATGAAGATTCCCGAGCCGACGAAGATGGCTTCGGCGCCAAGCAGCATCATGAGCGCGGCGTCGGCAGGCGTAGCGATGCCGCCTGCGGAGAAGTTGGGCACGGGAAGCTTGCCGGATTTCGCGACCATGGCGACGAGCTCGTACGGAGCCTGAAGATCTTTGGCGGCGGCGTAGAGTTCTTGCTCCGAAAGCACGGTGAGGGTGCGCATTTCGCGGGTGATCTGGCGCATGTGCTGGACGGCGTGGACGACGTCGCCGGTTCCGGCTTCGCCTTTTGTCCGTATCATGGCCGCGCCTTCGACAATGCGCCTGAGGGCCTCGCCCAGGTTGCGCGCGCCGCAGACGAAGGGCGTGGTGAAGGCGTGCTTGTCGATGTGATGGGCCTCGTCGGCGGGGGTGAGCACTTCGCTCTCGTCGATGTAATCGACGCCGAGCTCCTGGAGGATTTGCGCTTCGGCGGTGTGGCCGATGCGGGCCTTGGCCATGACGGGGATGGAGACGGCCCGGATGATCTGCTTGATGAGGGTGGGGCGCGCCATGCGGGCCACTCCGCCCTCGGCGCGGATCATGGCGGGGACGCGCTCGAGAGCCATGACGGAGACGGCGCCGGACTCCTCGGCGATGCGCGCCTGCTCGACGCTCATCACGTCCATGATGACCCCGCCCTTAAGCATCTCGGCCAGACCGATCTTCAGGCGCAGGCCGGTACCGGTGAAACTCTTGTTTTCTGCCGATTCGGGCATGATTTTCGACCTCGAAAGACGGCATGTCCCCATCCGCGAGGAATGAGAAGGCCGCATAGGATTCCCACATTTCAGTGTAGCAGCGAAGTGAATGCGACGTGACGGCGAGGAGCGCGGTCAGGAGGGCCTGCTCGCATTTCTTAAGCCTTTCCAATCCCCCCATCGTCCCACTGGTCCCGTTTCTGCAGGGTTTGGGGCGAGATGGCGACAGCGCACGCAACGCCGGCTGGCGGACCGCCGCCGGGCGAACGGGCTCCTGCGGGGGGCGTGGCCCAACCGGCAGCCGGGCAGGCTCTGGTTCCGGCGCCGCGGCCCATCGAGGAAGAGGAGCCGCCTGCGGTGAGCGCCGCCGTGGCGCGCTTGCCGGTGGAACTGGACGTTGCCGTGCCGGTGCGGCAGTTTCGCGTGCGGAATCTGCTTGTGCTCGAGCCAGGGCAGTTGGTCGAGTCGCAGTGGAGCCATGGCAACGACCTGCCGCTGGGCGCAGGCGGCGTGCAACTGGCGTGGAGCGAATTCGAGGTGGTGGACACGCGGCTGGCGGTGCGTGTGACGCGGCTGGCGTGAAAAAAGCAGGGAACAGAGATTAGGGAACAGGGAGTCGTGAGTAAAACCGGCGAAATGACGGAGAGAATTGGCGGATTGGCGGGGTGGTTGATGGCGAGGCTGCACAGGCGCTGGCGCCACGAGCCGCGCCTTGCGCTCGTCGAGCGCATCGCGCTCGGGCCGCGACAGTCGCTGGCGCTGGTCGAAGCGGAAGGGCGGCGGATTCTGGTGGCCATCTCGGCCGAGGGCGGGCCGGCGTTTTATCCGCTGGACGGGAAGCCATGCCTTGACGAGGGAACGCGAACCGGCGCAAGCAGAGCAGTGCGCGCCAGAGCCCATCGGAAGCTGAGGGCCTCATGGTGACGGCGTGGGCGGGTGGGCTGGCTTATCTGGGCGCCGCGGCGCAGACCAGCGTTCCGCTGTTGCCGGATTTGAACGCCAAGCTGCATCCCTCGGACGCGACGCCGTGGACGATTCTCCTGGTCCTGACGCTGATCACCCTTCTGCCCGCGATCCTGATGGCCATGACGCCGATGGTGCGGCTGCTGGTGGTCTTCCACTTCCTGCGCCAGGCTCTGGGCACGCAGACGGCGCCCTCGAATCCCACGCTGATGGGGCTGGCGCTGATGATGACGTGGTTTCTGATGACGCCGGTGTTGAATCAGGTCGATCGGCAGGCCGTGGAGCCCTACCGCGCAAGCCAGATCACGGGTCTCGAGGCCATCGATCGCGGCGCCGCGCCGGTGAAGCATTTTATGCTGCGCTACGCGCGCGAGAAGGACCTGGCGCTGTTTGCGGCGGCGGGCGAGATTCCGCGGCCCAGCGCGCCGGACGACCTGCCGATGCGCGTGGTGGTTCCGGCGTACATGCTGTCAGAGTTGAAGGCCGGCTTTGCCATCGGCGCGGTGCTGTTTCTGCCCTTTTTGCTGATCGACATGGTCACGGCCTCAATCACCACGTCGATCGGCATGTTCCAGTTGCCGCCGGTGGTGGTCTCGACGCCGCTGAAGATCCTGCTTTTCGTCATGGTGGACGGATGGAATTTGCTGGCCAATTCGCTGCTGAAGAGTTTTTGAGAGGAAGGCGATGACTCCCGACCTGGTTGCCGAACTGATGCGCCAACTGATGCGCGAGGCCATGATCCTGGCCGCGCCGCTGTTGATCGCGGCGGCGGCGCTGAGCTTCGGGCTGAGCCTCGTGCAAACGTTGACCAGTTTGCAGGACCAGTCGTTGACCAGCGTGCCGCGGCTGGCGGCGATCGCACTGATTCTGCTGGCGGGGATGCCTTGGTTTCTGGAGCGCATCGCGGCCTACACGCGGCTGCTGCTGGGCGACTTTCATCGCTACCTGGGATGAAGACAGGGACCAGAGAACAGGGACCAGGGAATAGGGAAAAGGAACCACGCCGGGGCGAAACGATGACGGATTGGACGAACTTTCTGAGCGCGATGACGCTGGTCCTGGTGCGGGTAGGCGGGATGGTGATCTTCGCTCCCTTTTTTTCCTCGACCGCGCTGCCGGCGCGCGCCAAAGCGGTCTTTGTGGGCGCGATAGCCTTTCTCCTTGCGCCGCTGGCGGCTACGCTGCCCAACACGCAGGAAACGCTCGGCTTCTCCGCGATCCTGGGGGAGTTGGCCGTGGGGCTGGTCTACGGGCTCTCGCTCACGCTGCTCAACGAGATGCTTTTGTTTGCCGGGCAGATCGCGGGGCTGCAGTTCAGCTTCTCGCTGGTCAATCTTCTGGACCCGGAGTCGGCCATTCAGACGCCACTGTTGGGCGACCTCTTCCAGCTGATGGGAACTCTGGTGCTGATTACGGCGGGCCTGGACCGGATTCTGCTGGCCTCCGTGGTGCGCAGTTTTCGCACGGTGCCGCTGGGGGCATATGCCTTGACGCCGCCCGCTGCGCTTGCGATCGTGCGCGCCGCGGGAGGGATCTTTCTGGCCGCTCTCGAGCTGGCCGCTCCGGTGCTGGCCGCGACGCTGCTGGTAGAGATCGCCGTGGCCCTGCTGGGCAAGCTGAGCCCGCAACTGCCGGTGATGGCCCTGACCGTGCCGCTGAAAACGCTGACGGGATTCGCGATTCTGGCCGGTTCGCTGGCGCTTTGGCCGCGCTTTGTCGAGGCCCGCTTCGCCGGCCTGCTGGACATAGCTGAGCGGCTCATCGCGGCGCCCGGGTACGGAGGCTAGCCATGCCCGGAGAGCGCACAGAGCAGGCCACCGAGCACCGCCGCGAGAAGGCGCGCAAGGAAGGCGACATCCTGCACAGCCGCGAGCTGACGGCCTCGGCAGGGACGCTGGCGGGCGTGATGGCGCTGGGCGTTTTGAGCGGCCGGATCATGGAAGCCTGGCGCGACGCGTTTGCCGGATTTCTCGCGCTCGGCTCGCCGGCGCGCTGGGAGCCGTCGGCGCTGGGTCCGACCCTGATGGCCATGCGGCGGCTGATGCTCGCGGTGTTGGGCCCGCCGGCCGCGGTGATGGCGATGGTGGCCCTGGCGGCGCTAGGAGCGGGCATTGCGCAAACCGGCGGAGTGAGCGTGCACGGCGGCCTGATCGGTTTCAAGCCGGAGCGTGTGAACCCCTTCTCGAACCTGAAAAACCTGTTTTCCCTGCGCGCCGCGGCGCGGCTGGGCAAGTCGCTCATCCCGGCCGGTTTTCTCTCCGTCTTTGCCGTGCAGCGCATCGCCAGGCAACTCGAGATTCCGCCCTTCTCGACCGCGCGCCTGGAGCTGTTGGGCAGGGACGTGTACGGATTGCTGTTGGCCGCGGCCTGGCTGCTCTTCGGCTGGTCGGCGATCGACTACCTGGTGGAGTGGCAGAGCAGGGAGTCGCGGCTCAAGATGAGCCGCCAGGATCTCCGCGACGAGTACAAGGAGACCGAGGGCAGCCCGCAGATTCGCTCGCGCATTCGCGGCCTGCAACGCCAGATGCGCCGCCGCCGCGTGAAGGCCGATGTGTCCCGGGCGGCCGTGGTTCTGACCAATCCCACGCACTACGCCGTCGCCCTGGGATTCGACTTCGTGACCATGGAAGCGCCCAAGGTGCTGGCCAAGGGACGGAACCTTTTGGCCGAAGAGATCAAGGCCGAGGCGCGCTGGGCGGGTGTGCCCATCGTGGAGAACCCTCCGCTGGCGCAGGCGCTCTACCGCACCGTCGAAGTCGGCCAGGCGATCCCCGTGGATCTGTATGCGGCCGTGGCCGCGATTCTGGCCTATCTCTACCGGCAGCGCGTGGAGGCCGAGCTGCGGGAACGGCAGATGCGGGAGTCCGCCGCCCGCGCCCAGGCGTGGCGCGGCGCCGCTATTTCCGGATTTGGAGGAAGACCGCAATGAGTACCACGGCACTGGGCGCGGGATCGTTGCCGGCGCAGGCCTCGATCTGGCACCGGCTGCGCGATTATCTGCTGCCGCTGGCCGCCATCGGCGTGGTCTTCGTGATGCTGGTTCCGGTACCGGCCGCTGGCCTGGACCTTCTGCTGGCGCTCTCCATGGCCGCCTCGGTCATCGTCTTTCTCTCCGCAGTGCAGATTCGCCGCGCCGTCGAGCTGTCGGTGTTTCCCACGCTGCTTTTGCTGCTGACGCTCTTCCGGCTCTCGCTCAACATCGCCTCCAGCCGCCGCATTCTGTTGCACGGTCAGGAGGGAACGGCGGCTGCGGGAAAAGTGATCGAGGCCTTCGGGCAGTTTGTGGTAGGCGGCAATTACGTGGTCGGATTCGTGCTGTTCCTGGCTCTGGTCGCGATCCAGTTTCTGGTGGTCTCGCACGGCGCCGTGCGCACCGCGGAGGTGACGGCCCGGTTTACGCTGGACGCTTTGCCCGGCAAGCAGATGGCCATCGACGCGGACATGAATGCGGGCCTGATCGACGAAGCCGAGGCGCGGAGGCGGCGGCAGGCGATTGCGCGCGAGGCGGAGTTCTACGGCGCCATGGACGGGGCAGCGCGCTTCAACCAGCGCGATGCTCTGGCCACAATCCTGATCACCGCCATCAACATCGTGGCCGGACTGCTGATCGGGACCCTGCAGCAGGGGGTTGAGCTCGCCGAGGCGGCGCGGACCTACACGGTGCTGACGGTGGGCGACGGCCTGGTGACCATTATTCCCTCGCTGCTGGTCTCGGTGGCCGGCGGCATCACCCTTACGCGCGCCAATTCGGCCGGCATGCTGGGCGGCGAGATCCGGCAGCAGCTGCTGGCGCGCCCGGCGACGCTCTACATGGCGAGCGCGGTCTCGGCGTGCATGTGCCTGATTCCGGGATTGCCCAAGTTCGCCTTCCTGTCCGTGGCGGCGGGACTCTTCTGGGGCGGGAAGCGCATGGCGGCAGCGGCGCCGGCGGCGGCGCCGGCGGACCTCGCGCCGGGCGAAAAGAAGAAGGCCGAAGGCGCGCAGAACTCCGATCTCGCGGCGCTGATGCGCCTGGAGGACCTGACGCTCGAGATCGGCTTTCAACTGATACCGCTGGTCGACGAGAAGCAGGGCGGGCAACTTCTCAGCCGTGTGCGCTCGCTGCGGCGGCATCTTTCGTCGGAGATGGGTTTTCTGGTTCCCCCGGTGCACATCTCGGACAATTTGCGCCTGAAACCGAGGGAGTACGTCGTTTCGCTGCGGGGGATCGAGATCGGGCGCTGGCAGACCGAGGGCACGCACCTGCTGGCGGTCTCGGGCGAGGCGGGCCGGCGCCCCCTGACGGGCAAGGAGACGCGGGAACCGGCCTTCGGGGTTCCGGCGGTCTGGATCGCTCCCGCGCTTGAGGAGCAGGCCATCGCGGCGGGCTACTCGGTGGTGGACGCGGTCACGGTGATCACCACGCATCTCGGCGAACTCGTTCGCCAGCATGCATGGGAGCTCGTGGGCCGCGCGGAGATCAAGCGGCTGCTGGACGCGCTCAACGACTCGCACCCCAAACTGCTCGAGGAGCTGGCGCCCAAGCTGCTGACTCTGGGCGAGGTGGGGCGGGTGCTGGAACAACTGCTGCGCGAGAGGGTCTCGATCCGCGATCTGGGCGCGATTCTGGAGGCCCTGCTGGAGACCGCGCCCGGAAACAAGAGCCTCGTGGTCCTTGTGGAAGCCGCGCGGCAGGCATTGGGACGCAGGCTGGTGCAGCCTCTGGTCGACGGCGACGGCCAACTGCCGGTGCTTCTGCTCGACCCGGCGCTCGAAGAAGAGATTCAGGCCACGGCCGCGCCCGAGACAGGCCAACTCGCCACGGGGCAGCGTCTGCTCTCCGCGGCGGCGCCGCCGGGAACGCCGCTCGTCCGCCGCCTCGCCGATTCTGTGAGATCCCTTATCGGTTCCACATCCTCCTCGGCAACGCCCGTGCTTCTCTGCCCGAGTCCGGCGCGGTTTTACGTCAAGCGCTGGCTGGAGCCGGTCCTGCCCCGCCTGGCGGTGGTGGCGGCCAGCGAGATTCCGGCGCAGATCCGGTTGCGCCCGGTGGGCACGGTTCGCTGAGGCGGCAAAAAAGACCTGGGGCTGTGAGAAAGGGAAAGCGATGGGACCGGAAGCGGCGGCGGCAGGGAGAGGGCCAAAGATGGTACGGCGCGCCGTTGCGGGGAGCGGCTATCCGCCTCCAGCCGCGGCCGTGGGGGCGCTTTCGAGCGAGCAGGAGCGGGTGTTGCTTGAGCACCTTCCCATCGTGCGCTATCTTGCCCGCCGCATTCATGAACGGCTTCCCCAGCACGTGGACATCGAGGATCTGGTCTCCGCGGGGGTGGTGGGGCTGATGGATGCCTTCGCCAAATTCGATCCCGCCAAGAAGGTGCAGTTCCGCAGTTACGCGCAGTTCCGCATCCGGGGGGCGATTCTGGATAGTTTGCGCACCCTCGACTGGAGCCCCCGCGAGCTCCGCCGCAAGGGCCGCGCCGTGGAAGAAGCCATCCGCTCGCTGACGGCGCGGCTGGGCCGCGCTCCGGGCGAGGCCGAGGTCGCCGCCGAGCTGGAGACGAGCCTGGGAGAGTATCAGCAGCTGCTTGGCGATCTGAAGGGCCTGGAGATCGGCACGCTGCACGTGGAGCGAAACGAGAACTCGGGCGAGGAGGAGCTGGCCTATGTGCCTGGCCGGCCGGAGGAGGATCCGCTCTTCCGCTGCCTCAGGGGCGAGCTCGAAGAGCGGCTCACGGAGGCCATTGCGCACCTTCCCGACCGGGAACGGCTGGTAATGACGCTCTATTACTACGAAGAAATGACCATGCGCGAGATCGGCCTGGCGCTCGGGGTGGTCGAGTCGCGGGTCTCGCAGGTACACGCATCGGCGGTGGTGCATCTGCGCGCCGCGCTCCGCGACCTGGTCGGCAAGGGCGCCGCGGAGCCGGCGCGGCGGCACTAAGCTGCGGGCCGGATAGCGCGGCTCGCCGGCTTGGGGCGAAAAGGCGCTGCAAGGCGGCCGCCAGGAGCGCAGACGATGCGGGGGATACCGGAAGTGAGGAAGGACCATTGACGGAAAAGACGCTGAAGCAGGACGAGATTGACGCACTCTTTGAGGCCGCTCGCAGCAGTGCGCCGGAGTCCATGCGCCCCGAGATGCGAGCCAAGGCCGCGCCCTACAGCTTTTCTTCTGCGGGACAGATTTCGAACGAACAATTGCGCGCCATCAGTATGTTGAATGACCTGTTCGCGCGCAATCTGACGCACAATCTGGCGGCATGGCTGCGCACGCGGTTTCAGGTCAACCTGGTCTCGGCCGAACAGATCCCGTTTCATGAGTTTCTGCTGAGGATTCCCGAGATCTGCTATGTGGCCTCGGTGCGGCTGGAGCCACTGGACGCGCTTTCGGTCCTGCAACTGGATTTGGGGCTGGCGCCGCCGATCATCGATCTGCTGCTGGGAGGCGACGGCAAGGACGGGCCGCTCCGCGAGCTGACCGACATCGAGGAGTCGATCCTGGCGAGCGTGGTCGAGATCGTCTGCCGCGAGCTGACCGTGGCCTGGCAGCCGGTGGGCCTGAGCTTCCTGTTCGAGCGCCGCCAGATGCAGACCCAGGTGGCGCGCATCATCTCCGTCGCCGAGAAGACGCTCTGCCTGAGCTTTGAAATTCGCATGCCGCACAGCTCGGGGCTGATCAACCTGGCCTTCCCGGCAGTGGTGGCCAACACCATCCTGCGCCGGCTGACCACGGACTGGGGCCGGCGGCGGCGCCACGCGCGCGAGACACGGGCGCGCATGGCCGAACTGACGCGGCAGATCCGCTTTGGCGGCTCGCTGCAACTGCCTTCGGTGCGCCTGGCGGCGGGCTCGCTCGAGCAATTGCAGCCGGGCGACGTGCTGCGCCTCGATGTAGGCGCGAGCGCTCTGTCCGAATGGAGGGTCGCCGGCCAGCCGCTGTCTCTTGCCCGGGCCATGCGCCACGGCGCGCGCCGCGCCGCGCGCATCGAGCGTGTCCTAGATGGGAGGGAAGGATGAAGACCTACTTCGACTGTTGGGCCGGGGCTGCCGCGGCGCTGCTCACACAGGCCCTGGCCGGCGAACCCCAGCTGGCCGAGTCGTTCCCCAAGCCTTTGTCCGGGGGAGGGTTTGGCTGGGCGGCCATTCTGGCCGGAGAGGTGGAAGGCCGATTCGCCGTGTTCCTCGATGGCGCGGTTCTGGATGCGCCCCTTGTCGGCGAGGGAGTGGACCAGAAGGCCGGTTGGAAGGAACTGTTGCGGGAGACAGCCGACGCCGCCGCAGGTGAGTTGCTCGCCCAGACAGGCAAGAAGTGCCATGTTGCGGGCTTCGAAGAGATCGCTCAGGTAAGCCCGGCCTCGCATGCCTTCGAGCTGCGCGGCGGCGAGCAGGCGTGGACGATTCTGCTGCGGGACGAGGTGCGAGCGGCTGAGCCGCAGCCCGAGGCCCATGGCGGCGCGAATGCGCTCCCGGCAGCAGAGAATCGCCAACCGGCAGGCTCACAGGGGCAGGAGCTTTTGAGTCCGGGGTTTGAGCTGCTGCTCGATGTCGAGCTCGAGGCCTCGTTGCGCTTCGGCTCGCGGGAGATGCCTCTGGGCGAGATTCTCGACCTGGGCCCGGGCGACGTGGTGGAACTCGATCGCCATGTGGCCGACCCCGTGGACCTGATTGTGGGCGACAAGATCGTGGCTCGCGGCGAGGTGGTCCTTGTGAACGGCAACTTCGGGCTGCGGGTGAGCGAGGTGGCCGCGCCCAAGAAGCGGCTGGAGAGCATTCGATGCCTGTTCTGAACCGCCGGCCGGGCCGGATTCCGCGACACGCCGCGCCGCCGGAGGCAGGCCCGGGTGCAGCCGGCGGCGATGGGGCCTCCTTGGCCGTGGATGTGCCGGGCCGCGCGCCGAGGGGACTGCACGCCGCAATCTTTACCACCTGCTCGAATCCCCGCTGCGGCTCCGGCTGGCTGCGCCTTTGGCGCCGCCGGGAGACGCCGGTCTTCGAGGGCGGGTGGTGCTGCTCGGAGGCGTGCATGGCGGAGCGGGTGGCCTCGGCGCTCAGCCGGGAGATGGACGGGCGGGGCGGGGCGCAGGAGGGCTACAGGCACCGCATTCCGCTCGGCCTGGTGATGCTGGAGCAGGGCTGGATTACTCCGCAGGATCTGCGCGCGGCATTGGCGGCGCAGAGAGCGGCAGGGGCGGGAAAGCTTGGCGGCTGGCTGGTGCGGCGAAAGAACGTCAACGAGGAGTTGGTGGCGCGCGCGCTGGGCCTGCAATGGGGCTGCCCGGTGCTGAGCGCCGAACCGCACAGCTCCGAGGGGCTCGCAGCTCTGGTGCCGCGCCTCTTTGTCGACGCCTTTGGCGCGCTGCCCTTGCGCATGGCCGCAGGAAAGATTCTTTACCTGGGGTTTGAGGACCATCTCGATCCCTTGCTGTCGCTTGCTGTCGAGCGCATCACGGGCCTGAGGGTCGAGGCCGGGCTGGTGCAGGAGTCGGCTTTCCGGCCAGCGCACGCACGTATGCTCGAGGCGCGGTTTCCCGCCGTGGAACTGGTCGAAGCCGCGACCGAGCCCGCATTGGCCGCCGCGCTGGCCAGGGCGGTGGAGCGGGCCCGCCCGGTGGAAGCGCGCCTTGTGAGGGTGCACGACTGTCTGTGGTTACGGATGTGGCTGCGCGCGCAACGGGGGCCCTTGCCGGAGCCCGCCTGGATCCACGATGTCATCGGCTCGGCAGGTGTGCACTGAGGAGGGACCGGACGCGGCAGGAAGCTGGCGCGCCGGCGGGCCGGAACAGACCCGTGAGCGGGAGTTCGCACCTCATGGATGGTGCGGATGCGCCGATAGGGGAAAGAGGGGCTGGGGATGAGCGAGATTCGAACCCTGATCGTTGACGATTCTTCGGTGATGCGCAAGATCGTGGAGCGGGCGCTGCGCCAGGCCGGGCTGGATCTGGCGGCGGTGCATGAGGCGGGCAGCGGCTGCGAGGGGCTGGAGCTGCTGAAGGCTGAATCGGTGGACCTGATCCTCTCCGACATCAACATGCCCGCGATGGACGGGCTGGAATTTCTGCGTCAGATCAGGGCGCAGAATCTGGCTCCCGGCGTTCCCGTGGTGATGATCACCACCGAATCGAGCGAGGAGCACGTCAGGCAGGCCATCCAGGCAGGGGCGCAGGGCTACATCCGCAAGCCTTTCACCGCCGAGCAGGTGAAGGAACGGGTTTTGCCGCTGGTGCACGCGGCATAGCCCGGACAGGCCGCGCGGAGGAGCAGGAGGGGTGCCGTGCCGTTGAACGGTACACGAGCGGCCGCCATCGCAGGGTGGAGGGGCGGCTCAAACGAGGGTGCCAGCAAGAGGGAATGTACGATGGCGGTATCGTTGCGTGAGTCCGTGCAACAGGTCTCCGATCCGCGGAACCTGGATGCGAGCGTCGAAGAGGTCTTCCGGCTGATGCTGGGCGTCGTGTGCAAGCGCGACGCCGGGCCGGCGGCCATGGAGCAGGAGTCGGTGACCGCGGTAGTCGGGTTTGGCGGGGTATTGAGCGGCGCCTGCGTCTTCCGCTCGGGAGCCAAGGCGGCGCTGAGGATTGCCGCGCAGATGACGGGCATGGAGTTCTCCGGGATCGACGACACGGTGAAGGATGGCATCGGCGAGATCTGCAACATGCTGGCGGGAGCCTGGAAGGGCAAGGTCCCGGAGCTGGCGGCCAACTGCGGGCTCTCGGTTCCGGCGGTCATCACGGGCCGGGATTACAACCTTCATGTGCAGGCTCCCGAATTCCAGGTGCATCGCGTCTACCGCTTCGGCGAGGAAGCCTTCGAGGTCACAATCGTTTGTGACGGACTGCAATAGGTCCGCGCACGCAACCTGGATCGGCCGCACGGTTTCCGGACTCTTTTCGCTGCGGGCTAACGGCGTGGGGACAGGCCCGCCAGAGCATCGGATGTGTTGTGGGTGCTCGCCGCAGATTCGCGCAGACAGCGGCCGGCGGCTGCGCCTGTGCGTTCGCCTTCCTTCCTAATTTTCTCTAACCTCTCCTCCCCCCTTTCGGTTCTCCATCTGCAACGGATCCCATGCGCGAACAGGAGAACCTACCATGGACAGCGGCTACTACGCGGCGATGACGGGGCTGGTGGCGCGTACTCAGGCCCTGGATACGGCGGCGGCCAATCTGGCCAATGCGCAGACGCCGGGCTATCGGGCGGAGCGGGAGTTTTTCCGCTCCGTGCTGCTCGGGCCTGACGCCCTGGACTCGCAGTTGGGCGAGACGGTGAACAACTACGGCCTGCTGGGCGGCGATCGGCTGAGCCTGACGCAGGGGGCGCTCGAAGAGACCGGCAATCCGCTCGATCTGGCCATCGAGGGCCAGGGATTCTTCATGGTGCAGACGCCCAACGGCGTGCGCTACACGCGGGACGGCAGCTTTCATCGCGCCCAGAACGGGCAACTGGCGACGGGGGCGGACGAGCCCGTTCTCACCGCAGCCGGCCAGCCGATTACGATTCCGCCGGGAGAGGTATCGGTGGGCGCAGACGGGGTGATCTCGGTGGCCGGTGGAACGGTTGCGGCCGTGGGAGTAGTCGCCTTTCCTGCGGGAACGGAACTTACGCCCGAGGGCGCCAACCGGTATGTTGCGCCGCAGGGAGTGAAGGCGGTTACGGCGCAAGACGCTTCGGTGCATCAGGGAGCGGTCGAAGCCTCCAACCAGGACGTCGTGCAGGGATCGCTGAACCTGATCGTGATGCAACGCCAGGCGGAGATGATGCAGCGGGCGCTGACCGTATTCCATACCGAATTCAACAAGTTTGCTACCGAGGATCTGCCGAAGGTGTAGGCGATCTTCTCGTCCAAATCGGGGGGAAAATGATTCGAGCCTTATATACCGCTGCCAGCGGCATGAGCGCGCAACAAATGAATCTCGACACCATCGCCAACAACCTGGCCAACTCCTCGACCACGGGTTTCCGGCAGCTGCGCCTGCAGTTCCAGGACATGGTGTACCAGAACCTGGTGACGCCGGGAGCCGCGCAGAGCCAGAACACGGTTTCGGCCGGCCTGCAGATCGGTCTCGGCACCAAGTCCGCTGCCACGGAAGTCATCAACACGCAAGGGTCTCTAAACGAGACCGACAACCCGCTGGACGTGGCCATCCAGGGCGCGGGATTCTTTCAGGTGCAGCGGCCCGACGGTACGATCGCGTACACGCGGGCCGGCCAGTTCCACCTGAACAACCAGGGAACCGTCGTAACCACCGACGGCGATCCGCTGATTCCGACGATTACGATTCCGTCGAATGCGACGGCGGTGACGATCACGCAATATGGCGTGGTGAACGCAACCCTCGCGGGCCAGCAGAATCCGTCGCAGCTGGGGCAGATTCAATTGGCTACGTTTCCCAATCCCGGGGGCTTGGAGAGCATGGGCAGCAACCTGCTGACAGCGACCTTGAGCTCCGGCGATCCGGTGCTGGGAAATCCCGGCGGAAGCGAGGGGCTGGGAACTCTGCAGCAGGGTTATCTGGAAAACTCGAATGTGGACGTGGTGACCGAATTCGTGCAGATGGTGCTGGCGCAGAGGGCCTACGAATCGAACTCGAAGGTGATTAAGGCCGCGGACGATATGTATTCGCAGGTCAACAATATGACGCATTAATGCGCCTCCTTCGGCTGAGGAGTGAGTGCGGCAGGATATGAGGACGGGATTGCGGCAGGGAACGGCATGGGCAGCGCTGCTGGCGGCATCGGCGCTTCCTCTTTGCGGTCAAACGGCGGCCGGCGGCTCTTCTCTGCCCAGCGTGCGCGAACCCCTGGCATCGGCGAAGCCAGCGCAGGCCGTAACCCGGCCTGAGGGCGAGATTCTTGGGGAGATCGACGATCCACATACGGGAATTCGCTGGCTGCTGATGCGGGACGCGGCGAATGCGGGGGGGCCTGGACGCCTGGTGCGGATCGGTCATGCGGGACCGGACGCCAAAGGCGGGACGCGCGGAGATGCTTCCGGAGCGGCGCGGCTTCGCCCGCTGATTCACGCCGGGGACGCGCTCATCGTCGAGGAGCACACGGCCGTAGTGGACGCGTGGCTGGCGGCGGTGGCGCTGGGTCCCGCGGCCGCCGGCGCGGAGTGCAGGGCGCGGTTGAAGATCGGGGGCAAGGTGGTGCGTGTAGTCGCGCTTGCAGCCGGACGGGCGGAACTGGCGCCGAATGGGGAGACGAGGCCATGAAGAGGGGATGGGCGGCGGCAATTCTTGCGGGCGCGGTACTGGTCTCGCCTGCCGGGGCGATGGGCAAGAGGCATAGTCCGGCGCTGGGGACCTCCAAGGCGACTCCGCCTGAAGAGGCGCTGCGCGCCTACATCGCTCATGTGCGCGCCCAACAGGCGGCGGAGGTGCGGACACCGGGCTCGATCTGGAGCGCGCAGGGCCAGATGGTGCGGCTGGGCACGGACGTGAAGGCCTTCCGGATTCATGACGTGGTCATGATCGTGGTGAGTGAAAGCCTGACCGCATCGACCGACGGCCAGGTGAAGGGCACGCGGGCTTCGAACGCCAACTCCGGAATCACATCTCTGTTCGGCGCGCTCAAGGCCTCGAACGCCCTGCAGAACCTTGCGGGTATGACCGCCTCCTCGGGGCTGACGGCGCAGGGACAGAGCACGACCGACTCCAGCCTGGCGACGACCTTTGGCGCCGAGGTGTTGGATGTGCTGCCCAACGGCATGCTGG
>JBEKXX010000024.1:0-30154 GCA_049511595.1 Occallatibacter sp. | reverse complement strand
AGTCACCTTGTTCGAGAAAATGCCCATTTTACAGGCCCTTCAGCAAGCCGATTACACAATCGCAACCATCCCCCATCCCAACCAACTGACTCTGTTCGACTTTTAACCGGACAGTAGTGATCTTTGATCTCTGATCCCTGACCCCTGATCTCTGATCTCTGATCCCTGATCCCTGTTTTTTTCGTAACTCCCGTGAATTGGTACGTTTACGAGTAAGTCCTTTTGAAATCAGATATGGACCGGTATACCCATCCCGTAAACCCTTTGTTATCAAATATGGAGGTACGGCATACCGGAGGAGGGGGGATCCCCTCAAATAGGCCGCGTAAGTCCGATTCCGCTCCGCCTTCCGGCACATTCCGAGCGAATAGCTAGGAGCTAGAGGCTAGTAGCTGCCTTTGATTACCTGCGCCACCGCCGCGCCAATCTCGGCGGGCGAGACCACTACGTGAATACCGGCGGCCTGCATGGCCTTCATCTTGTCGGCTGCGGTGCCCTGGCCGCCGCTGATAATGGCCCCCGCGTGGCCCATGCGCCGGCCGGGAGGCGCGGTCTGGCCGGCGATGAAGCCCACCACCGGCTTTTTCACGTGCTGTTTCACAAATTCCGCCGCGGCTTCCTCGGCCGAGCCGCCAATCTCGCCGATCAGGACAATGGCTTCGGTCCCGGGATCGTCGTTAAACAGGCGCAGCGCGTCAATGTGCGTGGTGCCGACGATGGGATCGCCGCCGATGCCGATGGCCGTCGACTGGCCAATGCCGCGCTGCGTGAGCTGATGCACCGCCTCATAGGTCAGCGTGCCCGAGCGCGAAACAATTCCGATCGACCCCTCCTTATGAATCCGTCCCGGCATGATGCCGATCTTGGCCTTTCCGGGCGAGATGACGCCGGGGCAATTCGGTCCGACGAGCCGCGACTTCGAGTTTTTGAGCTTGGCCCATACCTTCACCATGTCCAGCGTAGGAATGCCCTCGGTGATGCACACGATGAGCGGAATCCCCGCGTCCTCGGCTTCGAGGATGGCGTCGGCGGCAAACGGCGGCGGCACAAAGATCATGGTTGCATTGGCGCCGGTCTTCGCCACGGCGTCCGCCACGGTATTGAAGACGGGCCACCCCTCGTGCATCGTTCCGCCCTTGCCCGGCGTCACCCCGCCGACCACCTTCGTGCCGTACTCCGCACACCCCATTGCGTGGAACGTGCCTTCCTTGCCCGTGATCCCCTGAACAATGAGCCGCGTGTTGTGATCGACCAAAACCGCCATGAAAAACAGCTCCTAGCTGCTAGCTTCTAGCTGCTAGCTTTTCAAAGACTGAAGGAATGCCCCGAGCATTTTGGACGTTTCTATGCAGAGGGATTCCGCTTTCTTTCGCATTGCTTCATCGCCAATCGTCAGCCGTTTGGCGAGTAAAAGCTGCGTTTGAACTTCGTAGGTTGAGCCCAATGCGATGTTGAGAAATTGCCTGAAATCGCGATCTGTAGCTCTCGCCCGACCTTCGGCGATGTTGCTTGCGACCGAGACGCTTGCCCGCCGCAACTGGGAAGTTAGCCCGTAGACCTCATGCTTCGGAAACGTCTTCGTGAGATTGTAGACAGCTTCAGTCAATTCCATCGCTCGTTGCCAAACTGTCAGATCCTGGAAATCTTGCGACACGCCTCATCTCCCCGAGCGGTGATGTTGAGCTAGAAGCTAGTAGCTAGAAGCTGCCTTTACAACCATTTCCGCTGCTTCTTTCATTGTTTCGCCGACCTGGAAGTTCAATCCCGACTCGTTGAGAATCTTTCGTCCTTCTTCCACGTTGGTCCCTTCCAGCCGCAGCACGATCGGCGCCTTCACGTCGAGCTTGCGCGCCGCCGCTACCACGCCCGTGGCCAGCCGGTCCACGCGCAGAATGCCGCCGAAGATGTTGATGAAGATCGCCTTCACGTTCGCATCGGCAAGCAGAATCTCGAAGGCGTGCTCGATCTGTTCCTGCGTCGCGCCGCCGCCCACATCCAGGAAATTCGCCGGCCTGCCGCCCGCATACTGAATAATGTCCATCGTCGCCATGGCCAGCCCCGCGCCGTTCACCATGCACGCGATGGTCCCATCGAGCTTGATGTAGTTTAGGGCGTATTTGCTGGCCTCGACCTCCAACGGATCCTCTTCGGCGATGTCGCGCAGCGCCTTGATGTCGGCATGGCGAAAGAGCGCATTGTCGTCGAAGTTGATCTTCGCGTCGAGTGCTAGCAGCTTGCCGTCGGCCATGGTGATGAAGGGATTGATCTCTACCAGCGAGGCATCTGTCTCCGTGAAGGCCTTGTAGAGGTTCTGGAAGAAGCTGACGGCCTGATTGATCTGCGCAGGCTTCAATCCCAGCGCGAAGGCCAGCTTGCGCGCCTGCCAGGCGCCGAAGCCCACGGCCGGGTCGATCGTCTCCTTGAAGATCGCCTCGGGCGTCTTTGCGGCCACCTCTTCGATCTCCATCCCTCCGGCCTGCGAAGCCATAAAGACCAGCTTGCCCACGGCGCGGTCGAGCACGATGCCAAGATAGAGCTCGCGTTCGATCGCCGCAGTCTCCTCGATGAGAAGCCGCTGCACCTTCTGGCCCTGGGGTCCGGTCTGGTGGGTCACCAGCATCATGCCCAGGATGTTCTTGGCGTGCCGGTCGGCCCCCTCGCGCGTCTTTGCCACTTTCACGCCGCCGCCCTTGCCGCGGCCTCCGGCGTGGATCTGCGCCTTCACAGCCACGCCCGCGGCGCCTTCGGCAAACAGCTTGCGCGCCACGTCGTTGGCTTCTTCCAGTGTGTTGGCAACTTCGCCCTTGGGCACGGGGACGCCGTACTTCGCCAGGATTTCTTTTGCTTGATATTCGTGGATTTTCATTCAGGTTGAACCACTCAGGCTGCCGTCAATTGAGGGAATCAGAGGACGCGAGCCATGGAATGCAGGGGATAGCGCAACCTCCGCAGCCCGCGAGTCCATAGTATCTTGGCGACCGAAGGAGGGGCAAACCCCGAACCCGCGCGGGCTACGCAATTACCATTGAAATAGCTATGAGCCAACTGAAGGAGTTTCTGAGGCCACTGGCGGAAGACGGCGCCTCTCTGACCAGGGAGCAGGCGGCCGAAGTCCTTGAGGAGATTCTCGCCGGCGGCGTGCCGGAGGTGGAGACCGCGGCGCTGCTCACCGTGCTGGCCACGCGCGGCGAGCAGGCACCGGAGCTTGCCGGCTTTGTGGATGTGATGCGCCGGCACTCCGTGCCTTTACCCTTTGGACTGGATGAGCGGGACCAACTGGTCGACTGCGTTGGCACTGGCGGCGGCGGACCCCAAACCTTCAACATTTCCTGTGGCGCCGCGCTCGTTGCCGCAGCCGCCGGAGCCCGTGTCGCCAAACACGGCAACCGCGCCGTCACCTCGCGTTGCGGCGCTGCCGATGTCCTCGAGGCTCTCGGTGTGCCCATCGAACTCTCGCCGGAACTGGCCGTCGAATGCCTGCGCGAGACAAACTTCGTCTTCCTCTTTGCCCCCCTCTATCACCCGGCCATGAAGACCCTTGGACCCCTTCGCCGTGCGCTCGGTTTCCGCACCATCTTCAATCTCGTGGGTCCGCTCACCAGCCCGGCCCACGCGCGAACGCAGGTGGTTGGCGTGCTTGCCCCCAGCCGCGTTCTTCTCGTGGGCCGCACGCTGGCGGCGCTCGGAGCCAAACGCGCCTTCGTGGTCCACGGCACCGACGGCATCGACGAGCTGACGACCACGGGCGAATCCGTCGTAGCGCGCATCGAGGAGACAGAAACAGGCGAGGCGCGACTCAAGGCCGCGCGCATCACGCCGGAGATGGCCGGTCTGCCGCGCACCACGCTCGATCAGTTCATCGGCGGCGACGTGGCCACGAACAAAGCGTTGCTCTACGATGTACTCACCGGTGTTCCCGGCGCGCGGCGCGACGTAGTGCTGCTCAACGCAGCTGCTGTACTGGTCGCCGCCGGACTTGCCGGCGACCTCAAAGAAGGCGTTGCAATGGGCGCTGACGCCATCGACTCCGGCCAGGCCGCGGCGACCCTCGAAAAACTCCGCCGCTTCGGCGCGAAGCATTGCGCCGAGTAAAAAGCCAGAGTTCCGCAGCTCCGATGCAAAGCGGGGCCACTTGCATTCGCGCGCACCGGCTCCGCTCCGTCGTCCGGCGTTTGACGAATGGGCCGCAGGCGGTGAGAATAGAAGAGTCACTTTCCCGTGTGGGCCTGTGGCGCAGTTTGGGAGCGCGCTTCCATGGCATGGAAGAGGTCGTCGGTTCGATCCCGACCAGGTCCACCAATCAAATCAATGACTTATCGTTCATAATTCCTTATTCTCTGTCTATTTCTCGGATCGCAAAGGAACAATAGTCTTTCCTCTTTTCATTCTTCCTTGCACCCGATTGTCCAACGTCACTGACACTGTAGACAAACTCTTAAGTCACCGGCTTCGCGGCTCTCCCGTCGGCAGAAAGGCCATTCCGGAAATTGCATCCCCCGAGGCCAGCACATCCCTGAGCCGCTCCGGGTTGGCTCCGCTGCGGAGCGTGGCTGTCTCCAGCAGGCGCAGCGCAGTGGCCGGCGGGGTCCGCGCCGGCATGCGGAAGATCCACGGAACGTTGGTTGATGTGAGCGTTTTGTCGTCGGCCAGGGCAACCACGGGCACAAAGCTCTTCAGCGCCAGTTGTTCGGCCAGGTGCGCGGCGTCGCGGTTCAGGGCAAGGATGACGAGCGGGTGCTCGTCCATCACAGCATGAACCAGTTGCGTGGAAGCAGCCCACACCGGCCAGTCGGCCGAACTCCAGTTCACGTCGCTGCCTACGGGCAACAGTTCCCACTCCCGCCCCGCAGCCTTGCCTTCCGCCAACGCCGTCTGCATCTCGACCGACTGCGCCACCTTGTCTGCCTCAGGCCCGAACAAAACCACCTTCAACGGCCCCGCGGGCACGTCGGGCCGCTGCGGGCCGGCGTAACTTACTCCATCTTCGCCCACGCGCGCGTAGGGCGCCTGTTGCGCCAAAGGTTCCTGCTCTGAAGACGGCGTCTGCCCTGCCGCGAGCGGCCGTGGCGCGGCCAACGACACCTGCCTTGGCGCGCTCGGTGCTGTGGGCTGCTTGTTCATCGTCGCAACCCGATAGGTAATCGTGCCGTCGAGCACCGTTCCCAGGTACATGGGAGCCACATTCTTCTGGTTGGGATCGAAGATCATGTGCCCGGTCACGCCGTCGTACTGCTCGATATCGGCGAGCGCATCGTGAATGCGCGCCCGGTTCAGCCCAGCCTTGCAAATGGAGTCGAGCAACGCATTCATGGCGTCATAAGCCAGCGAAGCAAACTGCTCGGGCTGCTCGTGGAAGCGAGCCTCGAAGCGGCGGTTGAAGTCCAGCCAGCGCGGGTCGTTGCGTGTTGGGTCGTATGGAAAAACTGCCTCGAACCCCTCCGCGGCCGGACCCGCCTGAGCCAGCAGATCGGGCCCCAGCGTGCGATAGGAGCCGAAGACGCGCTGCTTCATGCCCATAGCGCGCATCTGCTTCAGGATATTCGCCGTCTCCGTTTCATCCGCCCAGAGCACGATCCCGTCGGCGCGCGATTCGCGGATGATCCGCAGCGCGCGCGAAAAATCCGTGTCCCCAGGCATGAACTTCTGCTCGATTACGACGGGATGTCCCAGACGCACCGAAGCATTCCGGAACTTCGGCGCTGCCATTCGGCCATACCGGTTATTCAACCGGAGCAGGGCAACACGCTTGAGGCCAAGATCGGTATAGACATGGCGAGCCAGCGTATAGGCCTGCACGCGGTCGTCCTGCAGATCGGTAAAGTACCAGGGAATGTACGTCTCAGGAATGGTTGGATCGGTCGAAGCGCAATTGACAATCGGAATCTCGGCTTTGAGAGCAACGCGCAGCATTATATGAGTTGACTCGGAGCTGATCGACCCGAAGATAGCCCAGTCCTTGTCGGCGTAAATCATTTTCACGGCTTCGTCCCCGGCCGAGCCCCAGATACCCTCGTCGGTTGGGCGGGTCGAGCCATAGACCGCCTTGGCCTGCCAGTTGTTGTAGTCGTTATGCACCATCAGCTTGAATGGCTTGCCGCCATAGCCGCCGCGCGCGTTGGCTTCCTCCACGGCCAACTGCGCCCCGTGCAGCATGTACTCGCCATCCGCTTTGTCCGGACTGGGATCGAGAGGGCCGAAGAAGCCGATCCTCACCTCTGTGATGTCCTTGGGGTCGGGAATGTCGCGGCCCGAACCGGTGTAGATATTCGGTTCCAGATAGTTCTCGTAATATGGCTTTTCATACCTGGCGTAAGGCCTTAGATCCTGCGGCTCGCCGGCGTATGGCGAGACTGTCCGGTCCCGCGGTGGTCCCGGCGGATGCTTGCCGCATTCGCACACGCCGGCGCTCTGCGCCCACAGCGGCACTGCTGCGCCCGCTGCCAGCACGCAGGCCGCAATCGACAGGGTTCCTTTACGCATGACGCCTACTCCTTGCTGCCGGCCGCCTTTTCCGTGCGGAACATGGCGATAGCCTCGATCTCGATGAGCAGCTCCGGCCGGCAAAGAATCGCCTGAATGCCGGTCGACGCGGGTAGGGGATCGAGTCCCTGTTCCTTGTAGAACGCAGTCCGCTCCTCGTTGAATGCCTCGTAGTCGCGATCGATGTCGCGCAGGTAGCACGTGGTCCGCACGATGTCGTGCCAGGTGCATCCTTCGCTGGCCAGCAATCCTGTGATATTGGCCAGTGTGCGCCGCATTTGCGCGCGAAAGTCGCCCACGTGCAAGCTCTGCCCGTGTTCGTCTATCGACGCCGTGCCGGAGATCAGCAGTATCGTCACTCCGTTCAGATCGATCCTCATCCCGCGCGAGAACGAACTCGGCTTGGAGTAGGCATAAGCCTCGTTCAGTACTCCAAGATTCGTCATCGCGCGTTTCTCGATCGGTTTGTTTGCTATGTTTTCCAGCATTTCGGCAAATCCGCTCATGGCGTTAGCTCCTTCATCCTTATGGTTGCAGAATTCCGTGGCTCAGCCCCTCAGCCGTCGCGACCCATATGTCGCCCCCCTGAAAGTCGATGCCAAGCATGTAGTTGTGGGCCGGTCCCGTAGTCACGGGAATCTCCGTTACTTTGCCTTTCGCGTCGCGCACCGTCATCGCAGGTTTGTGCGTGGTGAGCGAGCGCGTATAGACAGCCCAGTTGGTTCCGTCGTAGTAAGCCAGGCCCTTGTCGGTGCAAAACCAGGCTCGATGGCCGTCCACGCCCTTCACAAAGTTGGTGAAGTTCGAGGGCAGCCCGCTGTCCTTCGTCAGAAAGTTGTGCCAGTAGCGTCCGTCGTACCGGCTGTCGCCGAAATAGGTCGATACCCACACAATGTTGTCGACGTAGCTGGCCGACGAAACGATGTCGTGGATCAGACCCTGGTCTTTGAAAAGCACCAACTCGGTTTCTTCATCGGGATCGCCGTACATGTCCCAGCGTCCCGTCTTCTGGGTGTACTCGAGCAACCCGCTCCCCCAAACCGCGAAGTAGACTTTGTCCGCCTTCGCCGAAACGCCGTAAACCCAGATCTCTTTCATCGGAGTGTTGCGCTCGTTGTAAAGCGACCACTCGCCGCTATGAAGATTTAGACGGCAAGCGCCGGCGGCCGTCGCTATCCACACGTTTTCGCCTTCCACTGAGACGCCATACACGATGTCGTTGCTCAAACCCGAGTTCAATTGCGTGTAACTGGTAATGCGGCCGCCGGAAACGCGGCTCAGCCCGCCCATGGTGCCGGCCCACACGTCGCCCGTGCGCTTGTCCAGCGCCAGCGAGAGCACGGCCTGCTGCGCCAGGCCGTCTTTTGCCGTATAGGTCTTCCATTTTCCGTTTTCGTATAGCCCCAGCCCGTTGTCCGTACCGGCCCAAATCCGGTCGCCGTCCACAAGCACTGCGTACACGTGATTGTCGGGCAGGCCATCGGCGGTTGTGTAGTTCACAAAGCGATAACGCGGCATCGGCGGGACAGCCGCTGCCGCAGACGAGCCATGAGGCTGGCGTGCGGCCGCCTGCGCCAATCCCCGTGGCGCTGCGGCCGCGACGGCCGCGGCCGCCAGCAGCGCTATCGCAAACCATCTCTTGTCGGCTGACATGTTCATCGCGTCCTCAAGTATTCGATCAGATCGTTCAGTTCGTCCTTGGTCAGGTCGTTGGTACGGCCGTGTTTATCCTCGGGGTTGTAGATGGTCCAGATCTCTTCCAGCGTACGCGCCGAGCCATCGTGCAGATACGGCGCGCTAAGCGCAATGTTCGTCAGTTGCGGCGTTTTGAAAAGCCCCGGGTGGTCGGTAGGCTTGATCGTCCCCACGTCGAAGAGTTTCTGGTCGGTTCCCTTGGGCCCACTATGGCAGTAGGAGCAGCGGTTTTCCAGCGGAATCGGCTTGCCGAACTTGTCCACCGTGCGCTCGAAGACGGCCTCGCCGCGCTCCTCTGCCGGTGTGAGTTCATGGCCCGGAACCCGCCAGCGGTTAGGCCGGGCTGGAAGGCTGCGAATATAGAGAACCAGATCGGTTAATTGCAGGTCACCGTAATTCTCCGAGCGCCAGAAGTATTTTTCCGTTCTCGGGCCGCACTCGGTGGGCAGGTTGGGGTTGCCTCCGTTCCACTTATAGGGCGCGACGTCTTTAACGTCCTCGAGCATCTTGTTGTCCACGATGTCGCGGCCGAAGCCGTTCGGCTCCAAATTCCACTGCAGCCCGTCGAATGTGGAATCGATGTGGCAGCTCGAGCAGCCGATCTGCCCCTGGAACGAGTAGTGCGCCGAATAGAACGTCTGTTCGCCGCGCCGCAGTACGCTGACCGTCTTTGGCCCCGCCAGAGCGATGGTTGTAGCGACGCGGAGCGTGCGCGTGTCGATCGCGCTGATCGTGTCGTCGAGACGGTTGGCCACGAACAGCCTGCTCCCGTCGCGACTGAGCGCAAGCCCGCGGGGATTGTGCCCCACGGGAATTCGCGCGAGCACATAATTCCCGCTCGCCGAAAGATCGTCCGCAAACGAGCCGGACGCGGGGCGCTGGCGTGTATGGATGAAGCGCAGCAGCTTCGCCACGTCGATGGCGACCACGCACTCCGATCCGCCGGCAGTGACGTACAGCCGCGACTTGTCTGGCGAAATGACCACGCCGAAGGGCTGCGATGTGTAGCGCTCCAGCTCGTCGAGCGGAATCTCCACGGGCTTGCCCACGTCCGCGCCAAAGAGGGTGAGCGTGTAGGCGAAGGCGCCGCCGTGTTCGAGATGAGCGAGGGGCACGAGGTTCTTGGGATGGTACTCCGCCACAGCGCCAAGACGGCCGTCGCCAGACAATGCCAGGTGAAAAACGCCGGCAATCGAGTGCAGAGGAATGCGATCCACCACCTCCGCTTTCTGCGCATCGATCACCGTGATCTCCGATTCGGGAGGGGTGCGGTTTTCGAGGCCTGTGCGCAGTGGACCTGGGTTGGGATAGATATGGGTTGCGTAAATCCGCTTGCCATCCGGAGAAAGCGTAAGATAACTTGCCCCGCGCCCCGCCAGCAGCCGCTTTTGCTCCACCCCTGTTTGCGCATCGAGCACCGCCACGTCGTCGGAGATGCGGTTGGCGACAAAGACATACTTCCCTGCCTGGTCTTCCACCACGCCGGATGGTTCCGCGCCCACATTCCACGTGGCGGTCACGGCCAGGGCGTGCGTATCGATGACCGAAAGCGTGTCGTCCCACGAGTTTGTGACCAGGAGCCGGTCGCCGCCGGCCGAGAGCGCCATTCCGCGCGGAACTCGGCCAACGGCGATCTTTCCGATCGCTCCGTAGCTGCCCGCATCGAGCACGCGCACCTCGTCGCTTTGCTGGCAAAGCACGTAGAGCCGCGTGCCGTCGGGCGAAAGCAGAACTTCGAGCGGTGACGCATAGCCGGCTGCGTCGGCCACAGGCGCCGTGCCCGCGTAGACCAGCCTATGCAATCCCGGGCGCAGCGCAAGGCCGAACAGGACCACGGCGCAAGCGGCCAACGCCGCCGCTCCGTGTCTTGTCCCGCTCCAGATCCTCGCTTTCACATCTGCTCCCGCGTTTCGCATCGCTTTCCTTCGCTTCTTTATTTAGGCTCTTCGACGGTCAGCACGCGGTCCACGCCGACGTTGTCGAGCATCTGTTCGCGCCCGCTGGGCCAATGAACGATCAGTTTGTCGATGCTTGTTGCCGCTCCGAGCCCGAAGTGCAGCCGCCCGTCGTTCTGCGAAAGATACCCTGAGCTCGCCACGCGTTCGGCGGTCCATCTTTTGCTCGCTGCTAGAACCTCCACCCGTGCGCCGAGGCCGTCGCGATTGCTCTTTGCGCCGGGACCGGGCGCGGTTCCTTTATCGCCGGCACGCATGGCGCCGACCAGCTTCACATCGAGCCAGTGGCCCGTATTTGTGGATACGTTCCGCAGGAGCTTGCCATCCGCGCCCAGGTTCACCAGATAGGCATCGACCTTGCCGTCGTTCATGTAGTCGGCAAAGCACGCGCCGCGCGCTACCGTGCGCGCTTCCATCACAGGGCCGGCCTGGCGCGACACATCCTGGAACTTGCCGTCGGCCAGTCCGCGAAACAGCGTGTGCTCCTGTGGAATCAGATGAATCAGACCGCCGTGGAATACGAGGATGTCAAGCAGTCCGTCGTTGTCGAAGTCGTACACCCCCGAGCCCCAGCTCACATACTGCGCGTCGGTCTGCGAGATTCCGTTGGATGCGCCCTCGTCTTCAAAGCCTGTCTTGGCGGAGTTCGGCTCCGCGGTGGACGATCCGGCCGTGGCGCCTTCCGTGTTCTGCATGAAACGGTTGTAGTTTCCGTCGCTCACCCAGAGATCGAGCGCTCCCCGGCCGCTGAAGTCTGCCGCCACAGGCCCCATGGAGGAAGTGGCCTCGCCGTTCTGCCCAAAGGCGGCGCCGGCATCGGTCGCGATCTCCTCAAATGTCCCATCGTGCTTGTTGTGGAACAGGAAATTCTCCGTGCGATCGTTGGATACATAGATATCGTCCCAGCCGTCATTGTCGAAGTCAGCCGTGGTCACCCCCATGGTGCGGCCCACATACGCGCCGATCCCCGACTTGTCCGACACGTTGGTGAATGTTCCATCGCAGTTGTTATGGAACAGCACGTTGGTTTCGCCTTCGTAGTCGAGCGGCCCGGGGTAGTTATCCGCGGCGTAATAGTTGTGATATTTCGGATCGAACTTGACATAGCGGCCGACGAATAGATCGGGGCAGCCGTCCCGGTCGTAGTCCAGCCAGGTGGAACTGATCGACCAGCCGTCGACCTTGATGCCCGCCTTCTCGGTCACATCGGTGAAGTGGCCGTTGCCGTCGTTGTGATAGAGGACCACCTTTCCGTAGCCGGTCACCAGCAGGTCTTCGTAGCCGTCATTGTCGTAGTCCGCAGCCGTCACCGCGATCGAATACATTTCCGGATTCAAGCCCGATTGCTCGGTCACATCGGTGAAGTGGCCGTTGCCGTCGTTGCGGTATAGATGATTATGCGGCGGCGGATTCGGCTTTACTTTCAGCGGATATGGATGCATCGAGTCGTCGAGCGGACGCCCGCTGACAACGTAAAGAGAGGGACGGCCCGAGTTGTTGAAGTCTAACCAGACGCAGCCTCCGCCGGTGCCTTCCAGCAGCGAACCCAGCTTGGCCGATCCGAAACTATGCGTGAAGTGGATGCCCGACTCGTCGGTCGCGTCCTCAAAACGGATCGCCGGCTGGAGCGGCGTTTGCGCGCTTACGGAAGCCGCTTGCGATGCGGCTGGCGCCGTTTGCGCGGCGGGGGAGGGCTGTGCCTCGTGGGAGGGCTGCGCGCCGCCGGTTTGCCCCATTGCAACCGGGACAGCGCCAAGAAGAATAAGCAAAGCGAACTTCATAATCATTTGCCTCCCGGCGCTCCCGCCTGCGTCGCCGCCACGAGTTTTGCGCCGGTCAAATCTACAGGTACGGTGGTCCGCATCAGCACGTCCGGCACGCGATTCTCCGAACCGCGCTCCGGTCCCGCGTGGCAGCCCACGCAAATGCGCTGTTCGCCGCCCCGGGCCCAGAACCAGCCATGTTCCTGCCGCAGAACCGCGCCTTTGAAATCGAGCAGCGAAAATCGAATGGGCCTGTCGCCCGGAACCTTCACGAAGAACGAGCCGTCCTTTTCCACCGGCGCTGTTCCCAGCGTCATTGCGCGGCCTGCGGCGTCCTTCGCCTCCAGGCGCACAGAAACGGGCGTTCCCTTCAAAGCGCCGTCGCGGGAAACCCGCGCGTCCAGCGCCAGCAGGTTCGAATAGTTCCATGGGTGCAGGCCCGAAGGATGACGGTTGGGTCTCGTGCGCGGCGCAACCAATACGGGCTCGACGAGATCTTCGCCGCTCTCCGCCAGAACGGAGCGCATCGCCGTCGCGCCGGGTTGCCAGATCTTGACCGTGTATCTTGCGTCTGCCGCCGTTCTCGCGCTCACCAGCCATGCGCCCGAAGCGGTTTCGGCAAGCGCACCGGCGTACGTGCCGCGTGGCGCTTGAACAGGCTCCTCGTGCGCCAGCGCCGATGTGAACCGCGCCAGCGATGCCCCGTGCGTGAAGATTACGTCGCCCGATGCCACTTGTGTTCCACCCCACCGCGCCCGCCCGTGATCGCACCGGTAGGCCTCCACTCCCGAGCCGTCGGCGTAAACCAGATACAGTTCCGGCGTCGAACCGTGACCCAAGGGAAAGCCGGCTTCGAACAGAATCCGTCCGTCCCGCAGCACGTCCATGGGGAATGCGCTGGTTCCAATGTAGGTGAGCGGCAGTATGCCCGGCCCCGCCGTCGGATTCCACGGCGTGTACCCCATCGGATGCCCGTCCTCGGCGGATTGCGCTTGAAACCCCGCGGGTGTCCGTTGCGCCCACACCATCCGCCCGCCCGGCAGATAGAATGGCCTCTCCGCATCTGCATCCGTCGCAATCACTTTGCGCACGGAGCGGTCCTTGAGCGCCAGTTCCCAAATCTGCCAGGGATCGCCCGCGGACTGCTTGCCGGCAAACAGCACGGTTTGGGCGTCGAAAGATACGTTTGCGTCCGCCGAAGCCGCAAAGCCGGTTACCAGAGGCTCCGCCTTCCCCGCATGAACCAGCAGCAGTTGCGCGCCTTTCGGGAATCGTTCCTGCCCGCGCAGCTCCGCCAGCGGTTCGTAAACGGGTGCGGCCGTCACGATGAAATCGGGCGAGGCGACCTGCTCCGTGTCGGTAGTGAGCCCGGAAACTGGAGTGAGCATCATGGCAACCGGCACGGCAACAGCCAGTGCGGCAAGCGGCAATCTCATCCCACCGCCTCCAGGGTACGGAGGCCGGCAAGTTCGCGCTGTCCCAGCATCTCTTCATGCAGCGTCATTCCGCGCAGTGCGATCCAGGGCTCGAGCGCGGCCATCATGGCGTCAAACTCCGCAAAGTCCAGCGACTGCTCGCCGTCGCTCCAGGCATTTTCAGGGTTGGGATGCACCTCCACCAGCAGGCCGTCTGCGCCGGCGGCGATGCCGATGCGCGCCAGCGCGGGAACCAGATCGTGATGCCCGGCTGCGTGGCTCGGATCGGCGATCACGGGCAGGTGCGCGATCTGTTTCAGCAGTGCAATGCCTGCGGCATCGAAGGTGTTGCGCATGGCGGTTTCAAACGTGCGGATGCCGCGTTCGCACAGAATGACGTTGGGGTTGCCGTTGTCCAGAATCACTTGCGCCGAGCGCAGAAAATCGGCGATGGTGGCCACCATGCCACGCTTCAGCAGAATTGGCCGTCCGGAACGCGCCGCCGCTTCCAGCAGCGTGTAGTTTTCCATGCTGCGCGAGCCGATCTGCAAAATATCGGCATAGTCGGCGACCAGCGGAACGTCGCACTCCGACATCACCTCGGTGACGATGGCCAGACCGGTTTCTTCGCGCGCTGCGGCAAGCAGTTTCAGGCCCTCCAGGCCCAGGCCTTGAAACGCATAGGGAGAACTGCGCGGCTTGAACGCGCCGCCGCGCAGAACGCGCGCGCCCATCCTGCGCACGTGCTTGGCAGTGGCCATGATCTGGGACTCGGTTTCCACCGAGCACGGCCCAGCCATGGTGACGAACTCATCGCCGCCGACAGCAAAACCCAGCACCGGCACAATCGTCCGCTGGCGCCGCGCGTCTAGCAAAACATCGGGGGTCTCGGCGAACCTTTCCTGCCAGCTTTCACGCACCCTGAGCGCTCCATCCGGCCTCCAGTTCTCGGGGAAACGTCAGTGTACCGCCGTCATAGAAAAATGGCCTCCATCGAAAGGTTGATCTATAGAAGCGCGAGAAGCGGCGACGGAGAGATCCTGAACACCCCGCAAACCATTGCTTAGAATGGGGAAATTCACCCGGGAGCGGTTCACACCAGCGCCATTGGCGGCGGGCGATAGCCAAACGCCGCGTCCACAACGGCCGCGATGCCCAACGCGATCTCATCCTCGAAGGGCCGCGCGGCAATCTGCACGCCAATCGGCAGCCCCTCGGGCGACCGGCCTACGGGAACCACCGCCGCCGGACAAGCGAGCGCATTGAACCATTGCGTGTAGCGGACGGCGTCGAGGTAACTCACGGATGCGCCGTCGATCGTCCATGTGCGCTCGTCGTGGCGGAATGCGGGAATTGCCGCCGCCGGGCAGAGCAACACGGGAAATTCCCTCATTTCCTCGAGCGTTCTTGCACGCAGCACGTCCAGTCCGGCCCACGCGTTCAGCAGCTCCGTCGCGTTGATTGGCCCGGAGGTCTCCGCAATCGAAAGAAACTCCTTGAAGATGGGGCTCAGCCGTTCCTGCTTGCCGCGAATCTCCGGCTCGTAGAACATGGCCCCGCACTGCACAAAAAACGTCCGCCACAACTTCCTCAACTGCTCCAGCGTGCGCGGCCGGAACGGCTCGACGCGAAACCCCGCCTCGCGCAGTGCTTGCGCGGCAGCGTTCACAGCGGCGCGCGTTTCGTGCGTCACTGGAACCAGACCATCGTCCTCAAAATATCCGATCGCTCGCGCGCGCAACTCATCCGGCCCCGTGTCTCTCAGCGCGACTGGCGGACTAACCGGGTCGAGCGGATCCTGGCCGCTGAGAGCGCGGAACAGCAAGGCAACGTCGCCCATGGTGCGCGCCATGGGCCCGATGGCGCCCAGAATTGCGAACGGCCCCACGCAGGGCGGCAAATGTCCTCGCCCAGGAATCCGCCCTGGCGTGGGTTTCATCGCGCAGATTCCCGTGAAGTGTGCGGGAACCCGCACTGACCCTCCGCTATCGCTGCCCAATCCCGCCGCGGACATCCCCGCGGCAATCGCCGCTGACTCGCCGCCGCTCGATCCGCCAGGCGAGCGCTCAAGGTCCCACGGGTTCCGCGTGCGCCCGTGGAGCCGGCTCGCGGTCTCATACGCCATCAGGAACTCCGGGCAATTGGTCGTGCCCAGAATCAACGCTCCCGCCGCGCGAAGCCGCGCCACCACGACGGCATCTTCATTCGCAATCTCGCCCTTGTGTAGCAGGCTCCCGATCTCGCAGCGGTAACCCGTGGTAGCAATCGAAGACTTGACGGTAACCGGAAGGCCATGCAACGCGCCGCGCGGTTCGCGCAACGCATCGAGCCGCCGCGCCTGCGCGCGCACGCGCTCCGCGTCGAAGTCGGCGAACGCGTTGAGTTCCGGATTCAGCCGTTCGATCTGCCGGATGTGCGCCTCGGCCAACTCCATCACAGAGAGCTGGCCCGTGCGCGCCAGCTCGAGCAGTCTCGCCGCCGGAGCCAGCACCACATCGTTCATGGCTGCGTTCCCGGTGACGATTGCGGCGCCCGATCCTCCGTCTGCGCGGACGGCAAATACTGATATTGGAACCGGTAAGACCGCACCGGTGCGCCCGAGTCGAACCGGTCGTTCCAGTTCAACTCGTAGTCAAGCCGGCTCGCATCGTCAGCCGGTTTCTCGCTCGCCGGATAGGGATACGCGCTCATGCCATGAAACGGCAGTTGCGCCACGGTGTATGGCGACGCATCCCACCAGTCCATGTCTTTCACGAATCCGTTGGCATAGAAAAAGTAATCGCGCTTCCAATGCGCGGGCAGAGCGGGTAGAGCGGCCGCATCGAACTCCGCCGCAATCTCCTCGCCGCTGCCGAAGACTACAAACCGGTCGTCGATGCTTTTGACGAGTGGAGTTATGTCGCCCATGTGCGTGTAGTTGCCGCGCTCGCGCAGGAACGGCCCGGTCAGACTCACCAGATTGTAGTCGTAGTTCAGGTCGCCTGGACTGGCGCCCTCGATCTGCTTCGGGTAGCCCCGGTAGTGCAGCGTCGCGCGGTCCAGTGGAACTTCCGTTGTCCGCGCCTCCGCGTCTCTGCTCTGGTCGATCAGCACCTGGTCCCAGTAAATCTGCAGGTTCGTCATCAGCCGAATGAGCCGCGTGCCCGCGGGCAGCTTGCCCGTCAGGTCCACCACGATCGTCCGTTCCAGTCCGGCAGGAAATCCCGCATCGCCGGCGATCCGCCGCCATGTACCGTCGGGCAGCTCCGCCTCCACGTACGGCGGAATCTCCTTCAACCCCGCTTGCCACGCCGCATAGAGCGAGGTCGCGCTGAAGTAATTCACGTAGCCGGTCATCAGCAGCCGCAGCGGAGCGTTTGCCTTGATCTCGCCCAGATCGAGCGTGAGCGCGTGCAGATTCGCAAATCCGTCGTAGGGCAGCGCCTTGAATCCGCTCGCAAATACGTGATCGCGCCGGCTCAGCCGGTCGAGCACGTCGCGCCCTTCGCCGTCCCACGCTCCCTGGGGCAAGCTCGTGTCCGTGCTCGCCACCACGCGGCCCGAGGCAAACGGCGGATCGTCGAGGAACCGCTCGTCGGGATTCACCTCCACGTTCTCGGGATGATCCACCGCAACCATCCGCAACTGGTCGATGTAATTCACTTCCTCCATCGGCTCCATAAAGCGCGCGCTGATCTTGCCGTTCACCAGCGCCACATTCGCGCCGTCAATCTTCACCCACTCGCCGGGATTCGGCGTATTGCGCCGCGTGGGCGTAAACCAGTGCCCCACCACGGCCGCTCCAATCACGTCGGTCACGAACTTGTAGCGATGCCCGTCCCACACGAACAGCACCGGGCATGAGCTGCCGCGCCGGTCCACCTCCTTCATTGCGATCACCTGTTGCTGCGGCAAATCGATCTCGTCCTGCATCACGCCCGTGGGCCACAACATGCGCAGCACGTCAATGCCCGGCGCATCGCCAAGACCCACAAGAATCTGCGGCGCAGCCTGCGTCTGGTAACCGGATGCGCCCGCCAGTTCCCACTTCTGCCAGAGTCCGTTCGCAAACACCTCCACCTTCACGCCCAGCCCGGTTTTGTTGTCCGCCAGACCGCGCAGGTCGAGGCGCACAAAGTGGTTCTTGTTTGCGCCCACGTTGCGCAGCAGCACCGGCGGAGCATTCTCCTGGGTGACGATCAGGTCCGGCGCGCCGTCGCCATATACTTCCGCCGCAATCAGCCCACGTGGCGCAGTGAGGCGAATGTCGTCCAGGCCCAGCGCGGTGCTCACGTCCTCAAAGCCGCCGTCGCCCTTGTTGCGAAAGACACGTACGCTTGGGCCCGCTTTTGTCTCTACGATCGCCGCCAGATCGACCCAGCCGTCGTTGTCGATGTCCACGGGCGTCAGGCCCCACCCGCGCACAGCCCCATGCAGCGGCAACGCGACGCGTTCAAAGCGCCGGCCGATGCGATCGGGTGCCTCGACGTTTCGCCACAACGTAAGCCCCGGCGCGCCGGCGTGCGTCACCGCGATGTCCATCCAGCCGTCCTTGTTGTAGTCGAGCACGGTGATGCCCACCGTGGGCGGCAGCTTCGCGCCTTCATACAACGGCTGCGTAGGATACTTGCCCTCGCGTGGATTCACGTAAATCAGCGGCGAGGGTCCGTCGCCGGTCACCGCCAGATCCACGGCGCGATCGTTATTGAAATCGGTCAGAATCGCTGCCGCCGTCTTACCGCTCCCGCCCAGTCCCGTCTGCTCGGTTTGCTCGGTAAAGGTCCCGTTGCCGTTGTTGCGCCATAGCACGTTCGATGCGCTGCCCGGAGCCGCCGGCGCGCCCGTCAACAGCAGGTCCAGATCCCCATCGTGGTCATAATCCACGAACGTAATGCCCGTTGGCCGGTTGCGCGGCGCAAGACCGGATTCCGACGTCACATCCTTGAATTGCCCGTGGCCGAGGTTGTGAAACAGCAGCACGCGGTCGTCCAGAGCCACAGCCAGGTCGTTCAACCCGTCGCCGTCGTAATCGCCAACGGCGCACGCCACGCCGCGGCCGCTTGCTTTCAGTCCTGCCGCCGCCGCATCAACCTCTGCAAAGTCCCCGCCGCCCCGATTGTGCAGTACGCGAATGGCCTGAGCGCCCGCTTGCATCAGCACCAGATCCATCTGCCCCGTGCCGGTCACATCCATCATGCAGGCCCCGCCGGTGGTCTTCCATGACGAAGCGCCTCCACGGCCGGGCGCGGCAATCGGCTGCGCCACAAGCCGCACCGGTATCATCGCTTGTTGGATGCTCTCCGGCTCTTCAACCGCCGTTGCCGTTGAATAGTGTCCCTGCTCGCCGTAAGACAGCCCCAGCGGCGAGGAAACCTTGGCGTTCGTCAGGTGCTGAAAACGCGCAAAGTGCTCCCTCGCCTCCGCGGCGTGACCCATGCGCTGCAGCGATCGCGCCAGGGCGAACTCTGCCGACACGTGCAGCGGATTGATCGTCAGCGCCTTCTCAAAGGCCGTTGCGGCCTTGTCGAACTGCTTCATGTCCTGGTAGCAGGCACCTTCGTAATACCATGAGTCTGCGTCCACGGGATCGAGCTTCACTGCCTGCTGAAAGCTGGCCAGCGCGTCGGCCAGATCGTTGCCCGCATGTTGCGCCAGTCCCAGGTTGTACCACGCCTGCGCGCTGGTCGGGTCGATCGCAATGCCCTGCTTGAGCGTTTTCTTGGCCTCGTCCAGCTTCTGCAGAGCCAGCAGCGCAATCCCTTCGTTGATGGCGGCCTGGGCCAGCTTCGGATCTTTCTTGAAGGCATCGGCAAAACTCTCCGCGGCGCGCTCGGTAGACTGCTGACCCATCAGCGCCACGCCGCGATTGTTCACGCGGATCGCCTCCACGTCGTAGCGATTCTGCGCCCTGCAAAGCAACGGCGCCGCCGCCAGGAACGCCAGCGCCCAGTAACCAACTCCTCGGATCGCTTTCAAATTCATGAATGCAACTCTCCCCCTCGTCGCGGAACTCTCCAGTTTACGCGAGCAAGGCTCTAAATTGCAGAGCGGCCACGGTATGCAAAGACAGTTCCGGCGCAGCCGCAATTTATACTTCTCCTGTGCAAAAGCCCCTGAATGCAACGGACGGACGTGGATTTTCCGCGCGCCGCCGCATCGGCGTCGTCACCACCTCGCGCGCCGACTACAGCCATCTCTACTGGCCCTTGCGCGAACTGGCAGCTTACCCCGAAATCGAACTAGGCGTCTTCGCTCTCGGGCCCCATCTCGCCCCCCAGTTCGGCAACACGCTCCAGGAAATCGAGCGCGACGGCTTTCCCATCCAGGCGCGCATTGAGTGCCTGCTCAACTCCGACACCGACACCGGAATGGCCAAGACCATCGGCCTGGCCATTCTGGGCCTGGCCGATGCCCTCACCGCGTGGCGGCCCGATCTGCTTCTGCTCATCGCCGATCGCTACGAGATGCTGGCTCCGGCCTCGACGGCGCTCGCTCTGCGCATTCCCGTCGCCCACATCGAAGGCGGCGAGGTCAGCCAGGGCGCCATCGACGACGCGGTGCGCAACGCTCTCACCAAGCTGGCGCACGTCCACTTCACCTCGACGGAAACAGCGCGGCAGCGCGTGATCGCCATGGGCGAGGAACCGTGGCGCGTGCATCGCGCCGGAGCGCCCTCGCTCGATCATCTGCGCCGCTCCGCTCTGCTCGATCGCGGCGCGTTGGAAGCCCGCCTGGGCCTGCCGCTCGCGCCGCCCACGCTGATCGCCGCGTGGCATCCTGTCACCATCCTGCCCGACACCAACGCTGAGGCCGATGCTTTCTTCGCCGCGCTCGCCCAGGCGCCGGGCCAAATTGTTTTCGTTTACCCCAACGCCGACGCCGGCAGCCACGCGCTCATCGAGCGCGCCCGATCTCTGGCCACAACGCGCCCCCGTACTCACATCTTCGTCAATCTCGACGCTGTTACCTATTGGAGCCTGCTTGGCCAGGCCGGCGCGCTCGCAGGCAACTCCTCCAGCGGCATCATGGAAGCCGCGTCGTTTGCCCTGCCCGTCGTCAACGTGGGCATTCGGCAGCAAGGCCGCGAACGGGCGCGGAATGTGATTGACGCTCCCGCCGAAGCTGCCGCCATCCGCGCCGCGCTCGATCGCGCCCTCCACCCTGCGTTCCGCAAACAACTCGCCGGAATGACAAATCCCTATGGCGACGGTACCGCGGCCGAAACCATCGCCCGCGTGCTGGCCTCTCTTCCGCTCGACCGCCTGCTCGTCAAGCAGCCTGCCCCGTTGCCGTGCGCTGCCGAAGCACAACGGGAGCGCTCATGACCGCGCGCATTCCGCTTTCCGCGCCCGACATCACGGAAGCCGATATCGCGGCCGTCACCGCCGTTCTGCGTACGCCAACCCTCAGTCAGGGCCCGGAACTCACGACCTTTGAATCGGAACTGGCCGCGTATCACGGCATCGAGCACGCCGTAGCCGTCAGCTCCGGTACTGCCGCCTTGCATCTGGCGCTGCTGACGCTGGGCATCGGCGAGGGCGGCGAGGTGATCCTTCCTTCCTTTGCCTTCGCCGGCGTGGTGAACGCCGTATTCCAGACGCGCGCCACGCCGGTCCTTGCCGAGATCGATTCGCTCACGCTCAATCTCGACCCCGCCGCCGTAGAACGCGCAGTCACTCCGCGCACGCGCGCCATCCTGGCTATTCACACCTTCGGCGTTCCTGCGGAGGTGGACGCGCTCGGCAGTCTCGCCCAGCTCCACGGCCTGGCTCTCGTTGAAGACGCTTGCGAAGCCATTGGCGCGCGCTTCTGCGGACGCCGCGCCGGCAGCTTTGGCGATCTGTCCGTTCTCGGCTTCTATCCCAATAAGCAGATGACTACCGGCGAGGGCGGCGCGGTGCTGGCTCGCGATCTGGCGCACGCCGCGCGCCTTCGCCGGCTCAGGAATCAGGGCCGCGACCCGGGCGCCGGTTGGCTTGACCTGGTCGAACCGGGTTACAACTACAGGCTCTCGGAGCTGGCCTGCGCGCTCGGCCGCGCGCAGTTGCAGCGGATGGAGGAGGTGCTCGTCGAACGCCGGCAGGCCGCCGAGCGCTACGATGCGCTGCTCGCGGGAATCCCCGGCCTGGAACGTCCCCCGCTCCTGCTCCCTCGCCGCGAGTTCAGTTGGTTTGTCTACGTGGTTCGTCTGCCGGCGGGCGTGGAGCGCGATGGCGTGCGTGCCGCGCTTGCCCGCCAGGGCATCGCCACCGGCCGCTACTTCGCGCCCATCCACTTGCAACCGGTTTGGCCTGCATGCGGCGGCCGTACCGCGGGCTCTCTGGCTCTCACGGAATCCATCGCCCGCCGCATGCTGGCGTTGCCATTCTTCAGCCGGATTTCGGCCGGCCAGCAGGAGCAGGTGGCCGAAGCGCTGCACGCGGCGCTCTCCTGAACCGCAGCTGCAAACTAGCTGGTGTCCTGAGTCTGAAGTTCGCATCACAAATAAGCTGTCATCCTGAGCGAATTTTGGCGCGTTTTGCGCCAAAATGAGTCGAAGGATCTGCGGTTGTTCTTCAATGAACTTCTGACTCACCACACTAGTTCCTTAATTGGCATTGAAAGCGCGCTCTGCCTTTGACGGTTTCTCGCGGCACGATCGCAGGTAGGCAATCGGGCCGTTCAGCTCTTCCAGTGCAAGAACGGTTCCCCTTCGGCCGGCGATCTCTGCGCGCCCTTCAGCGGTTGGAGTCCCGCCTCCATCGAAAGTTGGTTGTCCGCCGCGCATGTGGGCTGTCATTCTCCAATGGATTCTTCCCCGTACCGCACAGCGAGGTCACCATGCAGCGCACATCCCTTCTCTTGTTAACTCTTCTTGTATCTTCACCATTCCTTCTTGCCCAGGACGGATTCATCGGCCACTGGGAGAGGCGCGCCAGCGCGACCCAGTCCGTGCAGCCCGCCTGGCCTCCGCCCCTCATCACCGGCTATGTCGGCCTCATCCAGGTGGCGCGGACCGATTTCCTCTGCCAAACCGCCCCAAACCGCACGGAAACATGGAACCTGGACGGCGGCAAGGGCCTAAACCTCATCCCGCATGCTAATACAGAACTGGACATCAATCTCCCGCCGTATCTCGAGCACAGCGTGCCCGCCGTCGCCAAAGGCGCCGGCGGCACGTCTTTCCTTTTCAAGTATCGTTTCCGTTTCGGTGACGCCACGCCTGCACAAGCCAAAAGCCCGCTTGCCGCGTCAGCCGCTGCTGGCCCCGCACAATCGGCTCAGGTAGGCGGCTCGCCAATCAGCGTATCCGTGTACGACCGCACACGTGTTGATGCCTGGCAGTGGTTTGCGGCGCCGCCCTATGAGAATGCATACAGCTACGTTCAGTCGCTTTTGCGAGTCGGCGTGGCGCAGCGCATCCATCGATGGGACTGGGCGCTCGAGCTGTCTCAACCCGCGGTCCTCGATGTCCCCAACAACGCTGTTTCTTCCGTCAGTGCACAGGGCCAATTGGGCTTGGGCGGGACCTATTATGCCGCGAACAACAACAACACCGAACCCGCTGCGGCGTTTCTGAAGCAAGGCTATCTTCGGTATAACGGCGAGAGCGGCAGCATTCGCATTGGACGCTTTGAGTTCTTCGACGGCCTCGAGACGCAGCCCGGGAATCCCACCATCGCCTGGTTGCAAGCCAACCGCATAAGCCAGCGCTTGATCGCCAACTTCGGCTTCTCAAACGCGCAGCGCAGCTTTGATGGACTCGACGCGCACTTCGGTTCCGGCTCGTGGAACGTTACCGCCATGGCGGCGCGTTCCGACCAGGGCGTCTTCAATATGAATGGCAACCCGGAACTGAATGTGGATCTTCAATACCTCGCGTTCACCCGATCGGAGCTGAAAGGGCATATACTCTGGCGGACCTTCGGAATTGGCTTTCACGATGGCCGAACCTATGTCACCAAGACAGACAATCGCGCCGCAGCGGTGCGCTCGTCCGATCACGGAAACATTCGGATTGGGACCTTTGGAGGCGATTTGCTGGCGGACATTCCCGCTGGGCCGGGCCAATTCGATTTTCTCTTCTGGGGGGTGGGGCAGAACGGGAGATGGGGCGAACTGAGCCACAGCGCCGATGCGGCCGCGGTGGAAGGCGGATACCAACTGACCAGGGTTTCCTCGTCGCCGTGGCTGCGTGGCGGCTGGTTCCGGTCAAGCGGTGACAGCAATAACAGCGACGGCGCGCATAACACCTTCTTCCAGGTGCTGACCACGCCGCGGCTGTACGCCCGTACGCCCTTCTATAACTTAATGAACAACAAAGACGAGTTCGTGCAGGTCATCGACAAACCGGCGAAGCAACTCGCCCTGCGTGCTGACCTTCACTGGTTGCAGCTGACCTCGGCCCACGATCTTTGGTATTTGGGAGGGGGCGCTTTCGACAACAAAGTCTTCGGGTACACGGGTCGTCCTTCAAACGGGGCAACGTCATTGGCTACCGTTTCCGACATAAGCGCTGACTGGCAGGCTTCAAAGAATGTTGCGCTCAACTTCTACTATGGCTACATCCAGGGAAAGACCGTGGTTGCGGTGATCTACCCCACGGACCGGAACACACAATTCGGATACGTCGAATTTGTGTATAAGTGGAGCTCAAAGCAGCGAGGCGCTTCGGGGAAGTGATGCCTGCAGGCTGGCGCCCTGCATCATGATCGCGAATTCTGTTGGATATTCTACGATTCCGCGATGGCCGGAACTCGAAGCCAGTTAAGTTCTTCAGGGGATTCCGGCGATGGCAGGGCCATGACCCGTGCTTGGCCCGGACGTGTGTTTGCACCCAAAATCCACGTTGAGCAGCCGGAGAGACGCTCGCGGTTTGCGCGCAGACGCCGGAGAGCGGATCGCGGCCAGCACCTTCCACGGCTACAACCACGAAATTGCGATCACCACGCGCCTGTTGTTCTAGTGCGCTGGCAGCGCCAGTCTGCGGTTCCCGTCCGGGAGAGTCGCTGCTCCCCTTCTTCTCCGTGAAGAATGGCGGGAGGCGGAAAACCTGTGTCCGCCGACCTGCGTTTTGCTGTTATTCGTCGCCTAACTTGTAGGCAATTCCAAACCGCCCGATCTGAATCAGCGCCTTTTCATCCGGCGGCCAGATGTGCAGGCTCTCTACGCGCGTCGATCCCGCAATCCAGTGTGCGTCGGTAGTTCCCACCAGCGCCCCCGTCGCCGCACGGTTGAAATGAACACGCAGCGCTTCTCCCCCGTTTTCGCGGGTCCATCCAAACGCATACTCGCCCGGCTTCAGGAAGACGCTTCCAATCTGCACCGGCGCCTGCACAATCAGGTAGTGCGAGTACTTGCCTTCCGCCGAGTATCCGGCAGTAATCAGCACCACTCCCGCAATGAAGCGTCCATGCTCATCCACAATTCCCGACGCCGTTCGCATCTCGGTCTCGATATGCTCGCTCTCCACCGGAGCCCGCGATGGCAACACCGACGCTAGTTCTGCCTGCGTGGCCTGCCGCCACGCCGTCTTTTGCGCCTGCGCCCGAAGCGCCGGCAGCGCTAGACAGACTGCGCACAAAGCCGCGCATTGGATCGTTTTTCTGGTCATGGTTTTGGCTTTCTTAACGATTCGAGTGGAACGATGCCTCGCTGAATAGCCGCAGTGGTCGCCTGTGTCCGGTCCGTCACTCCCAGCTTGCCCAGCAGGCTGTTGATGTGGGTCTTCACGGTCGCCTCTGATACCTCCAGCTCGGCTGCTATCTCCTTGTTGCTCTTGCCGTGTACGATCTGCTCCAGCACGTCGAACTCCCGCGGAGTCAGCTCCTGGGCTCCCATGCGCTCGGCCAGCCTTTCGGCGATCGCCGGCGGAATATGCGATTTGCCCGCATGTACCGCGCGAATGGTCCGGATAAGATCCTCGCTGGTCATTCCTTTAAGCAAATACGCCCGGGCGCCTGCCTTCAGCGCGCGGTAGATGTCTTCGTCGCCGTCGTACGTGGTGAGCACGATGAACCGCGCCTGAGGCGTCTCCATGCGGATGCGCTCGATCACGTCCACGCCGCTCATCCTCGGCAACCGCAAGTCGACCAGGGTGATATCGGGCTGGAGCTTGCGAAACTGCGCGATGGCCTCTACGCCGTCTGCGGCCTCGCCCACCACCTCCAGGCCGCCCGCCACATTCAGCAGCGCCGCCAGTCCCTGGCGAACCACGTTGTGGTCCTCGACAATCAGCACTCGGATCGATTCCGCGCTCACAGGCGTGCCTCCATCTGTTCGCTCATTTCACCTCGCGCCGGTGCGCTTAACCGGACCGTGGTGCCCGCGCCCGCCGCACTGCTCACTTCCAGCGCTCCACCGATAGCCGCCGCGCGCTCTCTCATTCCGGTCAGCCCAAAGTGCCCCGGCGAAAGCTCTGCCGCCGCCACCTGAGCGCCTCCTCTCCCATTATCGCGAACCTCGAGCGCGATCCTCTCCGGGCCGTACTCCAGTTGCACCCGCAGTTCGCTCGCCCCGGCGTGCTTCTTCACATTATGGATGGCCTCCTGCGCCACGCGCAGCAACTCCCGCTCGGTTTCCGCCGGTAGCGGGCGATAAGCCCCAAAAAGACTGAACTGGGCGGCCAGCCCCTCGCCTCCTGCCGCTTCCGCCATGCGCCGCAGTTTCACCGGCAGCGTGGTCTCGCTCGCATCCTGCGTACGCAGAGCCCAGATGGACTGCCGCGCGTCGGCGAGCCCATGGCGCACATACTCGCGTGTCTGGTCGAGTTGTTTGGCCGCATCTTCCATCTTGTGCCGGCGCAACAGCTCCGACAGAACCTCTAACTGGACCGATACGCCCACGTAGCCCTGCGCCAGCGTGTCGTGAATCTCGCGCGCAATCCGGCCGCGCTCGCCCAGCACCACGCGAAACTCCCGCTCGGCCCGGCGCAGCCGCAGCCTCAACAGCAGCACAACTGCTCCCGCTACGACTGCCAACAGCAGCACTAAGAACCACGTGGTCTGATAAAAATGCGGCCGCAAATCGAAGCTGAGCGCCGCGCCGGCCGTGTTCCAAAGGCCGTCGTTGTTGGCCGCCTGCACGCGGAAGGTGTACCGCCCTGGCGGAATATTCGTGTAATAGGCGGTGCGCCGCGTCCCGGCCTCGGTCCAGCCGTGGTCGAAGCCCTCGAGCATATAACGGTAGCGCACCTTCTGCGGCGCCACAAAACTCAATCCGGCGTAGTCGAACTCGAAGTGGACATGCCCGGCCTGCACCTTCAGCCAGGAGCCCGGCGCCTGCAACGGTTGAGCCACATCGTCCACCTGGAATCGCTCCAGAGCGACCGAAGGGGGAAGCATGTTCACGGGAAAATGCGCCGGGTCCACCTCCACCAATCCCTTCGGTGTCGCAAACCACAAATGCCCATCGCGCGATTGCCAGGCCGAAGGGTGGCTGTTGGTCGCCGTCTCCCGGCTGCGCAGTCCATCGGCGGTCCCAAATTCCATCCAGTGCGAACAGCCCGGCGCGGGGTCCGCTCCCCCCATCTCATTGCAGTCGCAGCGCGCAATGCCATCGCCCGTCGCAAACCACAGATGTCCCCCGCCATCGTCCAGGATGGCGCGAATCGTAGTCTGCTCGAGACCGCTATGTATTCCCGCGGAGAATTTGCGCCCGTCCCATTCGTCCCAGCCATGGTCCTGCGTGCCGATCAGCAGCGTCCCATCGGCGCGAGGCAGCAGCGCCGTCACCACATTGCTCGAAAGCCCGTTTGCCGTGGTGAAGTTCGAGATTGTGCCGCTGTGCAGCTGCGACAACCCGGCCAGTGTCGCCACCCACAGGTCGCCCTTCACGTCTCGAGCCATCGCGCCCACCAGGTCGCTGCCCAGCCCGCTCGCCTGCGTGTACGTTTTCATCCGTGCGCCGGATTGCGCGGCGCTCAATCTGCCGTCTTCCACCGCCCAGTACGTCAGTCCGCGTCTGGTGCCGACCCACAGCGACCCGTCGGCGTCCACCAGCAACGAACGGATAAAATCGTCGGGCAGCCCATCGGCGGAAGTAAATGTGTCCACCCGGTTTCCGTGAATCCGGTTCAGCCCATCGGGCGTGCCCACCCACAGGTCGCCATTGGGCGCCGCGGCCAGCGACAAAATCACATTGCTGGCCAGGCCGTTGGCCACCGAAAGAGAGCGCGCGACGCGCCGGCCATCTACATCCGCCTCGCGGCGCAGGGCGTTTACGCCGTCCCCTTGGGTTCCCACCCACAGCGTTCCGCTCCCGTCTTCCACCACGGTAGTGATGCTGTCGCTTGACAACCCCTCCCGCGTGTCCAAAGTCCTGAAGCGCTGATCGCGCAGGATGTCCAGTCCGTCGGTTTCCGTGCCCACCCACAGATTGCCTTCACGGTCTTCCATCAGCGCGAGAATCGAAGCGGTGGCAAGGGGATCGGTAATCGGAAAGCGTTCGACCCTGCCGCTCTCCCACCGCACCAGCCCGGCGTTCGTGCCAATCCACAGCGCATTCTCCCGGTCGGCGAATATTGCCTGAATCCGGCTGCCGGGCAGTTCCCTGCCAACCGCAAGGTGGATCGAGGCTCCCGCAGCCTTCCTGTTCTGAACGAAATCCAGGCTGCTTCGGTCGCCCCTCGCAAGAATGCCATTTGGCAATTCTTCTTCGAATACCACCGCTCCTGGGTACTCTCCCGTCGATGGCAGGGCGGTGCGAGGAAACGCATCCACATTCCTCACCGCCTCGAACCGCTCTCCTGCCTGCTGCGCTGGGCCCTGCTCCGTCCACACCCCGACTGTCCCGTTCCCGATGTCAACCAGCGCCAGAATCCCGTTGGCCGGCAGCCCGTCATTCGTCGTGAACGCCCTGACCGTCCCATCCTTCCAGCGCGCCAGCCCCGCGTTGGTTCCAATCCATAGCGCCCCGTCCCGGCTTTCCAGCAGGCAGCGAATATCGTTGCCAGGCAAGGCCGGACTGGAATTGCGGTCATATGTTTGGAATTCAACGCCGTCAAACCGCACCAGGCCCGCTTCGGTCCCCAGCCAGAGAAACCCATCCCGTGTCTGCGCCAGCGCCTGGACAGTATTCTGCGGAAGTCCATTCTCCATGGCCCACGCCTGCCGGCTGTAATTTGCAAGCGGTGTGGAAGGCTCCAGCGCAACCGCTGCGGCTGCGCATCCCAACAGCCACGCTACAGCCGCACTCCGGATGATTCCCGCGAGCGGAACCGTACTTCCTGCGGCCCTTGAGCAACGCGCGTCATGGACTCTTGGCCGGCTGAAGCCCACAGCCATTCGCCTTACCGGTCAAACTGAACGTAGTTGCGCCCGGCGTAAAGGCGAAAGCCGCCGGCGGGATTTACGGTCACCTGCAACGGACGCGGCCGCTGCAAGGCTGCGTCCGGGACCGAGTGCGCCGTGAACACGTCGTTGCCGCCCAGGTCTGTAACCAGAAATTTGTCGCCTGCCAGGAATCCGAAGCCATAGGCGCCCGCGGGCAGATGTCTTCCCCCGATCCTGAGCGGAACTTCGGCGATCAGGTACCCCTGATACTTCGCCGCCACTCCCGTCGAGTAACCGCTGGTGTCCACCAGGCTGGCCAGCACGTAATGGCCGTCGGCGAACTTCACGCCGCCGGAGTTGCGCAACTGCGTGGGCGCGCTTTGCCCGAAGTAATACACAGAAGCCGGAAGCAGCTTCACAAGGTCGGCCGCTTTCAGCACGGTATTCACGCCGGTCTGTGCCGTCAACCAGCCTGAGGCTCCCAGCGCCGCCATGATCGCCATGCCGGCCACAACCTTCGCCATCGCCTGCAAACGCATCGTCATCCTCCTCTTTCAGACTGCCCCTGGAGTATAGCGCATCCCTGCGGCCTTGATCGACAGGCATTAGCCATCGAGAACCGCTGCCCTTACTGCGCTCAGCGCCGCCGGCGAACTGCCGTCGAACTGCGTTGCGGCCGGCGGCGTGCCATTGGCGGGCGGCGCAGCCGCCGGCCGGCTCGTCGCGAGCACCCGCTGAAAGACCCTGTGCTCCCAAGCCGTTCCATCTATGTTTCCGCTCGACGGAATCGTTCGTCCCGCCGCGCCTCGCTCCAGCCAAATGCGTTTTCAAAGTGCGTGATCTCGCGCTTTTGCCCCGGCACAAGATACACGCTGACGACATCGAAACGCGCCTGCGGGGTGCATTCATTAGGCAGTTGGCGCATGTACTGGCGGGCCAGCCGGCGAAGAATGTTTCGCTTATGGAAATCGATCGCGGTTTCCGCCGGCGTCATGTCATGGGCCGTGCGGGTCTTCACTTCAAAAAAACACAGCAGCGGTCCCTTCCACGCGACCAGATCCAGGTCGCCGGGAAGATTCCCGGCAGACCACCGCCGCGCAACGACCGTGTAGCCCTCGCGGCGAAGATAGGCGCGCGCCGCCTCCTCGCCTTCCAGGCCGGTAACCAGGTGTGCGGCCTGAGCAGGCGCGTGCCCGCGCTGCGCGCCAAGCCAGTCGAGACCCGCCAGCACCCGGTCCAGAAATTCCGCCCCCAATTGCGCTCTCCGTCTCATTGCCAACCATTCTCGGTCCCGACGCCGGATGCGGGCAAATCGTTCCGCAAGGACACGGCGTGGCCAAGCGGACAAAAAAACAGCCACTGCGGCGGAGCAGCGCCTGTCCACGCGGGAAATGGCGCACAATCTGGAGCGGGCCGCGCACCGCACCGCCGAGATTGCCAAGTCGAATGCTGGACCGCCGCGCGTCACAAGGATTTCCACGCAATCCGCCGCTACTTGAGAAAAAAGGCCGAGACTCCCGCTGCAACGCCGACCGCCGAGGATGCCATCCCCACATACCAATAAATGCGGCTCCGCGTCAGCAGCGTGACCGACGTGATTACCAGCCCGATCTCCA
>JBEKXX010000023.1:0-30933 GCA_049511595.1 Occallatibacter sp. | reverse complement strand
CGCCTATACCGACAACGGCGGTAACGTGGCCGGCGTCGTGAACGGCGCCGCCGTAAACGCAACGGCTATTAGCCTTGCACCTCTTGGCAACTACGGTGGGCCAACGCAAACCCTCGTTCCGCTGCCCGGAAGCCCAGCCATTTGTGCCGGTCTTGCCGCCAGTATTCCTTCGGGCCTGACCACGGACGAGCGCGGTCTGCCCAACACCAACACCAGTTATCCAAATTACTCAACCTGCGTAGATGCAGGCGCTGTGCAGACGAACTATGCCCTCAGCTTCTCTACGCAGCCGGCCGGGGCCGCAGTGGGCGCCAACTTCGCCGCGGGCGTAACGCTCACCGAGAGCGGCAATCCTTTTGCGCCTTCGGTCACCATCCCGCTCACGCTGACTGGCGCGGGCGCCTTGAGTGGAGGCTCCGCTGCGACCTCGAGCGGCGTTGCCAGTTACACGCTTCAGGTCGACACGGTCGGAACGGGCGACACACTTACGGCCAACCTCACTCTAAACGGCGCGGCCACGCCGGCGGTCGCGATCTCCACCACAAGCAGCAGCTTCGACATCGGGATCGCGACGACCTCAATCACACTGTCCCTATCGTCTTCTTCAATCACCTATGGCACGCAGGAGACGTTGACGGCGACCCTGCCGTCCGCGGCCACCGGCTCGGTGACCTTCTACAACAATGGAACCACCGCGTTGGGTACTGGGACGGTGAACGCGGGAACGGCGTCGTTTTCCAGTTCGTCTCTTACGGCGGGATCGTATTCGATCACCGCAGCCTACTCAGGCGACAGTAACTACAGTCCGGAAACCTCCACCGCGCAGCCGCTCACGGTAGGCCAGGCGACAGCCACCATCGGCATCAACAACATTCCGCCGAGCCCGGTCTACAACGGCAGCTTCACGCCGGCCTACACCTACTCCGGCAACGGCTCGCCGACGGAGTCCGTCTCCTCCACCACGCTGAGCGTTTGCACGGTGACGGGCGGGGTGGCGAACTTTGTGGGCGTCGGCACGTGCACGCTGACGGCGGCAGCCACGGCCACGACGGACTACCAGGCGGCAACGGGAAGCCAGCAGTCATTCTCGGTTGGCCAGGCCACGGCCACGATCGCGTGGACCCCCGCCGCGGCCATCTCCTATGGAACCAGCCTCGCCGGTGAATTGGATGCAAGCGCGGCGTACAAAGGCCAGAATGTTGCGGGCACGTTTAGCTACACAGCTCAACCCACGGGTGGCACGGCAACGGCGGTGACAGGTGCAACGATTCTGCCGCCCGGAGGCTACACGCTCGCAACCTCGTTCGCTCCAACTGACCCGACGGACTACAACACCGTCACGGACTCCGCGGCCATCACTGTCTCCCTGGCGGCGCTGACTGTGGCGGCCAACAACGCGGCAAGGGCCTATGGCGTCGCCAATCCGGTCTTCACCGGCAGTGTTACAGGTGCGGTCAACGGCGATACCTTCACCGAGAGCTTTTTAACTTCGGCCACAATCGCTTCCAATGTTGGAACCTACGGCATAGTTCCCACTCCTGCGGGCGCAAATCTTGCCGACTATACCGTTACGGTGCAGAATGGCACGCTGACCATTACGCAAGCGGGGACAACCACCTCGCTGAACGTGAGCAGCGGCTCCATTACGCCGGGACAAAGTGCCACTTTAACGGCACAGGTTGCATCCTCAACCACAGGTACCCCTACAGGTTCGGTCAACTTCTACGACGGAGCCGCCTTGCTTGACACTGAAACGCTCGCGGGGGGCACGGCGTCATTTGCCACCACAACGCTCTCCGCGGGAATAACGCACCGGTTGACAGCGGTCTACAGCGGCGATGTCAACTTCGCCGCCAGCAGTACTTCTTCGTCCACCCCGATCGTCGTGGCGCCGTTGGACTTCAGCCTGACGCCTGTGGCGCCGATAGGCCAGACGGTGAATCCGGGCGCCCACGCAACCTATGACGTAGTCGTTGCCCCGCTCTACGGAACCTATGCGGGTCCTGTGACGTTCGCAGTCACGGGTCTTCCCTCGGGTGCCGAAGCCACATTCGCTCCCCCATCCATTCCGGCCAACGGTGGTCAGCAGACGGTGGCAATGACCATTCAAACGGCAGCCACAACCGGGGCCTTGCAACCGGCGCCTGAGACCGGGCGGACGAGGATGCAACTCGCGCTTGCGTTCTTGCTGTTACCGTTGCTCGGCGTCCGCCGCTTGCGCCGTCAGGGACAAAGGCTGAGCCGCGTGCTCTGCCTGCTGCTGCTTCTCCTGAGCGGCGCAGCCACTATCGTTCTCGGCGGCTGCGGCGGTCACCCAAAGTCCTCGCAGTCGCCCGAAACCTACACACTCACTGTCACAGCGTCCAGCGCCAATTTGCAGCATTCCACCACATTCAATCTAACCGTTGCAGCAGAACTGCCGTAGTACACATCGCGTCGCAACTTCCAGGGCCGTACGCACCAGGGCCGGCGGTGCAAGGGGGCGAAAGGAGCCCCTTTCTGCGCTACCGGCCCTTCGTGCATTCAGCAGTACTCGCCGGAACTACGGTAGCGACACGCTGGCCATGTTGGAGGGGGCGCTGGCGACGCCGGAGGCATCGACACTCTCGACGATGTAGTCGTATGTCTGCCCGGCCTCAATGTCGCTATCGGTGTATGACAGCTCGCTGCTGCTCACCGACGACAGAAGCTGATACGAAGTGCTGCCGCTGGGTGCCCGATAGACGTTAAAACCGGCGACCGAGTCCGGCGAACTTATAGGCGCGTCCCAGGTCAAATTGACCTCCTCCACTTCGCCTGTTCCGCTCAAGTGAACCACCGCCGCGCCGCTTGTAAGAGAAGTGCTGAGAATCGTCAGCAGCCCCGTCGCTGCTCCCGCGGAAGTTGGATCGAACGTGACCTCGATCGTCGCCGTTTGACCGCCTGCCAACGTGAGCGGGAATGTTGCACCCGAGATCGAGAAGCCTGCCCCCTGCACCGTCGCCGCGGTGACGGCGATCGGCAGCGCCCCCGAAGCCGTCAATTCCACCGATTGTGTCGCCTCCGTATTCGCCTGCACGGTGCCGAAGGCTATGCTCGTGGCGTTGATGTTCAGTCCGGCTGCGCCCGCGTTCAATTGCACTGGGAATTTTTCTGAAACGCCGCCTGCGGTGGCTGTCAGCATCGCCGTCTGGGCGGCGCCGACCGCCGAGATCGTTGCTGCGAAGACGACAGCTTTTGCGCCTGCCGGCATGGTCACCGTCGCCGGTACGGCCACCGCTGAATTGTTGCTGGCCAGGGTGACGGTGAACCCGCCGGTCGGGGCTGCTGCGTTCAGTGAAACGGTGCAGTTGTCGCTTCCCGCCCCGGTCATCGAAGCCACCGCGCAGCTCAACGAACTCAAAGCTGCTGTGTCCGCTGTACCCGCCGCCGTTCCCGTCCCGCTGAGCCCGATCGCGAGCTTTCCGCCGCTGGGTGAGCTGCTGATCACCGTCAATTCCCCCGTCGCGGGTCCCATCGCAGTAGGGGTAAAGTTCACATTGAAGTTGAAAGTACCGCCGGCCGGTACCGTAATTGGCAGATCGCTCGTAAGGCTGGCTGAGAACGGCTGCCCCGTTACTTCGATCTGCGAAACTTGGACCGCCGCGGAACGCTCGTTCACGATAGAGACATTCGAGCTTGCCGTTTGGCCGGATGACACCGCGCCAAATGCGATCGACGTCGGCGACGCCTGAAGAGATCCTGAATCCGCGCCCGCTGCATTCGAGATAATTTGGCCGCCCAGGCAGCCGGACAGGACGAAGGGTAGGCAGCATGAGAGCGCAAGGTAGAGGAGAGATGCCGGCCAACGGTTGCACTTGACGGCGCAAGTTCCCGTCTGCGCGTCGATTCGATTCGTCCACGAAAAATGGCAACAGGCCACATGGGCTTCTGCACAGTCACATCCGAACAGCGCGCAAAAAAAAGGAATGATGCGCAAATGCCTCACTGGATAAATCCCTTAAGAATCGTGGTACTTCATGGCACAAGCCTCTCCCCAGAGGCCTGGGACCGGATGTTCTACTTAAGCCCCTCGTTAGATCGCAAGCCAGCGCCCCGAAAGATGCACCTGCGAGTCACAATAAGCATCTTTCGAAACGCCCTGTGTATGAGGAAACAACAGGAGTGTGCAATCCTCTTGCCAAATCGATTGCATAGGGACACGATTTCCTATTTCCCTCATAGGGAGAAACTTGAGGCATAGTGAGCGGTGGAAAACAAGATTTTCCGCAGGCGCAAAAGTCACCGAGTGCATGTAATTTCTTCACACATGCGTATATATTTCCCGGTCGCGGCAGCAGACGCGCACCCTTGACGCCCACCCCCTCGGCTCCCTCCGTGGCGTCAATTCAGTAAGAGCGCGGAGCCGATCCAAAAAGGACAATTCACCCCTTCGCTGAGGGGCCTCGGAGCCTCCGCGCAGAACTGCGCGAAGATCCAGGTGCTTCTTTGCTTGTCGTAGAAACGGCTACGGAAGCGTCACGCTGGCCATGTTGGAGGGGGCGCTGGCGACGCCGGAGGCGTCGACACTCTCGACGATGTAGTCGTATGTCTGCCCCGCCTGAACGTTGCTATCGGTGTATGCCAGTTTGCTGCTGCTCACCGACGACAGAAGCTGGTACGACGTGCTCCCGCTGGGTGCCCGATAGACGTTATAACCGGCGACCGGATCGGGAGAGCTGGCTGGCGCATCCCAGGCCAGGTTCACCTGGATTGTCTCCCCTGTGCCGCTCAACGGGATCGCCGCCGTGGGATTTGTCGAGGAATTGCTGGTGATGGTCAGCGTACCGGTCGCTGCGCCAGCCGCGGTGGGATTGAACTCCACGCTGAGGGTTGCCGTCTGAGTGGGATTCAGGGTCAATGGGAAGCTGGCGCCGGAGACGGAGAAACCGGTCCCGGCCACCGTCGCCGCGCTCACGGTCACTGCCGCAGTCCCCGTTGAGGACAGGGTCACCGACTGGGTTGCGGGCGAATTCACGTACACATCCCCGAAGCCGATGCTTGTTGCGTCAATGCCCAGCGTAGGCACGCCGGCGTTCAATTGCAGACCAAAGGTCTTGGCCACGCTGTTGGCGCTGGCGGTCAGGGTAACGGCCTCGCTGGTGCTTACCGCGGAGACGGTAGCCGTAAAGCCGGCGGTCGTGGCGCCGGCAGCGACGGTCACGCTGGCCGGAACCGTCACGGCGCTATTGTTGCTGGCCAGGCTGACGGCGAATCCGCCCGTGGCGGCTGCCGCGTTCAGGGTCACGGTGCAGCTATCCGTCCCCGACCCGGTCATCGATCCGCTGGCGCAGCTCAGAGCGCTCAATACCGGCACTCCCGTGCCGCTGAGGCTGACCAGAGTCGAAGAGCCGCTGGAGGAATTGCTGGTCAGGGTAAGGGAGCCGGAAGCTGCTCCTGCTGCCGTGGGGTCGAACTGCACGGTCAGCGTTGCCGTCTGAGTGGGATTCAGCGTCAATGGGAAGCTGGCGCCGGAGACGGAGAAACCGGTCCCGGCCACCGTGGCCGCGCTGATCGTGACCGCACCGGTCCCAGAGGAGGACAGCGTCACGGACTGCGTTGTGGCCGTGCTTACGTTGACGCTGCCAAACGGCAGGCTGGACGGACTCACGCTCAGCGTAGGCACGCCGGCGTTCAATTGCAGTCCAAAGGTCTTGGCCGCGCTGTTGGCGCTGGCGGTCAGGGTAACGGCCTGCGCCGTGCTCACCGCCGTGACCGTCGCTGTAAAGCTGGCGTTGCTGGCCCCGGCCACCACGGTCACGCTGGCCGGAACCGTCACGGCGCTATTGTTGCTGGCCAGGCTTACGGTGAACCCGCCCGTGGCCGCCGCCGTGTTCAGGGTCACAGTGCAGGTATCCGTTCCCGCCCCGGTCATCGATCCGCTGCTGCAGCTCAGAGCGCTCAATACCGGCACTCCCGTGCCGCTGAGGCTGACCAGAGTCGAAGAGCCACTGGAGGAATTGCTGGTCAGGGTAAGGGAGCCGGAAGCTGCTCCTGCTGCCGTGGGGTCGAACTGCACGGTCAGCGTTGCCGCCTGATTGGGATTCAGGGTCAATGGGAAGCTGGCGCCGGAGACGGAAAAACCGGTTCCGGCCGCCGTCGCCGCGCTCACGGTCAATGCAGAGCTTCCCGTCGATGTTAGAGTCAGCGATTGCGTTGTCGTTGTGCCCACGTTCACGCTGCCGAAGGCCAGGCTGGAAGAACTAAGGCTCAACGTGATCGTTGCTGCGCCCAGCTCCAGTCCGAAGGTCTTCGTCCGGCCGCCGGCGCTGGCGGATAGGGTCACGGCCTGCGCCGTGCTCACCGCCGTGACCGTCGCTGTAAAGCTGGCGCTGCTGGCCCCGGCCGCCACCGTTACTGAGGATGGCGCTGTGACTGCCGGGTTGTTGCTGGTTAGGCTTACGCTAACCCCGCCGGTCGGGGCTGCGGCGCTCAAAGTAGCCGTACAGCTATCCGTCCCCGCTCCGGTCATCGAACTGCTCGTGCAGCTCAGCGCACTCAGCACTGGCACGCCCCGGCCCCCTAGACCGACTCTCTTTAAAGCCCCGTCCACCGAGTTACTGGTCAGATCGAGCTCGCCTGTCGCCGAACCTACGGCGGTGGGATCGAACTGCACGGTGAGCGTGGTCGATTGATTGGGGCTCAGGGTGAGCGGGAAGCTGGCTCCTGAGGCCGTAAAGCCGGACCCTGACAGGGATGATGCGCTGACCGTCACTGCCGCAGCCCCAGTTGAAGACAGAGTGAGCGTCTGCGCCGCCGGTGTGTTTACTGCTACATCCCCGAAATCCACGCTTGTGGCGCTCAGGCTTAGCGTTGATGCCGCGTTGAGTTGCAGGGCGAAGGTTTCTGACACGCCGCCCGCACTGGCGTTCAGCGTCGCTGATTCGGTGGAATTCGCCGGGGAGACTGTCGCGGTAAAGCTGGCGCTGCTTGCCCCGGCCGCCACGCTTACCGAGGATGGCACGCTCACTAATGAATTGTTGCTGGACAGGCTCACTGTGAACCCGCCGCTGGCCGCCGCCGCGTTCAACGTCACCCTGCAGCTATCCGTTCCCGATCCGGTCATCGAATTGCTCGTGCAATTCAGCGCGCTCAGCACCGGCACGCCCGTACCGCTCAGGCTGACGCTCGCCGGCGATCCGGTCAACGAGCTGCTCGTCAGCGTGAGTTGACCTGCGGCCGCGCCAGCAACGCTGGGATCGAATTCGACGCTCAGCGTCGCCGTCTGGCCGGGACTCAGCGTTAGCGGCAAACTCCCGCCGGAAATCGCAAAGCCGGTCCCCGACAGCGCCGCTGCGCTCACCGTTACCGCCGCGGTTCCAGTCGAGGACAGAATCAGCGATTGTGTCGTCTCTGTGCCCACGTTCACGCTGCCGAAGACCAGGTTGGATGCGCTGAGGCTAAGCCCAGGCGCCGAGGCGCCCAGTTGCAGACCAAAAGTCTCTGTCACGCCGCCCACGCTGGCGGTTAATGTCGCCGCCTGCACTGTGATTACTGGGGAGACAGTCGCCGTGAAGTCGACGCTGGTGGCGCCTGCCGGTATGGTCACTGAAGACGGCACCGCCACGGCGCTGTTGGTGCTTGCCAGGCTTACCCCGAGGCCGCTACTGCCCGCCGCCGCATTCAGCGTCACCGTGCAAAGATCCGTTCCTGCTCCGGTCATCGAACTGCTCGTGCAGTTCAGCGCGCTCAGCACAGGCACGCCTGTGCCTGTTAGCTCAACGGTGGTGGACGATCCGGGCAGCGCGTTGCTGGCGACGGTCAATTCACCCGTCGCCGTTCCGGTTGCGGCAGGATTGAATTGGATGGTCAACGTGACACTGCTATTCGCGCCAACCGTAATAGGTAAGCTGCTCTGGCCGCTCAGAGTAAAGGATTGGCCGCTCAAACCAAGCTGAGAGATTGAAATGGACGCCGATCCTTGATTCGTGAAGGTAACGCTCGTGCTCGCTGTTTTACCGACAGCCACAGAGCCAAAATTTAAGGAGTTGGTCGAGGCGACAAGCGTTCCCGCCGCGGAATCTATCGCCGCATCTTTCAACACAACGGGGCCCGCACAACCGCACACAGCAAGGCTGCAACAAAGCGCAACAAGCAACCCGATTCGCTTTGGCGTCAACTGGTGCATTTGCATTCGAGTGCGCGCACCAACTTCATCGGCCAGGCGAGATGAAAGTTGATCGGCGAAGAACGCAAAGGTAATCATTATTAGGTTACTCTAGTGGCTAAGTATAGGGCAAAGTTGGGTACTAAAAAACATTACTAGACATTACTTCCGGGGTGGTTTTCCCAGGATCGGTAATGCCACTTTCGTGTTATCGGAATGGACGAAGGGAAAATCAGGTTCCCACTGCGCGGAAGGGAATGGAACGAACTAAGAAGTAAAGTTGGGAGGCAACTTACAGTGGGGTCTGAAGATAGCGTTGGCTGAGTGAATTTAGTGGTGCATCTTCGTGCGGCCCGGCCAATGGTGGGCTAACGGCCCTGAGGCATTTCGTATCCGCTCTCACATCAGCTTTGCGATCGCCGCCAGTTGAATAAACGGCGTTCCTTCGTAGATGGTTCCGGCCTTGGCGCAGAGGTCGAACTTTTCCACAGAAAATTCTTCGGCGAATCCCGATCCACTTACAGCGGGTCTCCTGCAGGTGTAGGCCAAGGCACAATCGCTGAGCGGCTTTTTTCATCGCGAAAAAAGCCGCTGGCGCTTTTCAGGATTGGGAGACATGCCTTACGCGCCCGCTAGAGCGGCATGAGCCATGCCGCCGCTGGCGTCAGGCTCGACGTGGGTGACCGCTGGCGCCGTCTCGGGCGCATGGGACAGCTCCCATGCCGAGCGATCCTTCAGCAGCCGCGAGACAAATGCGGTGTGCATGGCGTGGCCGGCGCGCACCGCCACCACGTGTCCTTCAAGCCTGCGGCCAGCCAGCGCCAAATCGCCGATCAGATCGAGAACCTTGTGCCGTACGTACTCGTCGGGGAAGCGCAGCGGTCCGTTCTCCGGGCCGCTCTTGCCCAAAATAATTGCGTTCTCCGCGCTTGCGCCTCGAATCAGACCCATGTCGCGCAGCCGCTGCTCATCGGCTTTGTAGCCGAAGGTACGGGCCGGAGCGATCTCGGAACCGTATGTTTCCGCCGCCAAATCGACACAGGTTTTCTGCTGGCCGATGGGCGCGGGAAAGTCAATGGTGTACGAGATCCGGTAACCCGAGCCGGGATAAACGCCGATAAATTTGTCGCCCTCGCGGACTTCCACCGCGTGCAGTACGCGGAGGGCCTCGCGGCGGCGGCGTTGCTCGCGGATGCCAACGCGTAAGAACGCTTCTACATAAGGCATGGCGCTGCCATCGAGGATTGGCAGCTCCAGGTTGTCGATCTCGGCGATCACGTTGTCGATGCCCATGCCGATGAGCGCCGAAAGCAGGTGTTCCGTGGTGGAGATGAGCACGCCTTGGCGCATCAGGCTGGTGGCGTAGCTCACCTTGGCCACGTTGCGGCCGGTTGCGGGAATTTCAAAGTTATCCAGGTCTGTGCGGCGAAAAACTATGCCCGAACCTGCGGCGGCTGGCAGCAGGCGCATAGCCACCGGTGCGCCCGAATGCAGCCCTACGCCGGCAAATTCCAGAGGTGCTGCAATCGTCTGTTCCAAGTGAGCGGCTTGAGCCAATTCCTCTCTCCGGGGCAGAAAACCTGACCGGAGGCTAGATTAGCCGAGATGCGGAAATCCTGTCGTGTGGCATTTTTGCCACACTATGCGCCTGTCCGTCCCGCGGAACCTTATCCATTACCCCGGTCGCATCGCGGCCTAAGGGTCGTAGAATCAAAGAGTCTTTCAGGGAACGAGCGAAGTCGGTTGGAGAGACAAGGAGGGCGCATGTACGGGACTTCCGATTCCAGCATTTCCATGCGTGCGCTGCTGGCTGGGGCACGGCGCAAGCAGGCTAGCCTGGTTGAACTCGTCCGCCAATTGGTCCGCTACGAGTCGCCCTCCGATGACAAAGCCGCGGTGGACGCATGCGTTGCCCTCGCCGCCGCCCGCGCCAGGCGCCTGGGCGGCCGGGTGAAGCTGCATCGCCAGCACGGCTTTGGCAACGTGCTTGAGGCTCGCTTCGGCCCGCGGAAGCCGGCTGCTCGCGAAGACTCCGCAAAGCCCATCCTTTTGCTCGGCCATCTTGACACGGTTTGGCCGCTGGGCACGCTCAAGACAATGCCGTGCCGCTTGAGCGGCGGACGGCTCTGGGGCCCTGGAACGCTCGATATGAAGGCGGGCGCGGCCATGGCGATCACTGCCCTGGAGATGCTGACGGAAGCGCATCTGCTGCGGCGGGAGATCGTGCTCCTGTTGACCGGTGACGAGGAGATCGGCAGCCCGGTTTCGCGGCCGGTCATCGAGGCGCTGGCCAGAACCTGCGCCGCGGTCTACGTGCTGGAGCCGGCGCAGGGTTTGGCCTGCAAGACGGCGCGCAAAGGTATAGGAAACTGGCGCATCGGGGTCCACGGGGTGGCCGCCCATGCGGGCGTGGACTTTGAAAAAGGAGCAAACGCCATCCGCGAGCTGGCGCGCGTGGTGGAGACCGTGAGCGCCTGGACGGATATCAAGCGCGGCCTGACGGTGAACGTGGGGGTCGCGGGGGGCGGCACGAAGAGCAACGTGATTCCCGCCGAGGCGTGGGCGGAGGTGGACGTTCGCATCGCGCGCTCAGCCGACGGCCCGCGCATCGAGCGCAAGTTTGCCGCGCTCGATGCCGCGGATTCGCGCTGCACGCTGACCGTGTCCGGTGGCATCGGTCGGCCGCCGATGGTGCGCAGCCGCGGGACGGTGCGGCTCTACCACAAGGCTAGGGCACTGGCCCGGGAGTTGGGCTTTACGCTCGACGAGGCCGCGACCGGCGGCGCCTCCGACGGCAACTTTACCGCCGCGCTGGGCATTCCAACGCTCGACGGCATGGGCGCGGTAGGCGAAGGCGCGCACGCGCGCCACGAGTCGGTTGTCGTCGAGCATCTGGCGCCGCGCACTGCGTTGCTGGCGGGAATGCTGGTGGGCTGATGCGCGCTGGCTTCGGCCACTCCGGTCTGATAAACTCCCCTGTGAAATCGAGTTGGAGACTCTGCTTACCATGAAACGATTTGTCCTTTTCCTCTTCCTTGCGGCATGTACGGCAGCCGCCAGCGCCCAAACCGCTCCCAAAGCGCCTGCAACCAAATCGGCAACGCCCAAGAGCGCTTCTTCCACTTCCACAACCGCCAAGCCCTCCACCGCTAAGCCCTCCACCGCAGCCCGCGCGCCGGAGCCGTGGATCAAGCTTCCGCCGGGCGTGCCCAGGGTCGCTCACGGGACGGTCACGATGCCCTTCGCGCTGCGCTATGAGGACATCAAGATTGGTACCGGCGCTGAGTGCGAGCCGGGCCAGCTCTGTCACCTGAAGTACACCGCCTGGCTCGCGGCCGACGGCGTCAAATTCGACTCCTGGGAGGATCACAGGCAGCCAATCACGGGCAAGGACGGCAAACCCGAGCTCGGTCCCGACGGCAAGCCCAAGATGGGCGATCCGGATCCCCTTGTGGTCAGGAAGAGCTGGCACAACATAATCCCCGGCGTCGATTTCGGAATCGAGGGCCTGAAGATCGGCGGCAAGCGGCGGATCTTCGTTCCCTGGCAGTTGGCCTTCGGAACGCAAGCCATTCCTGCCCATCCTGGCCATCCCGCCGTTCCGGCCAAGTCAGACCTGATCTTCGACATGGAGCTGGTGAATGTGACGGAGTTGCCGCAGCATCAGTATCCACCGGCGTCCGGCACGGGCGCCCAACCCAATGCCGCGCCGGCCGCTCCTGGGGCGCCTGCAAGCACTGCTCCGCCCGCAGCTAAACCGGCCGCCACAGCCGCGCCGGCCGCTCCTGCGGCGCCTGCAAGCACTGCTCCGCCCGCAGCTAATCCGGCCACAGCTACGCCCGCGCAGCCAGCGGCGCCGGCTCAACCGGCTTCGCCCGCGCAGCCGGCAGCGCCGGCTCAACCGCAGACGCAGCCGAAGTAGCGCGCGGTTCTCGCAAATCCTTCAGGCCACGCCGGCGGGCAACTCCGGCGTGGCCGCGATGAGCTGCCGCGTGTAGGCCTCGCGCGGATGCGCGCGCAGCGTCTCGGCCTCGCCGGTCTCCACCAGCCTTTCATGCTCCATTACCGCGATGCGCGCGCTCAGGTAGCGCGCCAGCGTCTTTTTTCCGGATTCGTATTCGCCCACCAGGCCCAGCGTCTCGCCCGCGCAATCGTCAGCGACACGTTGTCCACCACGGTCTGCGCCGTGGTGCGCAGTCCCATGCGGCGCGGATAGCTCTTTGACGCCGAGTTAACCTCGGCCAGCGGCATGTGTCGGTGGTAAACGCCGCTCAGTCCAGCTTCGGGTGCAGCTTGTGGAACCCCGTCGCCTCCTGGTAGGCGCGGGCGAAGGCGGCTAGCTTCGCATCCTGATAAAGACCGCCGAGGAAGGTGAGCGAGACTGGCGTGCCCGGCCCGCCGATATCGTCGTGGTCGCCGTCGTCAATGGCGGGCGGCGGAGGCGCGTCCGCGCCGCGCAGGCCGTTGGGCAGGATGACTGCGGGATTGCCAGTAAGGTTAGTGGCGATGAGTTGCGCATCGGTCGTAGGCGTCACGATGATGTCCACCTGCTCGAAAAGCGCTGCGAATTGGCGAATGGCGAGGGTACGCGCGCGGTTGGCCTGGATGTATTCGACCGCCGGGTAAAAGCGCGCGATGCGGAAGTCGTTGGGCCAATCTTCGGGCCCCTGCTCGGTAAGCAGGCCGTCGCGGCCGCTCATGGTCAGGTCGTCAAAGGCTGCGGCGGCCTCCGCGGTGAGCAGCGGAACCATGGCCTCCCACGGCAGCTTGGGCAACTCGACGGGAATGAGGTTGACGCCCATGGAGCGCAGCTTATCGAGAGCGGCTAGCTCGTAGCGGCGGTCGTATTCGCGGCGGGCGCGCGCGGCCTGCATCTCGGCGTTGGCGTCCTCGCGGTTTTTCTTCTGGTCGGCAGTCTCGTTCGGAGACGCTTCCTTGAGCTTGAGCGGAGGCGGCGGACCGAATTCACTCTTCAGGTAGCCGACGCGAAGCGTGCGCCAGTCGAAGCTCGAGTTCCAGTCGAAGTCGGCGCGGACAGCAGAGGGATCCCTGCCGTCTGGCCCGTGGATCGTATCGAGCACAAGCGCGCAATCCTCCACCGAGCGGCAGATGGGACCGAGCTTGTCCATCGTCCAACTGAGCGCCATGGCGCCAGTGCGCGGCACCAGGCCGAAGCTGGGCCGCAATCCCGTCGTCCCACAGCGCGTGGAGGGCGAGGAGATCGAGCCCAGCGTCTCGGACCCGAGCGCGAAGGCGACGCAACCGGCGGCGCCCGCGCTCGCCGAGCCCGCCGACGATCCGCTCGAACCCTGCGCGGGATTCCACGGATTGCGCGTGCGCCCGCCAAACCACTTATCGCCCATCGCCAGCGCGCCGAGGGTGAACTTGGCGGCCAGCACCGCTCCTGCAGCATCGAGGCGCTGTACCACCGTTGCGTCCTCATCGAGCGTCTGGTGCTCGAACCCTCCCGCGCCCCACGTGGTGGGATAGCCTTTGACGGCGAGCAGATCCTTCGCGCCCCAGGGAATGCCGTGCAGCGGCCCGCGATATTTACCCGCCGCAATCTCGGCGTCGGCCTTTTTAGCCTGGGCGATGGCCCGCTCTTCGGTGAGCGTGATAACGAAGTGGAGTTTGGGATCGTAGCGCTTGAGGCGGGCGAGATACATCTGGGTCAGTGCAAGTGAGGTGATCTTTTGCGCGCGAAGCAGCGGAGCCAGCTCGGCGACGGTGGCGAAGGCAAGATCATCAACGCTCACAGGAGCGGCAGGCGCGCCGCCCACATAGTCGATGCCGATTGTCTCTTCGCCGCGGGCAGGTGGCATTGTGTTGCACTCGGCCGCCTTCAGGGGCTTTGCCACGGGCTGCGGACTAAACACATACGCCGGTGGCACATCGTTGGCCAGCTTGAGCGTGCGAACCTGCGCATACGCGTCGCGCTGATCGTTCAGGCCGTCCAGCATCATCTTCTTTCGCTCGGCGGTGAAGGGGCCAACACCGGCGAGGGCAGCTGCTTGGTCGAGCATCTCCAGTGTGATCTTGGGCAGCTCGGGCGGCTTGGCCTCCGCATTGGCGCCCGAGCTCGACTCCTGCGCCTGCGCGGCCAGCGTATACAGGATGCCGGGCAGCAGCGGCGAAGCGATTCCGGCGCGAGTGCATGCGTTCAAAAAGGCTCGGCGGTCGAGAGTCATCGGCAATGGTCCTTTCGCAGCGGGAAAACCCTTGCGCAAAACTATAGCCGATGGGGGCGGCGCGCTAATTGTGCGGTGCAACGCCGCCTGCCGGTCCAGCCGCCTCGGCCAGCAGCGCCTCGGCGCGGTGCAGCGCATCGCGGCGTTTCTGCTTCTCGCTCTCCATATCGGCCGGAGCCGACGTTGACCCGCCGATGCGCCGCGACGCATCGCTGAGCCACTGTTCAAACTCCTTGTCGAGCGCGGCAACGTCGGTCTGCGCCTGCGCGAGCGCTTCGTGGAAATGCGCTAGCTCGGCGAGGATGCGGCTGGGGTAGTAGCTGAGCCGGTCGCCGGTTTGCATGGCGTCGACGAGCGCGTTGGAGGGCCCGGCGACGGGGCCGGTCTGCTGCAGCGCTTCATCGGCTCCACGCAGGCGCGTCATGGCGCCGGCAAAGCCGTCGAGCTCGGCGCGGCGCGCAGTGAGGCCGGGAGCACGGCGGACTTCGATGACTACGCGGGATGAAGTGCTGATGCTGGGCGTAGGAATCGCCGTGGTGAGCGTGTTGCCCTCGAAAGTCCAGCCCCCAGGCTCGCCTGGTTTGACACTCCGCACAGCCTTGCCGTTCACGGTGACGGCGGCGGGCGGCCAATCTGCGGGCAGGCGCAGCTCGTAGGCGCGAGACTTTAGCACGCCGGGATAGCTGCCCCCGGGACCGATTTCGGCCGGTCCGATCTCGACGCGGAGCGTGTCGCCATTTTGCGCGGCGCGGATGGGTGTGCGCGCGAATACGCCGCGCTGGTATTCGACTGAGACGCCCGAATCCTCATAGACCGAATAGCTGGAGCTTGCACCGGGCGCGAGTGGCCAAACGTTCACGATAAGCGGATCAACGGGCTTCTCGCCGGTGTGCTGCATCGCTGGCTGCATGGGAACGATGGCGCCCGCGCGGACGTAGACGGGTATCTGATCGATGGTGAAGCTGCGCTCGACGGTGATGGGGCCGGTGAAGTGCTTGCCAGTAGGCTGCTCGATCCAGTCGCCCTTGGGCAGCCACACCTGCTCGGTGGCCAAGCCGGATGTTTTGTCGGCAGGCGCGGTGATGGGGCTGACGACCGTCTGGTCGCCGAACATATATTCGTTCTTGCTCGTGTAGGCAGCGTCGGCTTCGGGCCAGTCGTAGTAGAGCGGATGCAGGAAGGCCACGCCGGTGTCGTAGGTGCGGCGCGCCTCAGTGTAGAGATACGGCTGCATGGCTTCGCGAAGCCGATAGGCGGAGCGCAGGACTTCGGAGTAGGGTTCGGGATAGGCCCAGATGCGCCGCTCGGAGTCAGGATTCTTGGTGGTGTGCGTGCGCAGGATCGGGCTGAAGGCGCCGAATTGCACCCAGCGCGTGTAGAGCTCGGGATCGACGGCACCGGGCATATGGCCGCCGATGTCGTGGCTCCAGAAGGCGTAGCCCACGTTGGCTGCCGTGGCCGTGAACCAGGGCTGGAAGGCGAGAGAATCCCAAACCGAGATGGTGTCGCCGGAGAAGCCGATCTGGTAGCGGTGATTGCCCAGGCCGCCCCAGCGATGGAAGAGCAGTGGCCGCTTGCCTTCGCGCTGCTGATCGGTGAAGTGCAAGTAGTTAAGCCACCATGTGGGGTTCACGCCGGGCAGGTTGGTGGTCTGCTGTTGCTGCCAGTCGAGCCACCAGAAGTCGACGCCCTGCTTTTCAAGAGGGTGGAGGACAAGATCCAGGTAGTTCGTCGCCCATTTCTTGTCGGTGGGGTCGAAGGGAATGTATTTCTTTGTGGCGGGATCGATGCCCATGGCGCGCGCCATGGCGGGGTAGGACTGCTCCCACGGCTGGATGCCTGAGGCTGGGTGCAGATTCATTGTGACCTTCAGGCCGTCATCGTGGATTTTCTTGAGGAAGGCATCGGGATCTGGAAAGAGGACTTTATTCCATGTGTACCCGGTCCAGCCCAGCATCTGGCCCGACTGATCCACCGCGCCCATGGCCCTGAGCTGCTCGTCGCTCATGTGCCAGTCCATGTCAATCACCAGCACGTCAAGAGGCGTGGAATTGAGGCGGAAATCGCGGACGAGCTGATCGAGTTCCTGGTCGGTATAGGCCCAGTAACGCGACCACCACACGCCGAAGGCGAACCGCGGCGGCAGGGGAATGCGGCCGGCCACGCGGACAAAGTCGCCGAGAGCGCGCCGGTAGTCGTGCCCGTAGCCGAAGAAGTACCAGTCGGTGTAGGCGCCGGGATGCTCGTCCGCCGGGCGCTCCATGACCCACGGCCAGGGGCTTTTTTCGCCGTCGAGAAAGCGAAAGTCGGCGTTGTCGAAGAGCGGGCGGGTGGAGTCGTCCACCAGCGCCCAGCCGGAGCGCGAAACAAGACCCTGTCCGATGGGTTCGTGCGTCTTGGAGCCCAGAGCGCCGTCGAGGGTGCGCGTGGTGCCCATCAGATTTTCAGAGTCGTCCAGGCCCGGATGCCAAACCACCACCTTGCCGTCAACAGTCAGGGTGATGGAGAGATTGCCCGCGTCGAAGCTATGACCGCCGCCCGGAAGCGGCTTTCCATCCGGCATATCGGTGTACCGCAGCGTCAGCGCGTCAGTCTTGATGGTCAGGGTGTCGCGGCCATCCGTAGACAGGCTCTTCTCAAACTTCGGCGCCGGCAGCCGCCGATTGATGAACACAAACGACGCGTGGTCCTCAAACTTCCCGTCCGCCGACCACTCCATGCGGATGAGCTGCGGCGTGAGGATGGTAAACCGGGCGTTGCCGATGATGACGATAGCTTTGGGGTCGGCGACAGGGTCGTCCGGCGCCTGCATGGAAGGCAAGGCGCCTCTGCCAATCAAGGCCGTTACCGCATCGCTGTTTTGCTCGTATTTTGGATGCGTGGTCTTTGTTTGCGCCAGGGACGTAAGGCCGCATCCGATCACCAGACCGGCGATTGCAAATGTTTTGAAAGAGATTCGCACCGTAACTCCCATTCCCGCTCCAATGGGAAGGTTACTACTACATGCTGCAGGTGATCGTGCGGGCCGGGGGCGAGGTCTTGCTTAGGCGCGAAGTTCAAGCGCTCGCCTGTGTTTACGCTGTCGATTGCACCCGCGGAAATGATCCGCGAACCACGGTTGAGGTCGCTATGATTGGGTCAAGTACGCCTTCGGCGGCAGACGGTCCATGACTCCGGTTGTTTTTATCTCGGCGGGGGAGGCCAGCGGCGAGCACTACGGCGCGCTGCTGGCTGCGGAATTGCTTCGCAACTTCGCGGCTGCCGGAGTCGCGCCTCGGTTCTTCGGCATGGGCGGCCCACGCATGGAAGCGGCAGGCGTGGAGCGCGTAGTCCGCTCGGAAGACATGGCGGTGATGGGCCTGACCGAGGTGGTGCTGCATCTGCCGCGCATCTATCGTGAGTTCCGCAAGCTGAAAGCGGCCATCCGCGCGCGGCGGCCCGATGTGGCCGTGCTCATCGACTTTCCCGAGGTCCATTTCCGGCTGGCGAAGCAGTTCCACCGCCTGGGCGTTCCAGTGATTTATTTCGTCAGCCCGCAGCTCTGGGCGTGGAAGCAGCGCCGCATCCGTCTGGTGCGCAAATATGTTCGCCGCATGCTGGTCATCTTTCCTTTTGAAGAGCCGTACTATCGCCGGCGGGGCGTAATGGCCGAGTTTGTCGGCCATCCCCTTGCCGATCTGCTGCAGCCCGCGATCGGCCGCGAGCAGTTTGCGGCGGAGAACCGGCTGGATCCGGCGAAGACCTGGATCGGCCTGCTGCCGGGCAGCCGCCTGCGCGAGATCGAAGATCATCTGCCGGAAATGCTTGAGGCCGCGCGGAATTTGGCGCAGTCTGCGCCCGGTGCGGTTCCGTCCTCGCGGGCGTACGAGTTTCTGGTTCCTTTGGCTCCCACGCTCGATGCAGCGCAGCGGCAGGCGGTGTCGCGCCTCGCGGAAACAAGCGGCAGCGGCCTGCGCGTGCGGCTGGTCCGCGACGCCCGCGCCGCCCTCTTCCATGCGCGGGCCTCGGTTGTGGCCAGCGGAACGGCTACGGTAGAGGCGGCGCTGATCGGCAACCCCTTCGTCGTCGTCTACCGCGTCTCGCCGTTGACCTATGCCATCGCCAAACGGATAGTCAAGGTGCCTCACGTAGCCATGGCCAACCTGATCGCCGGCAAGTGCGTGGTTCCCGAGCTGATCCAGAATGACTTCACCGCGCCAAATATCGTCCAACAGCTTAGGCGGCTGCTACCCGACGGGCCGGCTCGGGAGTCCATGAGAAAGGAGCTGGGGGCCATTCGGGAGGCGCTGCGAATGCAGCCGGCGAATGGCCGGTGCGAAGGGTCCGGCGCCATGGAACGAGTCGCTGGAATTGTCTTGCAGGAACTCGGAGCACCGATCCCCGTGGCCGCGGCGGCCGCGCAACACTGAGAAAAGTCGGGATTTCCCCACGAAGTGAAAACCGGCGAACAAACAGCGCCAAGAACGGGCAGCGGCATGAGAATGAACATTGGGATGCAGAGAGACATGAGAGGCTTGCGGTTCGAAAGCAGACGGATTGTGGGCCGATGCGCGGCGCTCGGCCTTCTGGTCGCGGCCTGCCTGGGGATGGCAACGGCGCCCGCCGCCGCGCAGCAGCGGCCAGGGCCGAACATCGCCAGCTACGCGATCGACGCCGAACTGGACACCACGGCGCATCATCTGACGGCCACCGCGGTGGTGGGCTTTACCGCGCCCGCCAATCAGGACGTGGTGACCTTTGGCTTTCACCCGGCGCTCAAGGTCACCAGGATTACCGATGAGGCCGGCAAGCTGCTTGACGGAGAGCGGATGGCCGACGGATCGATCCGGGTGACGCCTTCCGCGCCGCTTGTTCCCGGCCAGACGGTGCACTGGACCTTCGCCTACGACGGCACGATCACCGGCAACGAGGATGGGCCGGTAGAGGGCTTGAAGCTGGCCACCATCCAGGAACCCATCAGCTATCTGCTGTATCCGGCGCGCTGGTTTCCCATGACCGGCTACATGACCGATCGCTTCACGGCCCAGATGCGCATCCGCGTTCCGCAAGGGATGCGGGTTCTTGCCAGCGGCGCCGTGGGGAAGTCGAAGCCGGTAACGCTTTCCACCGGCAAGCCGGGCGACGAATACGGCTTCAACTGGACGAAGCCCGGGTTTCCGGGGACCGTGATTGCCGGCCGGTTTGTGCCGCCGGTTTCAGTCGGGCCGGGCAATGTGAAGGTGTACGTGACCATCAGCCATCAGGCCTCGGCAAACCAATTGGCGCAGACGGCCAACCGGGAGTTTGATTTCTTTACCGACACCTTTGGCGAGCCGGAGACCAGCCGCTTGAACGTGGTCGAGCTGCCTGACGACACCCTGCCCGCAGCCTACGCGCCGGAGCTGGCGGCGATTCAAGGCTCGCGGATCGGCGACAAGTCGGCCGTGCGGCTGCTGGCGAATACGATCGCCCACCAGTGGTGGGGATGCGAGGTGAGCCCCAAGACGCTCAGCGACGCCTGGATCGTTAACGGCATGTCGCGCTACGGAGAACTGATGTATTTGGAAGACGAGAGCGGCAAGAGCGCGCTGCGGGCCGCCCTGGAAGACGTAAGCGCCGGCGCTCTGGCCTACGATACCGTGCCCCTCTCGAGCGCCGCGCGGCTCGATCCTTTCTCGCCCCAGTTTCAGTCTATGACGCTCGAAAAGGGCGCCATGATCTTCCACATGCTGCGCTGGGAGGTGGGCGACAAGGCCTTTGACGCCATCCTCAAGGGCGCTCTCAGCCAATACACTGACAGCTCCATCCGCACCGAAGACTTTGAGAAGGTGGCCGAGGCGCAGAGCCAGCAGCAGTTGCTGCCGTTCTTCTCCCAATGGATCGACGGCACCGGAGCGCCGCGCTTCACCGACAAGTATGCCGTTTACCGGCTCGGCAACAACAAGGGCTTTCGCACCATTGGCGAGATCGACCAGGACCTCGATCTCTTCAACATGCCCGTGGAACTGCGCATCGAAACCGAGGGCAAGACGGAAAACCAGAGGGTCGATGTGGTGGGCACCGACACGCAATACGTTGTGGATACCTTCGGCCGTCCGCGGCGGATCAGTATCGATCCCGGCGACTGGGTACTCAAGACCACCCCCGATCTGCAGGTGCGTATCGCCATCCTGAAGGGGCAGCAACTGGTGGCGCAGGGCGACCTGGTCGGCGCTCTGGCTGAATATAAAAAAGCGCTCGACGCCAACCCGTTGAGCTCGCTGGCCAGCTATCGCATTGGCGAAGTGCTGTTTACGCAGCACAACTACCAGGCCGCGGTGAACGCCTTTCGCGACGCGCTGCGCGGCGACGACGAACCGCCCTGGACCGAGGTCTGGAGCCACATCGCCATTGGCAAGATATTCGACCTGACCGGGCAGCGCGACCGGGCCGTGAACGAGTACAGGCTGGCCGTACAGACCAACGACAATACTCAGGGAGCCGTGAACGAAGCCCGTCTGTACCTGCAAAAGCCCTATACCCAGCCCGAAAGCAACTGAAAGCCTGAAGGAGACACAAATATTGAGGGGTTAATCAAGAAGGCCAGCCCAGGGGGCTGGCCTTCTTGCTCTGGGGAAGGGGGCTTTATTCCCGGGCGCCTTGCTTGCCCAGCGATAGAACCTGCAGATCCACCTTCGCCAGGCCGGCATGGGTCATGCCCAGCCTCTTGGCCGCGCCGTAGGAGAGGTCGATAATCCGCCCCTCAACGACCAGGTCGCCACGATCGTTAATGCGGACGACGACCGAGCGGTGGTTGGTCTGGTTCACGACTCGAACGACGGAGCCAAAGGGAAGGGTCGGGTGGCAGGCCGTCATGGCGTACATGTCGTAAATCTCGCCACTTGCGGTCTTGCGTCCATTAAAGACGCCGCCGTACCAGGAAGCCACTCCATGAATCTTGTTTTTCCAGTCTTGGGCGGCGGCGGTTGGGGCGTTCTGTGGGATCTGCGGTTCCTGGTCAGCGAGGGTGGCCGGCGTTGCACTCGCTGCAGGGGAAGACGCAGGCGGGGTGAATGCTGGTCTGGAAAGACCCGCATCCGCTTGCACCGTCCGCGCTGAGAACAGCACCACCAGCGCGACCAGCGCAACGGCGGAGACGCCGGCTACGAGGCAAATCCATAGCGGCGCTCTTCGTCTTAAGTTGCGTGTTTTCCTTGTTCTAACCATCTTCCCATTTTACTAAACCGGTACTGTCTGCCCCGTGTGCATTGTCAAGTTGGATAAGGGGATTTCTGTTGAAAACTGCCCGGCTCCCGAGGTTATTCTGATAAGATGCTCAGTCTGTTCGAGTTACGGATTGCACTGGAATTGCTCGAATTTTCCCGATTTGGGCGAAAGAAAACTGTGGAAAATAGTGCACAAAAGGCAACCCGGGTGGTCCCGTTTTCAGAATGCCTTATGTTGTTAAAAATAAGTAATTTAATAGGCTTTCGCTTCGATCTATGAACTTTCGCTTCGATCTATGAAATTGCGGAGTTTCCAGCCGCCACGGCCCTCAAAAAAATCGCGCGCGTTTGCAGATTAATTCCGCGATCCTGCTAGTGTGGTTTTTAGGGTCTGCCGTAAACCCTTCCTTTCGACAGGAGGGTTTGAGGCAGGCCCTTTGGCATTTCTGGCGGAATAAAGGAGCTTTTCATGCAATTAAGCGCGGCAGGGTTGGAATTGATCAAGAGGTCGGAGGGGTTTCGCAGTCATTCATATACAGACGTTGCCGGTTTCCCAACCATCGGCTATGGACACCGGATCGCGGCTGGGCAGTCGTTTCCTGACGGAATCGGCGAGGAGCAGGCCGCCGCGATCCTGGCAAACGACGTGCTCGAGGCGGAGCGGGAGGTTGGCCGGCTGGTCCGCGTGGACTTGGCCCAGGGGCAGTTCGACGCGCTCGTGGATTTCTGCTTCAACCTGGGTGCGGGGCGGCTGGCCGGCTCGACCCTGCTCCGGGACCTGAATGCTGGCCGTTACGCCGCTGCCGCCGAGCAGTTGCTGGCATGGGACCACGCCGGAGGGGTAGAGAATTCTGGGCTGAAGACGCGGCGCGAGGCGGAGTTTCGGCTCTGGACTGGCGGGGATGGCCGCAACCCAGAAGCTGTACCCCCTACCCCCCTATACCCGGTGGGGGTATAAAAACGGCCCATTTACAGGAATAAGTCCTTCAGAATCAGCAACGGCTCGTCCAAAAACGCTTAAATCCGCGTCGATTTTCGTCGCCAAACGTCGCCAAACGTCGCCAAAATCGATGCGCAGGCCTGCAATCGATTCACTGTCGTCGCCGTGGCGCGGAGGCAAGCCGCTGCTCAGGCCTGCCGCGTCGTCTCGATCACTTCGAGCCGCTCGCCGGTTTTCAGGTAGCCTTTGCGGCGAAACCAGTCCTCCATGGCGGGTTGCAGCCGGTCCAGGGGGACGCGATGGCCCGCTTCGAGCACCCCGTCAGCTGCCGGGAACGTGTCGTCGAAGACCGCGTCGTTGGTAAAGTTGCGCATGGCAAAGTTGTCGATCCAGCGAATGGGGCAGGCGTGACGCTCGCCCGCGGAGTCGATGCGCTGCACGGAGAGACGGCGGGCGAACATGGTTTTACTGTAAATCCCCATGACGACGTCCATTCCGATAGCTGGAGGCCGTGTGACCTGATTCCGGGGCGGGATGTAGCATCTTAGGGAAGATGAGCCGCGGCAGGATGCTGCGGCAGCTTGAATGAAGAGGACCGGAGGCATTCACATGATCGCACTTCTGGTGCAGTGGCTCTTATACGCGGTTGCGCTTTTGATCGTTTCTAGGCTCGTGCCCGGCTTTTACGTGTCGGGGTTGTGGCCGGCCCTGATCGCGTCGCTGGTCATCGGACTGCTGAACGCCACCGTGGGCCTCTTCCTTAAGATCGTCACTTTCCCGCTCAGCATCCTCACGCTGGGGCTCTTTTTGCTGGTCATCAACAGCCTGATGATCCTGCTGGCGTCGAGCATCGTGCGCGGGTTCACGGTGCGCGGGTTCTTTCCCGCGCTCTGGGGCGCGGTGGTGCTGGCGCTGCTTGGCATGTTGATCAAGGCCGTGATGAAGAACGCATGAGGGGGAGGAGCCGCTGGCCTTACTTGGATGTGGCAGGCTGGACCACGGGCCTGGCGGCCGAGGCAGGCTGATTGCCCGCGGAACCGGCAGGTTTGAGGCGAGTGGCAGGCTTTTTCACCGCCTTAGGCTGCTTGAGGCTCGCCTTGCCGGGTTGAGGCGCCGCCGGGCCGGGAAGGGTTTGCGGGGTGCGGATGGCGCCTGCCCCCGAAAATCCGCCCGCGGCCGGTATGCGTGGCGGCATCGCGATCACCTTGGCAGGCTGCCCCGGCTGTACGCGGGTGTAAACGCCCCACCCTCCGCCGACGACCACAAAAACAATGGCCGCCGCGGCTGCGGTGCGCATCCAGTTGCTCTCAGGGACCATCTTCAGGCGCAGATTCGAGGGCCAGGCTAGAACACGCCCCCGTCGCGGTGCAGCGCGGAGGGCCGCATGAACACGGTCTTCAAGACCCGCGGGAGCAGAAAGGCCGGCGATCAGCCGCAGGGTCTCTTCGCCGGACCCGGGAACAGGGTCGGAAGGGATCGGATTGTGAGGGCTCGAGTTCATCGCATACTCCTCTGGTGATCGAGCAGGCCGGCCATCAGGTTGCGGGCGCGAAACAGGCGCGAGCGGACGCTGGATTCGGTAATGCCCAGAACCGCCGAGATCTCCACGCTGGTGAGCTCTTCAAAGGCCGAAAGCATCAGCACCTGGCGCTCTTTGGAGGGTAGCCGGTCGACGCAGGCAAGCACATGGGCGTGATGTTGCGCCGCCGCGGCGATTTCCTCGGCGGAAAGGCCCTTGGAGGGCAGCACACGCGCCAGCTCCGCCACGTCATCGGTTTCCGGCCGGGTCTTGGCGCGGCGTTTGCGGTCAAGCACGATGTTCCAGACGATGCGAATAAGCCAGACGCGATGGTCGCGAATCTCGCCCAGCGTCTGGCGATGGCGCAGGACGCGCAGAAACGCTTCCTGCACGACATCTTCGGCGTCGGCGGAGTTGCGCAGGACGGAGTAGGCCACGCGATAGAGGGAGCCGGCGTACTGGCCGACCAGCGCGGCAAGCGCATCGTCTGCCGCGCGCAGGCGGGCTTCGTTGTTCAACGCGCTCGTGGGAATCTCCATCCACCCTGCGACAATGGCCTGGCTGGTGCTCATCACTCACCAGACGCAGGCAGAGATGAAAGTGCTCAGGCCCACCCGGCCCTCGGCCCTGGTGCCTGCGAGAAAAGCGCCCCACGGCATGTTGCTGTACCGCCACGGCCGCCAGGCGCAACCCTATTTGCCGGCGAGCTTTTGTGCGGCGATCGAGCCGGCCGCACCGTCCTTATCCGCGTCTTTCACCTTGGCCCACAGGACGCGCGCGCGGTCCTGATTGCCCTCGGCGGCATAAAGGTCGGCAAGGTCGAGCTGCGCTACGCTGGCTGACACCGTAACGGATGGCTTGGCCGCGATCTCGTTATAGAGCGCGAACGCTTCGCTATCGCGGTTCGTCTGGCGGTAGAGTCCGGCAAGGGCCAGCTTGGCCAGGTTGGCAAGATTAAGATCCCGGGAGCCCGCAGCGGCTTTCAACTCGGCCTCGGCCTTGACCGTCTGGCCCAGTTCCTCGTAGGTAACTCCGGCAAAGTAGCGAGCCTTGGTTCCCTCGGGCAGCCAACTGAAATCGTGAGCTATCGCCACAAACTCACGATTGGCCTCCGTTGCGCGTGCGGCGGCAGTGGTGTATACGCCGGGTTCTGGCGGAGCGCCGGGAAGCGGCAAGGGCGCTGTGTACACATCCAGGGCTGCGCCCAGGGCAAGGTCTGCGGCCGAGGAGCGCGCACTCCAGAAAATCAACGCGCCAATCGCCAGAACAAGAAAGGCGCCTATACCGATGCTCCAGCGCGCCACGCCGCTCTGGTGCTCGCTGACCCAACTGGCGCTGCTGGCCGCAGCCTGGGCAAATTTGTCCTTCTTAAGAGCGTGACGAGTTCTTGTGTCCACGGCTTTCTCTTGTCCTTCGCTGATTGACTTACGGGCGGGTCCAAACGGATGTAGAGGGCGCCACTCGAACCAGATTAGTCTATCAGTGCGGTTCGAGCAGCGGCAACCGGGCACGGCCCCCGATGCGCGCGGCTTGCCGCGGCACAGCCGGAACGATAGGCTATCAGCATGTACGAAGACTTCCACGTGACCGACCGCTGGAGCGGCGAGGACTTGCACTGCCGCTGGAAAGGGACGATGGTGGCCATTGCCACGCGCCACGCCGACGCCGTGGACGTGCGCTTCGACGTGAACGGCCGGCCCATGTGGATCGCGCTGCCGTGCACGGCGTGGGTAGAGCAGAAGAAGCGCACCGGCAAGGTGATCACCGACCAACTGGCCGCGCAGATCGCCGGGCGGCATCTGAAACAGATTGTCGAGGAAGGCTGCGATGTCCGGCGCGAGGTCTATACCATGACCGTAGCCGAGGTGCTGGTTCATCTCGACGCGGTCGTGGCCGAAGCCAGGGCGCAGGGTGATATGCCCGCACTGCCGGTGGCGCCGTAGCGGAGACCTGACATCTCTACACAGCTACGGCCGCGCAAATAGGACCAGCGCAGTTGTGGAGGCAGCCGTAGACCGGCGAACCACGCTAGCTTTCCGCCTGTGTCTCCTCTGCCAAATCGTTGCGTTGAAGAAGTCGCCTCAGGATCACATACAGCACTGGAATGAACACCAGGTTGAGCACAGTCGAAAGCAACATGCCGCCGACGATCGTCGTTCCTACTGAGCGGCGGCCAAGCGCGCCGGCTCCCGTAGCGAATACCAGCGGCAGAACGCCCATGATGAACGCGAACGAAGTCATCAGAATCGGCCGCAGGCGCAGCTCGGCGGCTTCAATCGCAGCTTCTGAGATGGTGCGGCCCTTGCGCAGCAACTGCTCGGCGAACTCGACGATCAGAATCGAGTTTTTCGCCGATAGACCGATGAGCATTACCAGGCCGATCTGGCAATAGACGTCGTCGGCGAGGCCGCGCAGAGAAACCAGCCCCAACGCGCCCAGCACAGCCATCGGCACGGCCAGCAGAATGATGAACGGCAGGGCAAAGCTCTCGTATTGCGCTGAAAGCGTGAGATAGACGACCAGGATGCCGAGGCCGAAGATGAGGAGCGCCTTGCCGCTGGACTCGATCTCGTCGAGAGTAAGGCCCGTCCATTCGAAGCTCATGCCGCGCATCGTGTTTTTCGTCGCCAGCTTTTCCATGCTTTGGATCGCCTGCCCGGAGCTGATGCCTGGAGCGGCCGAGCCGTCGATTTCCACCGCGCGGAAGAGATTGTAGTGCGTAATCACCGGAGGGCCCGCGCTGTCGGCAACCGTGACCAGGTTGTCGAGCGGGACCATCTGCCCGGAGTCGGAGCGCACGTAGTAGCTGTGCAGGTCGCTGGCTTTCATACGGAAAGGCTGGTCGGCCTGCACGTAGACGCGATAAGTACGGTTGTTGTAGTCGAAGTCGTTGATGTACTCCGAGCCCATGAAGACGTTGAGCGTTGTCGCGATCTGGGTGATCGAGACGCCCATCGCCTTGGTCTTCTCGCGGTCAATCGTAACCAGTTCCTGCGGGTCATTGGCGGAGAAAGTTGTGAACAGATCGGTGAGATCCTTCTGCGTGTCGCCTGCGTTCACAATCCGATGCGCCGCCTGATCCAGGTCGCTCAGTGTGTTGCCGCCCCGATCCTGCAGCATGAACTGGAACCCGCCAAAACTGCCCACACCCTCTACAGCAGGCGGCTCAACCGCCTCCACTAGGCCGCCGTTAGGCGCGAACATCAGCATTTGCAGGTGAGGAGAGACATCCTTGACAATGTCGGTCGTCGAGTATGCCTTTTCGCCGTGCTCGTTCGTTGTGTTTGTATTCACAAACATCATGCCCGCGTTGGACGCGCTACCGGAAAAGCTGAAGCCGATGATCGAAAACAATCCGCCCACATGGGGATTCTGCGCGATGATGGCGGCTCCCTCGTCGGCGAGGGCCGTCGTGTAGGCGAGCGAAGATCCCGGCGGCGCCTGCACGATCACCATGAAATAACCCTGATCCTCCTGCGGTATGAAGCCCGTGGGAACCACGCGGTAGATCCACACCGTTGCGGCGAGCCCGGCAAAGAAGACCACCAGGAGCACATAGCGCAGTTGCAGCGCGACATGAATGATGCGTGCATAGGTGCCGGCCAACCAATTAATGAAAGCGTCGGCGCCGTGAATGAACGCCGCGAAAGCGCGCGAGACCAGCCGGATGTGGAGAAAATCCAACTGGCGTGGACGAGCCTCTTCGCCGCGCAGGAAGAGCGCCGACAGCGCCGGCGAAAGCGTGAGCGCATTGAACGCCGAGATGGCGATGGAGAACGCGATGGTAAGCGAAAACTGCCGGTACAGAATTCCGGTGGTTCCGGGGAAGAATGAAACGGGCACGAATACCGCGATCAGCACCAGCGAAGTGGCGATCACGGCGCTGGTCACCTCGCCCATGGCGCGCGAAGTGGCCTCGCGCGCTTTGGAGTGCTCCATATGAATGTGGCGCTGCACGTTCTCGATGACCACGATCGCGTCGTCGACCACAAGGCCCGTCGCCAGCGTGATGCCGAAAAGCGTGAGTGAATTGATAGAAAAGTCGAAGATGCGGATAAACGCGAAGGTGCCGATGAGCGAAACGGGAATAGTGACGGCGGGAATGATGGTAGCGCGCCAGTCGAGCAAAAACAGAAAAATGACGGTAATAACGATGATGATCGCTTCGGCCAGCGTGATGAGCACCTCGCGAATCGATTCGCCCACCGCCGTCGTGGAATCGAAAGCGATTGCGTACTCCAGACCAGGAGGGAAGTTCTTTGAGAGCTGTTCGAGAGCGGCTTTGGCCTTGCTGTCCACATCGAGGGAGTTCGCGTTCGACAATTGCTCCACGCCGATGCCCATCGCGTCGTGGCCCTGGTACTTGAGCGCAGTGCCATAATCCTCGGCGCCCACCTCCGCGTGGCCCACGTCCTTCAACAGCACCAGGCCGTTGGGCGAGTTCTTGACGATGAGGTTGTCGAACTCTTCAGGACTCGTGAGCCGGCCCACGACCCGCACCGGGATCTGATACGCCTGCTTCGTGTCGGCTGGCGGCTGGCCGAGCTGTCCGGCCGGAACCTCGACGTTCTGTTCTTCGAGCGCAGTCACCACGTCGGTTGCGGTCAGGTCGCGTGCAGCCAGGCGCACCGGATCGAGCCACACGCGCATGGCGTACTTGCGTGCGCTAAAGTTGACCACGTCGCCCACGCCCGGCACGCGCTTGAGCGCGTCGATAACGTAGATGTCCAGGTAGTTGGAGATGTATTCGCTTGAGTAGCGCCCGTCCCGCGTAAAGAATCCGGCGCCTAAAACGAAGTTGAAGTTGGATTTCAGAACGTCGATGCCCGTGGAAACCACCTCGCCCGGCAGGCGGCCCTCCACGCTGGCCACGCGGTTCTGCACGTCCACGGCCGCGATGTCGAGGTTGTATCCGGTCTGGAAGGTGATGTCGATCTCGCAGCTGCCGCTATTGGTGCTGGACGAGCTGATGTAGCGCATCCCCTCCACGCCGTTGATCGCTTCTTCCAGAGGAATCGTGACGGCCTTCTCGACTGTCTCCGCGTCGGCGCCCACGTAATTCGCGGTTACCGACACCACTGGAGGCGCCAGCGTGGGATACATGGCCACAGGAAGATTGGGAATGCAGATAGCTCCCGCAAGAATAATCAGCAAGGCGCAAACCGTAGCGAAGACCGGGCGATGAATGAAGAAGTCGACAAACACTTGTGAGCCCTCTTTCCTACGAGACCGTCGCGGGCTGCCGGTGTTTGCTCTTCCTTACCCGAGCCCCGTGATGCCTTCTGTGGTGAGGATGATAGGCCGCCGCTTGGGGCGCGCCGCTGTTCTCCGGCTGCGCTCCTTCCGCCTTGCTTTTAGGTCCATTCCCTTGTCCCGGCCCGGGAGGCGCTTGCGGGGGTCCGCCCAGGGGCATCACGGGCATGCCATCCACCAGAAACTGGGTTCCTGAAACGATCACCTGGTCGCCCGAGTTGAGTCCGGAAATAATGGAGTAGTTGTTTCCCACTGCGTCACCGAGCGCAACCGATGTGCGGTGCGCCATGGCCATTCCATTTTGCTGTTTCACCACGAAAACAAAGCTCTCTTCACCTTGCCGCGTCACCGCCAGCACCGGAACCACGGCCATTGGTTTTGTGCTCCAGATGACGTCGGCCTTCACCAGTTGCGCGTTGCGCAGCATGGTCGCCTTCGCCTCAACAGGAGCCTTCACCAGGATTCCCTGCAGCGTGCTGTCCACTTCGGACGAAACAAAATCGATTCGCGTCTTCTCCAGCAGCTTGCCGTTGTTGTCCGTCAGGTTTACACCCAGTCCCTCACGCACATCGGCGGCGCGTTCGGTGGGAATGTAGATATACGCCTCGAGATGGCTGTTCTCGTCGACCGTCGTCAGCACCGTGGCCGGCGACTGATTCTGAGAAACGTAGTCCCCAATGTGGACTGGAATATCGCCCACCACGCCGTTAAAAGGCGCGCGGATCATGTAGTAGCTCAACAACTGTTCCCCGGCCTTGCGCGCTTCCACCGCCGACTGGTAATCGGCTTTGGCGTTTTGAAAAGCCTGCTGCGCCTGCTCGTACGCATCGCGGCTGGTCACTCCGGCTTCAAATAACTTTTGCTGCCGTGCCTCCTCGACGGTGTCGTAGTCGTCCATCGCCTTCTTCTGCCGTTCGGTTGCCCGCAGTGAGTCGACGGTGGCCCGCTGTTGCCGGTCATCGATCTCCATCAGCAACTGCCCGGCCTTCACCTCGTCGCCGGAGTGAACCGCAATCTCTGTCAATTGACCGCTTACCTGCGGCAACACGGTCGTTGACCGGCGCGACTTGATGGTGGCCACATACTCGCTGATTTGCGCCACCGGCGCCATGGTCACTGTAACCGTCTGCACTGGCAAGGCCTGCATTTGCGGCCCACCGGCGCCCGGTGCGGGCTTTTTCTGGCAGCCTGTAGCTGCCAATACCGCCAGGACCACCCAACTGATCGCATGAATGCGCTGGAATCTGCTCTGGGTCACTCGATTCTTCCTCTGGCTGCAGGGCCCCCCACACTCTGCGATTGAACATTGGGGCGGGCACGCCGGTGTGCAGGCTGTGGTGCGTCTCTGCGATGCTTCGTTGCCGTGATCGCTTTGATGATCTGATACTCGGGTCGGGTCAAGCGATACAAAAAAACTGTGCATGCCATAGGCTTGACACGCGCGCAAATGCTTGAATCATCATTGAGGATAGCGCACTCGACGGCTCCGCAGCGGTGACGCTTCTGGTTCCGGCCGGTGTCTGCTTCCGTCCGCCCTGCTCCGCGCCTTTTGACCCCTCAGCAGGTGATTTCATCGCTGCCTACCTGGAGCGATGGCGCCGGCCTCGAGCATTCAGTCCACCGGTTCCATTCTTTGACACGCTATCATCAAGTTGATAGCCTTTCAGTTAAGGGCACCCGCGGCCAACCTCACCTTTGCGCAATGCTCTCCCAATCGTCCCCGT